>CASIBX010000007.1 GCA_949373075.1 Candidatus Poseidoniaceae archaeon | reverse complement strand
AGATATTTCAAAAGCATTGGAATTATTATATCGGCAAGAGTGAATTATGCTACAGCAGAAACGAAGAAGGTAAAAGCCTACTTGCAGACATTAGAAAACGTAGACTTGGTCCACGCAATGTCATTCATAGAAAAGAAATTTATCTGTGATCAATCCCAGATTCCCATATCCATTTTGGCATCTTCGCTAGCGTGAAGTTTGGGGTCCCATCTTGGCGACCAAACTAAATTGATGTGGACGCTTTCAACAGCATTGAGTGCGGCCCTATGCGCAGCAGCCATAATCTCTGCTGCTGCTGGACAACCGGGGCTGGTCAATGTCATATCAACTTCAGCGTGCTGTAGACCGTCCTTCGATTCAAACCTCACATCATATACGAGACCTAACTCGACAATAGATAGTTTCAATTCGGGGTCTTCTACATCATCAAGCGCATCCATTACCAATTCCTTCGTACTCATTGTATCAACATCCTAACATTATTTTGAACCATATCAAACATGGTTCTGAAACCATTTGAACGTGAAGGAGTTAAACTGTTCAGGATACCTGCCTCTTCTGCAAAGTCAGGAGTCAGCAAAAGTACTTGTTCTGCAGTGGAGCCATTCACTGCGATGGATAATAGCCCTTGTAGGCCCTGAACCATTTTTGCATCAGCAGCTGCTTTCATCCAAACAACACCCTCAGTAACTTCGACTACAATATGAGCAATAGATTGGCATCCCTTGACCAAGTTTCTTTCATTCCAAAGCTCAATTGGAAGTACTTCGACCTCTTCAGAAAAGTCCATCAAAACCTCTAGTCGTTCGAATTGCTCATCTATGTCTTGAAACTCATCGATGATTTCTTGGATTGCGACAGACCAAGTCATGCCATCGCCTCCAATACCCTATCGATTCCAGATAGGAATGTATCAGCATCAGATTGGTCATTGTACAGATAAAAAGAGGCGCGTATTGTGCCACTGATTCCTAATTTATTCATCAGTGGCTGTGCACAGTGATGGCCAGTTCTAACAGCAATCCCCTGTGCATCCAGCAGTCTTGCAAAGTCTTCTGGATGTATTGTAGGATGAGTGAATGAGATTACAGCCGCATCTTCAGGGCCGAGGGTAGAATACACAGTCATGCCTTTAGCGATCAGTTCATCCTTAACACCCGAAGCTATTGAAAGCAACCTTTTGTGATGTGATTCCAGATCAATGTTAGAAAGCCATTCAAGAGCGGCTGCCCATCCTACACCTTCAGCAATTCTTGGAGTTCCTGCTTCGAATTTGTGCTCGTTGGTTTGGTATGTTGAGCCTTGAAGAGTAACCGTCTCGATCATATCTCCTCCGCCCATAAAGGGCTCCATCTCACCAAATGCATCATTGCTAACCAATAATGCACCGATACCGGTTGGCCCACACATTTTATGAGCACTAAAGGCCATAAAATCAGCACCTAGTTCTTTGAAATCCATTTCTTCATGAGGAACAGCTTGGGCTGCATCCAAAAGAACTCTTGCGCCTACATTTTTAGACGCTGCAATTATTTTTTCAATTGGGTTTCTTATTCCTAAAACGTTAGATGTATGGACTACACAAACTAATTTGACACCATCTAATGCCACATCAAATGCCTCCATATCCAACCTGCCATCAATTACAGGAACATACCTCAACTCTATGGCTTTTCTTTCAGCTAGCATTTGCCAAGGAACAATATCGCTGTGATGTTCCATTTCAGTAAGTAAGACTACATCGCCTGATTGTAAATTGGACTCACCCCAGGCGTGAGCAACTAAGTTAATCGCTTCTGTAGTACCGCTAGTTATTATTGCATGATTCGAGTTGAAACGTTTCTTCAATAACTTCCTACAAGCCTCATAACCTTCGGTTGCTTCACCAGCAAGCGTGTGTACTGCTCTGTGAACATTAGCATTTGACAAAGAATAGTATTCGCTCATAGCATCTATAACACATGATGGCTTTTGAGTAGTAGCAGCATTATCAAGATATACCAAACGCTTACCATTTACCTTGCGAGATAGTATGGGGAAGTCTTGTTTCATTTGTTCACCCCTTGATGAGACATTCAAGATGTACTAACAGCCTGGTTCTAAGAGTTTCAACTACCTCTTTATTTCTCACCTGTCTAAAGGCATCCATCAAGAAACCTTCAACTATTAACGTAGAAGCTTCTTCGAAATTTAATCCTCTCGATGCTAAATAATGAATCTGTTCAGAATCTACTGGAGCACTGGCAGCACCGTGTGCTGCTTTGACATCGTCTGCTAAAACTTCCAACTCAGGAATTGCTTCAGCTCGAGCTTTTTCTGACAAAAGCAAGTTGCGGAAAACCTGGCCCGCATCACTACCGTCTGCGCCTTCACAGATAGTTAACAAACCAGTGCCCACTGAATGCGAAGCGCCACCACAGGCTGCATGCATGACGAGAGAAGAGTTAGTGTGTCCAACAGAATGTTGAATCTCGATATGGTGGTCGTCATGACGACTTTTGTGACCATTTGACGCTATACCTGTGCGTACTTCGGCACCATTAAGTTTCAAATCAATTCGAATATCGGACTTGTTTAAGATGCCTCCAACTGAAAGGGTTGAAATCTCTAATGTTGAATCCCGGCCAACGGTCCAATCTTCGCAGCGTAGCAAGTGGCCATCTTCTGCTAAGTCGTTGATCAAAGCAACTGACAACGTACCTTTAACTTCACCAATAACCCGTAACCCAGTCCAGCCAGCATCTCCTGAAACTCTGATGATAAGGGATGATTTACCGCTCGAAACCAAATTTAATTCTCCAGCACAAATATGCCCAGAGCAACGCAAATCTAATTCCAAGTGTTCATTGTCAATGGTTACTAAATTACAGACTTTCGAAATGGAATGTATGAATGAGCGACCAATTTCGCTACTGTCATCCATTACTGAATCTTCACCTGTTGAGAAGTTGATCGGGTCTGCCATTGGCATTTCTTCGACCTTGGTTGGATGGATTCTCCTCCAAGGAGTGTAGCGCCAAAGATGTTCTGAACGTGGTGGAATTGATATTTGCGGATATTGCATCATCCAATTGCACCCTCCATCTCCAATTCAAGAAGACGATTGAGTTCAACTGCATATTCCATTGGTAATTCTCGAGTAAATGGTTCAAAGAAACCATTGACTATCATACCCATCGCTTCTTCTTCACTGTGTCCACGGGACATTAAGTAGAATAATTGGTCATTGCTAACTTTGGACACACTTGCTTCATGTTCTAAATCCGCAGTCGGATTTCCGACTTCCATTGTAGGATAGGTGTCTGATTGGCTGTCTGCGTCCAACATAAGTGCATCACAAACTACCTTTGAGCGGCAACCATGTGCTTTAGGTGAAACTTGTAGCATACCACGGTAGGACGAACGCCCGCCATTTTTGCTAATTGACTTTGATAGAATATTCGAGGTAGTATTTGGAGCCAAGTGGTGTACTTTCGCACCCGCATCCTGGTGTTGTCCTTTACCTGCGTAAGCGACTGAAATTACTTCAGCATGTGCGCCTTCTCCTTTGAGGATGACTGAAGGATACTTCATCGTTAATTTTGAACCAATATTTCCATCAACCCATTCGATAGTTGCATCTTTGTATGCAATACCACGCTTTGTAACTAAGTTGTAAACATTAGCTGACCAGTTTTGAACTGTAGAATATCGGATTTTCGCACCTTCCATGGCGATTAACTCAACAACTGCTGAGTGGAGAGATTCTGTCGAATAAGTAGGGGCAGTACAGCCTTCAACGTAGTTTATTGAAGAGCCCTCATCAGCAATAATTAGAGTACGTTCAAATTGACCCATATTCTTAGCATTGATTCGGAAATAAGCCTGAACTGGCATTTCAACATGCACACCTTTTGGTACGTAGATGAATGATCCGCCAGACCAAACGGCTGTATTCAAGGCAGAAAATTTGTTGTCGCTAGCAGGAACTACTGTACAAAAATATTTCTTGACTATATCCGGGAATTTCTTCAAACCAGAATCCATGTCCAAAAACAATACACCTTGCTCTTCCAAATCTTCTCGTACTGAATGGTAAACAGCCTCTGACTCATACTGAGCAGTAACTCCTCCAAGCCACTTCTGTTCGGCTTCAGGTATACCCAATCGCTCAAATGTTCTCTTGATATCTTCAGGGACATCATCCCAATTGTTTTCTGTTCCTTTAGACGAGCGAAGGAAGTATGTAACTGAATCAAAATCAATCTGATTAAGCATGCCACAGTTACCCCAAGTCGGCATTGGCATTTCGATGAAACGGCGATAAGCCTTCACACGAATGTCTGTCATCCATTGAGGTTCTTCCTTCAGTTCAGAAATGTCACGAACGACTTGTTCTGAAAGCCCTTTATCGAACCGGATAGTTGAATTCTCCGGATCGTGGAATCCATAGCGATAATCTCCAACAGCATCTCGAGCTTCTTCTCCTGACATCATTACACCTCCTAAACTTCCAACCAATCATAACCTTTCGATTCCAATTCACTTGCCAAACCTGCGTTACCAGTCTTGACTATTTTTCCGTCAATCATTACATGTACATAGTCTGGTTTGACATGTTCTAGTAACCTTTCATAGTGAGTAATTAGTAAACATCCAGCATTAGGCGCTACACTGTTTATTCCATCTGCGACAACACGCAATGCATCGATATCAAGACCAGAATCGGTTTCATCTAACAATGCTAGGCGAGGGTTCAACAATAGCATTTGAAGAATTTCTAATCTCTTCTTTTCTCCACCACTAAATCCATCATTTACATAACGAGCTAGGAATGACTTGTCCATGTTTAGTGATTCCATGTGAGTTTTCAATTCTTTTCTGAATTCTCTAGCACTTGGAGCGGAATCGCCACGTACTGAAGATACTGATTTACGAAGGAATGTACCTACTTGGACACCGGGGATTGACGCCGGATATTGGAACGAAAGAAACATACCTGCTCTTGCTCTTTCAAAGACTTCCATTTCTTCGACATCAACGCCGTTAAACTTGATTGTGCCAGAAGTTATCTCGTAAGCCGGATGACCCATGATTGCGTTGACTAAAGTAGACTTGCCTGAGCCATTACGGCCCATTATGGCATGTACTTCGCCAATACTGATTTTTAGGGAAACACCCTTGATAATCTCAGTATCCGCTACACTGACATGGAGGCTATCGATACTCAATAACTCGTCTCCCATGTTTACCCCTACCGCTGCCCCTTTATGAATGACTGTACGCCACGCTAATCTCAAAGCGAGGGTTCTTGAAGAGCAAGCCGAACGCAATGTCATGGATGAGGACTTGATTGAGCAGTACAGGTTAGAGGCCGCTGCTGCTATGAAAGTCGAAGCTGAGAAGCGTGTTGCCGAGGTTTCAAATCCTGAAGAAGATGAGGTACTAAGGAACACTTCACTACATGGAATTGAAGATTTAGTCCCTGCCCTTTTGGCAAGACTGGGGCCCGTCAGAGCAGCATTAGATGGCCATGGTGGCGGAATTGCTATTACAAAAAAAGAAGCCTCAGGAAAACAAATATCTCTAGTTTTGGATCTGACAGGAGCCTGCCTATCATGTGGAGCGGCACCGGGGACACTTCAGGGTGTCAAAGAAGATTTAGAAAATGATGATGAAATATCCAAAATCAGTTTTTGTTCCAGCCTTCTCGATACATTCGACGAACTTGGTAGAGAGTTCATTCTAGCTCACGGCAAGGTAGATTTCGTATAATTTGTTAATTAGACAACAAGGTTGATGCCCATAGTGCTTGACGGCCAATTATGAAGTGGCAAGATGGAAGGCGTGCTGACCCGAAACCTTGCCGCGAAAAAGACGAGGGTCGTTTCGAAATATCTTCACGAGACGGGCAGGCCAGATTGGGCAAATTGCACACTAAGCACGGCATTCTAGAAACTCCATGTTTGCTACCAGTCATAAATCCAAATATTCGAACTATTGAACCGCGTGAAATGTGGGACAAATATGGCATTCAAGCTCTTATCACTAATTCTTATGTCATCTGGAAACACGAGCATCTGAAAGAACCAGCACTATCAGATGGCGTCCATGAACTGATAGATTATCCTGGAGTAATTATGACTGATTCGGGGACATTTCAATCATATGTGTATGGAGATGTAGAGGTTGGTGTTGAAGAAATTGTACAATTCCAAAAGGATATAGGAGTAGATATCGCAACAATGCTGGATGTCTTTTCTAGACCCGATATGACTCATTCTCAAGTCGAAAAGGCAGTTGATGAAACTATCAAGAGAGCCTCTATTTCTATAAAAACAGCAGGCAACGTAATGCTAAATGGGCCGATTCAAGGGGGCTTATTTCCAGAATTAAGAGCGAAAAGTGCCTCAGGAATGAGTGCACTAGAATTCACCGTGCACCCGATTGGTGGGATAGTACCTGTTATGGAACAACAAATGTACAGAGACCTTGCTAAAATCATGCTGGCATGTAAATCAAACCTTTCCCCTGATCGCCCTGTGCACATGTTTGGTTGTGGCCACCCAATGCTATTCCCAATGTTGATTGCCATGGGTGCAGACCTATTCGACTCCGCTGCATATGTTTTGTTTGCCCGTGACGGTAGGATGCTAACACCTTGGGGTACGGAGAGGATTTCTGACATTGAGGAATGGCCAATTATTGTGCCTGCAGTCGCTAACATTACGCCTTCAGAAGTACGAGCGATGAAAAAGCAAGAGAGAACTGTTCTGCTTTCTAAATTTAATCTAGAAGTCACCCTTCAGGAGATGTCTAGATGCAGACAAGCTATCAGAGATGGAACTATTTGGAGATTAGCAGAACGAAGGAGTCATGAGCACCCTGCATTACGTGAAGCATTTTTGTGGCTGGTAACAAATCCTGCTCGCTCTTCGATGGACCCTTTAATTTTAGATGAAATATCAGCCTCTAAAGAATTCGGAGAAGAATTGGGTAAATGGGAAGAACATTGGGATTGGCTAGTCAATGCTCAGTTTACGCCGAGAAATGGGGGTGAGGCTTGGGGCGGCACCGATACACATCACAGACCACATGTCGAAATGGCAAGGCGCAGGCTATTCGCACGATGGCGGTCTAGAAAACCAGGAGATGTGATTGTATTCCACGGTGCTAGTGCGCCATGGAGAGAAAGGGTTGGGGGCTTAATCGATAGACTTTTCAATTCAGATTATGAAATGTTTGTTCAGACGCCGCTCGGCTTAGTGCCATGGGGTCTTGAAGACCTAAATCCATGGGCACATATCGAAGGTCCCGATTGGCTATGGAAACGTAAACCAAACTATGCTTGGATTCAACGTGAATTAGCAAGACTTGGAGTATACGATAGAAAGATTATCTCAATAGATATTTCAGACACTGAAGAATTGCATAATAGAGTTTTTGAAAAATTAGGAATGGAGCCACAGGAACGTGATTCAGAAACTAGAAAGCAATATCAAATCGTTGACAAATTATGTGTTCTATGCAATGTCGACATCAGTGACGCAATAGAACTTTGCAAAGATTCAACATTCATAATGAGCCGCACTGATAGGATAAGAAATATGATTAATTCTGATGGAGTTCATCTGTTTTCGCCACGACTAGGAGAAGGCGGCATCTCACTTACCGTACCTGGCGCTCGCAAACTTCATTCTCTACGAAAAGCACCAGTTCCTGATGGATTTAATTCTGCAGATTTGAGATTGCATGCTGGTGAAGGCCCAGCGTGGGTAGTCGTCGATAATGATGCTGAACCATTCGTCAAAGAAGGGCGAAATGTCATGCACGGTTTTGTCACGGGATGTGATTCATGGATTAGGCCAGGGGAGACGGTTTTAATCGTTAATTCAGCAGGTGGATTATTGGCAATCGGGCGTTCACAATCCACTTCTAAGGAATTGCAAACATTCACAAAAGGTATTGCGATTAAAGTACGAGATGGCTGCCCCTGAAAGGGGCATATTCAAAGGCCGTTCTCTATGTGTAAGAATCATGGTCAGAGATTTGATTATTGAATCAACGGCTCTAACCAAGTCATATGGCCCGCATGTGGCCTTGGATTCATTGGATATTGAAATCCGCCAAGGAGCGACTGGACTTTTAGGGCCAAACGGGGCAGGAAAGTCAACATTCCTCAAAACCATGCTCGGATTAATTCAGTTGACATCGGGTGAAGGAAAGGTATTGGGATTCAACATAAGAAATCAAGGAGACCAAATAAGACGACGGATCGGTTACATGCCGGAATATGAGGCATTGAACCCCGGGATGGAAGCAATCCATCAGGTGAGATACAGTGGTGAATTGATTGGAATGAATCCGAATATCGCACTCCAAAGAGCACATCAAGCATTGGAATATGTTGGCCTTGGTGAGCAAAGGTACAGGCAGGTCTCAACTTTTTCCACAGGTATGAAACAAGCTACAAAACTTGCTTGTGCACTGATTCACGACCCTGCTTTAATTATCGCAGATGAACCTAGTAATGGGCTGGACGCCCTATCTAGAAACTTCATGCTCAGCACCTTGCAAACAACCGTTAAAAATGGTGGCCGCTCTGTATTGATGGCCTCTCATTTGATGGAAGATGTGGAGAGTGTATGCGATAATATTGTACTATTGCATAAAGGTAAACTTGCAGCGCAAGGCAAGATCGAGGACCTGAAAGCAATCGATAAAGAAGTTGAGATTCATGTTTGGGGGGCTGCTAGCAAAATGGAAGAAGCGCTCACCGACATCGGTATGAAAGTTCGAAGAGAAGGGCGAACTATGCGCATTGGACACAATGGCGATGAAACCTACAACCACATATTACAAACTGCTGCAAAAGTTGGCTCACAAGTTAGGAGAATGCATGACCATGAAGCAAGTCTTGAAGACTTATTCCTGGTAATAATGGAAAGGCTTGGCCACGATGTTAAGAGCAGCGAAGACCTATTTGGAGGTGTCTAAATGTCAGACACAGAAAAAGCCGAACAGCCCTTCGCCCCAGTTCCGGATAAAGAAGAATCCTTTGGAGCAGAGACTCCAGTTACTGGACAAACAAAAATGCAAGCAGCATGGTCTGCAGATGGAGGAGATGCCGATGCATCCGCCCAGGTTGCTACTGCAGGGCAAGGGCAGATATTTGAGCAGATATACCAGCCCTGGGAAGGAACCCTAAACCCCAGGTGGATGAGGAATTGGGCAATACTACGCCACCACGTATTGGGGATTTTCAAGAAGGGCCACAGGCCGTGGAATGTACCTACTAAATTATTCATTTTCTTCGTAGTCATAGCATCGATGACAGATGTTGCCATGGCACTGTTGTTTGGAATGATCGGCGATACAACTCTTTACGACATATGGGGAGTTAATCGAGATAATATGTATGGCCACGTCATGGGATTCTTCCCTAGAAACATACTCTATTATCCAATTGTAGCAGCCCTACTAGTAGGCGGAATGATCTCTGAGGATAGAGCACATGGCACTAGTGCGATTTATTTCTCCCGCCCGATAAACCGGTTTGATTATGCTTCCATGAAGTTCCTTTCAGTAGCCTTAATTTTGTTCTTCATTATCGATGGCACCTTGGCGATATACTACTTTGTTGACATTCTAGTAATGGGCAAAGGATGGGCGTGGATTATCGACACATTCCCTATGTTCCTAGCAACTTTCTTGTGCGGGATTATTCTATCATTCACCTACACTGCAATCGGTTTAGCTCTTTCAAGCGTGTCAAGAGGGAGGTTTTTCCCCGCTATCGGATTGATTGCTATTTTGATGGGGACCCGTTCGATGGCATCAATAATCGATGGTTTGTTTGACAAATCTATACTTTATGTGATTTCACCATATGATGCGGTCGCTCATGTTTGTCAAGCCCTTATAGGTACAGAAATGACATATGACCACCCATGGGTTTGGAGTTTGATATCCGTTGTTGTAATCAATGGATTAGCACTTTATTTGCTCGCGAATCGAGTCTCTTCACTGGAGGTGACAAGGGAATGATGCCAGACATGACTCAGCATGGTAAAGCAGAGACGACGCAATGGCAACCTGAGGCCAATGCTCCAGTGATAATGTTCGACAGAGTGTCCAAAACGTATGGCCGAATCAATGCCTTAGCGGGTGTTTCGATTGGCATTTCAGGGGGGGTAACTGGAATTTTAGGAATGAATGGAGCAGGTAAGTCCACATTCTTCAAATTGATGATGGGTAAAATAAAACCAAGTTCTGGTGCTATCAGATTGTTTGGTACAGACCCATGGAAAAACCCAGCACCATACTCTCGTGTTGGATTTGTTCCCGAACACGAAAAGATGTATGACTGGATGACTGCTTTTGATTTCATAACAACATTTGCACGACTTCATGGAATGACCAGAGATGAGGCTAGTAAAGAGGCAGCAAGAGTTCTTGCTTTCGTTTCTTTAGATGAAGTTATGCACAAAAGAATTGGTCAGTATTCCAAAGGAATGCGTCAAAGAGTAAAGATCGCTCATGCACTTGTAAATGACCCAGAACTGATTGTTTTAGACGAGCCGTTACAAGGGTGTGACCCGTTAGCTCGAACTACAATAATGAATGTAATCAAGGAATTAGGGGCAATGGGTAGAACTGTTTTGGTTTCAAGCCACATATTGCATGAGATTGAGAGAATAACAGAGCAAATAGTAATCCTACACCGTGGCCGAGTTCTAGCACTCGGAAACTCTCATTCGATAAGAGAAATGCTTGACCAGCATCCCCACAAAATTGTATTGGATTGTGAAAACCCAAGGAAATTAGCGAACAGTATGATTCAGTTAGAAGAAGTAACTGGAATCTCTTTTGTTAATCCGAATAAACTTCTGATTGAGACAAAGCACCTTGGAGAAGTCCACAAGAAATTACCACAACTAATCGTTGATAGCGGGCAATTAGTTACTGGAATCGATAATCCAGATGATGACCTTCAATCGATTTTGATGTACCTTACAGGGGGTTCATTATGAGTAATAGAATGGACACTATTTGGTCTAAATTAGACCGCAAGTCTACAGCTATTGCTGAATTCACCATGCGACAATATCGTACGAGGATTTCAACATGGGTTGTGATGGGAGCATCAGTAGTTGCGATATTCTTGATGCTATTATTCTACATCGATGCAATGAATACTGAAATTGAAGCGATCGATAATGATGGAGATTCATTTGATACCGATGGCGATGGGTACCCTGATGGTCAGGAAAGGTTAGAGGGAACTAATCCAAATTCTGACGAGTCCTACC
>CASIBX010000006.1 GCA_949373075.1 Candidatus Poseidoniaceae archaeon | reverse complement strand
CTACAGCAGTCAAACTCGTAATCGATTCATTAATGTCTAACTGAGGTGTTACTATGCTCAGTTCTGTTGAAATGTCTCGCCTCACAATGGCTGGGTCTATCGAGGAACTGGACGGAGCTCTGCGATTATGTGCAGATCTTGGTAACATCCACCTGACTCCTTATTCGGCAGATACAGACGGTATCAGCGTAGGAACCCCTCACCCCGATGCAGACGATGTCTCGATTTTACTCTCTAAGGTTCGTTCCGCAATTGCAGTATTGAGTTGCTCAAACAAAGAAGGGCCGATATCTGCCAAGATTGTCAAGCAAGCCCTCTCTGGAAAGTTCGGGGGAGATCTAGACTCAATCTCTTCAATCATTGAAAATAAAAATAATGCAGATGCAGAAATCTCTCGCTTAGAAGAAAGAGTATCCATACTATCAGTGATAGCTCCACTAAATGTTCCGTTGGAATTGATGACAGAACTTGCATCGGTAGAGGTTTATCTTGGAGAGACAAGTAAGGCTCGTAAAGCACACCAAGTATTCGGCGAACTGAGTAGCCGAATTGAAATGCATGTTGCTGGAAATGTAATTGCGGTGGCATGCGCTGGTAAAGAGGCTGCAGAAGTTCAGATGGCTATGGGCGAACTGAATGCAAAGCCAATTCAGATTCCAAGCGGAAGAGGAACACCTTCAGAATTACTCAAAGGTGCAGCCAAGGATATTTCAAAGAATCAAAAGATAGTTTCGGACTGTGAATCCAAGATGGAATCATGGGTTCAGAATAATGGCCGAATGCTGTTAGCAGTTCAAGAACATCTTGAACGTGAAAGTGAGGTCCTAACCGGCCACACACTATGTGCAACTAGCTCCCACGCTTATGCTCTAGAAGCATGGCTCCCTACTTCAGAAGCAGACCATGCAAGAAGTGTTCTTTCCAAGGCTTGTTCACATCTGAAGATAGAAGAGTTTGTCGAAGAGCATGGCCATGGGGATCATGATCACAACCACGAAACAGAGTACCCCCCTGTCGAATACGATACTTTGGCTATAACTCGCCACGCATCTCTACTCACCAACTTGGTTGGACGCCCTAAGTACGGTAGTATCGACCCGACCAGTATGCTGGCTTTCACTTTCCCAATTTTCTATGGCTTAATCTTAGGAGATGCAGGATACGGCCTGGTAATAATGCTACTAGCATTGTTCCTAAAGTCAAAGATGGGGCATGACCCAGTCGGCGCAGTTGGCGCAAGAATTCTGATGAACATGGGTATTGCTACATTCATAGTTGGTGTACTAACCGCCGAAGCATTCGGTTTCATCATCGAAGACTGGACTCCATTCGCAGCATTTTACGATTCATTGTATAGTGCCACTCATCATTCTCTTACTGGCACAGTATTTGATGAATTATTCGGACTATCGCACACCTATCTGCCATTCCATAGAGCAGGTGGCGCTCTACAGGATTACATTTTGCTATCCATTTACCTTGGCTGCGCTCACCTTCTCATCGGTTTTATCATCGGATTCATCAATGTATTCAGGGCTCACGGCCCAGTTGCAGCGTTCTTTGAGAAAGGCTCCTGGATGCTTATTCTAATCGGCGGTTCCGCACACGTTCTTAGATTCGTTACTGACGAGTCATATGGCACCTTTACTGGTTCAATTTGGTCAGCTATGGTTGTAATCGGCGTGATCTGTCTGATCTACGGCCTAGCAGTTTACGAAGGATTTGGCTGGCTTGGTGGCATCATCATGGGTCCTATCGAGACATTTGGACTTGCTTGCGAACACCCTATCTTACCTCCGAGTTATGGCGGTTGGTGTTGCTGGAGTCAAGATTGCTGAAATCGGTAATGAAATGGGATTCCATGGTATGGCGGATGCTGTATCGTCGGGGGACTATCTTGTCGCTGTTCTTTGTTTCCTAATCTGGATAGGTGTCCAGGTATTCGCACTTGCGCTTGGACTACTCTCACCGAGTATTCACGCCGTCCGTCTGCACTTCGTTGAGTGGATGGGCAAGTTTTACGACGGCTCCGGACAGGAGTTTGCACCAATAGGTGGCCGCCCCCTACACGTGGAGGGCCACTGATATCATAGTCCCAATTGGACAAAAAAGGAGGAAAATAAAATGAAAACACGAAATCTGAAAATGAGCCTAAGAGCACTAATAGTCCTCATGGGCATCACTCTGCTAGCACAAGGTGCATTAGCAGCTGTTGGTGACTATGACGGCTGGGGTCGCTACATGGGAGCCGGAATCGCACTTGGCCTAGCAGGTCTTGGTGCAGGATACTCCCAAGGTAGTATCGGTAGCGCTGCTGTCGGTATGCTAGCTGAAGACGGGTCCAAGTTCGGACCAGCTCTAATCTTTACCGCATTGCCTGAATCCATCGTGATTCTAGGTGCACTACCATTGTTCCTATGAGCAGTGCTGGCTAACTCCGAGGTTTTCTCGGTGCTAAGCCGGAGGTGAATGAATGACGCTAGAACAACTCGCAAAGGATATTTCCGCTTCAGCTGAAGCGGAATCCAAGGCTGCCATTAAGGCAGCTAAGGACGAAGCGAAAACCATCCTAGCTGATGCTAAGGCTCGTGCAGACTCCATAGGTGGAGATGCATCGGGCAAGGCGGACAAAGAAGCAGACCAAATCGCTCGCGAAATGGTCGCATCTGCCCGCCAGGCTAATCAGAAGGAAGTCCTAGTTGCCCGAAGAGTCGAACTCGATGCTACTTTAGCAAGCGCTCGCTCTATGCTTGGTGATTCAAGTCTTGCAGGTCGTGCAAGTCTGCTTAAGAGTCTCGTCAAAAAGGCGGGAAGTTTAGGTGAAGGAAAAATGGTTTTACGCCCTACAAAAATCGATAGAGCAGCATTAGAAGATTCCGCTAAGGGATATTCTGTTGGAAGCGAAGTCGATGGCTTAGGTGGATTCGTCCTTGAAGCAGAGGATGGAAGTCTCTCTTTTGACCTGCGCTTTGACACATTGTTAGAGAATGCATGGGTTGAGCAGAGGGCTGCAGTTAACGAGACCCTATTTGGATAAACGAACTACGGAGTCGAAGATTATGTCAATCCTTGCTAACAATACCGCTTACGTGGCTGCACGTGCTAAGTCTCGCAAAGCGAGTCTGATGGACCGCACACGCCTACGTCAGCTCATCCAACAATCTCCCGAACAATTGACCGTCGCAGTGGCGGACAGTGGTTACAGGACTGAAATCGACCTTTACGCTGGACACTTTACTGGCGGAGATCTGGTCGAGGCCGCACTAACGCACAACTTACAAGCAGAATTGTCCAACATTCTTGGGCTATGCAATGGTAAGGTACGAAATGTAGTAGAAATTTACACAGGACGTTTCCGTTACCAAAACGCGAAGGTCGTACTTCGTGCTGTCTTAAACGAAGTTGGCGTGAAGAAGGTCTCTCACTCTATTCTACCAGAAGAAAGTGAGATTAACACACCATGGCTACGAATTATCGAAGAATCAAACACTCTTCGTGACGCTGTTGAACAAATGCGTCGCCTCCCATTCGGGAAGGCGTTACTAGCAATTGGTGAGGATGAAGGATTACAGACATACGAAGACGCTCTAGACCGCCATTACTTCAAGCATTCATTGAGCATGCTTCAAGGCGGCGCACCGGATGTACGTGTTTTGCGTAACCATTTGGCAAGCGAAATCGATCACCGTAATATTATCAACATACTCGAAGGACATGCTTTTGGCTTATCTAGCGAGGAAATCACACAGGCGCTCATTTCAGGTGGCCGCTTATTGAAAGAGAGAAGTTTCGCTCAAGTTGCAGGCAACAGGGACGGTCTTCTCGAAGTACTAAGGCAGTCTAATAACTTCGATTTTGATGGGTTCCAAGATGTCGTCTCTTCTTCTGATGAGGAGAGAACTCTGGACCCAATCATAACCTGGTTGCGTAGCCGTGAAGCTTCCCAAATGAAGCGAATGAGCTACCTTCACCCAATTTCTGCTCTTCCAGTAATACACTATGTATCTGCGAAGATTCAGGAGATTGAAGACCTGCGCTTCATAGTCCGCGGCCGCATGGCTGGTCTGGCTACTGAAGTTCTGGAGGCACACGTGCTCTGAGGTGATATGGATGGAAATTGCAGTAGTAGGCAGTCCCGAGTTCACACTTGGATTCCAGTTAGCCGGAATTAGTACATTATACAACCCTGAAGGCGAGGAGGCCACCTCCAAAGTGTTCAGGGACTTACTCACAACAAAGGGTGTGGGAATCGTGGTAGTTGACTCTGCGGTTCTGTCCTCCCTACCAGATCGTCTTCGTGAAAGGCTTTCTGAAAGTGTCACCCCGACTGTTCTTGGTATAGGAACAGAAGAGGACACAACTTTACGAGACACAATTCGTAAAGCAATAGGAGTCGACTTGTGGAAATGATTTCCAAAAAATGGAGGAATAATATATGAAGAATGAAGGATTGATTTACCGTATTTCAGGCCCAGTGGTTACTGCCATTAATATGAAAGCGGCAATGTACGATGTTGTCCGTGTTGGAACGGAAGGCTTGATGGGAGAAGTAATTGAATTACACGGCGACAAGGCTGTTATTCAGGTGTATGAAGATACATCCGGAATACGACCTGGAGAAGTCGTCGTGAACACAGGTGAGACTCTTTCGGTTTCACTTGGTCCTGGTTTGTTAACTCAAATCTATGACGGGATTCAGAGGCCTCTTCCAACCCTTGAAAAAGAAATGGGAGTATTCCTAACTCGTGGTGTCGATGCAGATGCATTCGACCTAGAGAAAATTTGGACCTTTGAGCCACAAGTCGCTGTAGGAGATACAGTTACTGGAGGACAGGTTGTTGGACACGTTCAAGAAACCGATACGATTGTTCACAAGATTATGGTTGTTCCAGGAAAGGGCGGCGTAGTCAAGTCTATCGAATCTGGAGATTTCAACGTTACACAGACCATCTGTACCTTCGAAGATGGTAGTGAGATGCAGATGCTCCAAGAGTGGCCGGTTAGGACACCAAGGCCATACCAGCAGAAATACCCTCCAGTAATTCCTCTTGTTACTGGAATGCGTATTCTCGATTTCCTTTTCCCATTGGCAAAAGGTGGCGCAGCAGGTATTCCTGGTCCATTCGGGTCCGGTAAGACGGTTACGCAGCAATCTCTAGCAAAGTACTCAGACGCACAACTGGTTGTCTATATCGGTTGTGGAGAGCGAGGAAATGAGATGACTGAAGTATTGGATGAGTTCCCTCATCTGATCGATCCAAACACTGGAAAGCCATTGATGGAGAGAACAGTAATGATTGCTAACACTTCAAACATGCCTGTAGCTGCACGTGAAGCATCTGTGTACACAGGAATTACAATTGCAGAGTACTACCGTGACATGGGTTACGATGTTGCTCTTATGGCAGACTCAACTTCTCGTTGGGCTGAAGCAATGCGTGAGATTTCCTCTCGTCTTGAAGAAATGCCTGGTGAAGAAGGATATCCTGCTTACCTATCTACTCGTATCGCTGAATTCTATGAGCGTGCTGGAAGAGTTGAGACTCTGAATGGAGAAGATGGTTCAATTACTGTTATTGGTGCTGTATCACCTCCTGGTGGAGATATTTCAGAACCTGTATCCCAAGGTACACTTCGTATCGTTAAGGTATTCTGGGGTCTGGATGCTGGCCTTGCACGTCAACGCCACTTCCCCGCTATCAACTGGTTGAATTCATATTCATTGTACCCACAAAGTCTAGACCAATGGTTCAGAGATAACATCGCACAGGATTTCCCTGAAATCCGAATTGAATTATCTGGATTGTTACAGATTGAATCCGAATTACAAGAAATTGTACAACTTGTCGGTTCAGATGCACTTCCTGTCGACCAACAGTTGACTTTGGAAGTCGCTCGAATGATTCGAGAATATTTCCTACAGCAGAACGGATTCCACGAAGTGGATGCTTATTGTGATATCAACTTGCAATACAAGATGGCAAAGGCAATCCTTGCCTTCCAAGAATCTGCTAAGGCTGCAATGGCATCTGGCGCTCAACTTGGGGACGTAGTAAACGTACCTTCACGTTCAGACCTAATGCGTGGTCGTTTGAACAAAGGATATATTGACACAATTGATGACATGGTGAAAACCATGCTCGATGAAATAGCCGCTACTGTAGAGGATAACTGAGGGGGAATAATCATGACTGGAAAAGAATATAGAACAATCACAGACGTCAAGGGACCTCTAGTTTTCTTGAATAAGACCGAACCTGTTGCCTTTGGTGAAATTGTATCACTACGATTATCCAATGGGACAATTAAGAATGGACAAGTGCTTGATACATCCGATGACTTAGTTATCGTACAAGTATTCGAAGGAACTGCAAAAATCGATAGAGAAGCAGGAGTAACTTTCATGGGGGATGTATTCAAACTCCCGGTTTCAACTGATCTTATCGGTAGAATTCTCGATGGTGCAGGCCGTCCCCGTGACGGTGGCCCAGATATTGTAGCCGAGGAAACCGCTGACATTATTGGTGCAGCGATTAACCCATACAGCCGTCGTAGCCCGCACGATTTCATTCAAACCGGAATCTCTGCAATCGATTGCTGTACATCATTAGTTCGTGGACAAAAGTTGCCAATTTTCTCTGCGTCTGGTCTTCCACACAACGATATTGCATTACAGATTGCTCGTCAAGCAAAGTTAACTGCTTCTGATGAAGAATTTATTGTAGTATTCTGTGCTATGGGGATTACAGCTGAAGAATACAATTTCTTCCGTGCAGATTTAGAGAGAACCGGTGCACTTGAAAATGCGGTTTTATTCGTTAACTTAGCGGATGACCCTGCTGTTGAGCGTATCATTACACCTCGTCTAGCATTAACTGCCGCAGAATACCTTGCATTCGAAAAGGACTACCACGTTCTGGTTATCTACACTGACATGACAAACTACTGTGATGCTCTACGCCAAATCGGTGCAGCACGTGAAGAAGTACCTGGACGCCGTGGTTACCCTGGTTACATGTACACTGACCTTGCTATGCTATACGAGCGTGCAGGATTGGTTAAAGGAAAGAAGGGTTCAATCACCCAATTCCCGATTCTAACAATGCCTGGTGACGATATCACTCACCCAATTCCTGACCTTTCAGGATATATTACTGAAGGACAGATTGTTATCTCTCGTGAATTACACCAAGCGGGTATCTATCCGCCAATCAACGTATTGCCATCTCTATCCCGTCTGATGGGTTCATGTATCGGAGAAAAGACCACTCGTGAAGACCACAAGTCGGTTTCTGACCAGATGTATGCAGCATATGCGCAAGGCCGTGAACTACGTGGACTAGTAGCAATTGTTGGTGAAGATGCACTAAACGAGCGTGACAAGCAACTTCTAGAATTCTCCGGCGTTTTCGAAGATAAATTCCTGAGGCAATCTCGTTACGAAGACCGTTCAATCGAAGAAACACTTGATTTGTGCTGGACTTTGATGTCCAGTATCGATACCAAGTATCTAGTACGTCTTGACCAAAAGTGGATCGACAAGTACCATCCAGATAACCGCGAGTGAGTTTACTGAACCAGATAAAGGGAGTTGAAATTTATGGCACTTGACATAAAACCAACACGCAGTGAACTTATCAAGCTGAAAGGACGTATTAAGCAAACAAAGAACGGTTACAAACTTCTCAAGATGAAGCGTGACGGTCTGTTTCATGAATTCCGTAAGTTGTTGTCTGAAATGATTGAGGCTAAGCGGGAATTAACCAACACATACCGCCTAGCAAAGCAACGTATTGACTTGGCTAATGCGATTGAAGGCGGACTTAAGGTCCGTTCTGCAGCAATTGCGAACTCAGCATCCCCTGAGGTCGAAGTTGAACGCCGAAATATCATGGGTGTTGTAGTTCCTTCAGTTTCAGGAACTAACTTGAAACAGGCTTTTGGTGAACGTTCAATCGGGTTTACTGGTTCATCTCCTTACATTGATGAAGCTGCAGACTCATTTGGAAATATGATTGAGAGAATGGTAAAAGCAGCAGAGATGGAGGCTACACTAAAACGTCTTCTTGCTGAAATCGAAGCCACAAAGAGGCGTGTAAATGCACTTGAATTCAAGGTCATACCAGAACTTGAAGAGGCACGAGTATTCATTCAACTTCGTCTTGAAGAGATGGAAAGAGAAGAGACCTTCCGCTTGAAACGTTTCAAGAATAAGTGATATCTTACCCGATTCATTCATTGAGGACGGGCGTACCCCCAAGTTCATTGGGAGACTTGTTTATGGCTGAAGAAGACACTATCCCGGTTCACAAGGACTCTTGGAGTCACCGTGAATTGCTTCAAAGGGTTCTTTCTAGATACTGTCATGTCTTGGAAGATATAGGTGGCAGAACTCCTGCATATCTGGTGTCTGAGAAGAGTGAAGACGAGGACTTTCATGAGACATTAGCCACAATAAACTCTCATTGCAAAACCCTTGGTTATAACGCCCGTCTGTATCCAGATGACCCTTGGATTATCCAACTTATTCCAGACCCTAAGTATCAGTGGCCATCACCTAAATTCGTCATTTCGATGTGGGTACTTTCTCTACTAACAACCGTTTATGCAGGTGAGAAATGGATGGGTTCAGGCCGTCCTTCTGGTGGGTGGTTTACTGAAAACGCTTCATTAGATGCACTTATTGGCTATACCTTGCCGGTATTCACAGTTCTGATATTGGCATCATTTGTCCAGAAATGGGTTGCTGCAAAAAACGGAGTTAGACTCCCTCACCTTTTCCCCCTACCTGGACCTGCCATGCTTTGGTGGCCATTTGGAATCATTGGTTTTGCATCTCTTCCACGCAGCGATGCTAGATTGTGGCCTGACCGCAGCTCATTGGGCAAGTCGGGTCTTTCTGTACCCATTGTAATGATTGTATGTGGAATGATGCTATCTTTACTTGGTCTCAAACTCACTCCAGATATAGTTCCACTTCAAGCATCCCCACTTATCATCGACCTTCCATTATTGGTCAATTTAATTGGATTGAATATGGAGGGTGAAACGAGTATGTTCCTCAAGACATCGTGGTCGCATCCTTTCATTCTTGTAGGAACTACTTTGATGTTCTTTGGCTGGGTTTCTTTGCTACCAATTCCTACATTCCCTGGAGGGAGGATTCTAATCGCAAGAATGGGTATTCCTGAAGCAAGGTCAGGTTCTACCCAAGTGATGTTATTGATGGTAGTTCTACTGTTTGCCTTCTTGTTTGGAGCATTCTCAGAATGGAGCATTTGGGTACCTGTTGTAGCACTATGTGCGTCATTATTGATTACGAAAGGTAGTGATCCTCGATTACCGATTGTTCTTGATGACTTCAAAGGTTTGCCAGATGTGGACCACAGAAGAATCGGAATCATTCTTTTCATGGCATTTATGTTCGCATTACCATCTCAAATACCCTTCTCAATGGCTGATGATTGGGATGAAGAAATCTCTTGGGACATAGATGAAAACACCTTGGTTATCGAAGAGGGTTGGTTTAACCAAACAATAATTGTAAGCAACCCCTCACTAATAGTGCAGGATTGGGATATAACTTTATTATCAGCGATGAATGGTCAATTTACTTTGTCCAGTTCAAGTTGTGATTCTGACTTACAAGATAATGTGGTAAAATGTGAAGGAGATATAAATCCTGAGGATCCAATCGCCTTAGAATTTGATTTTGAGTGGAAAGAGGATTGGAATACTACCGGCGTTGATTTCACCTGGAGAATCGGAAACGAATTCATTACTCACAAAGTAGTTCCTGACCAGAATATTTACCCAGTAGGTTCTTGGCAATTTAATGGTGATATAGATGACCCTAAATCATGTATCGAGTTACAAGTTAGTGGGAAATCATCAACTATCTACCTCGCTCCGATTGAGGATTACACCAATTGGGATGGAGTCGATGAAAATGGTAACCTTACTGTTGACAAGCATACTTCAGAAATATGCTTGAATAGTCTATCTGGTGATGATATGCAATGGTTAGATGGCTATCTCTTCCACATCGATGAGACACCATACAAAACCGGTTATGACACTCAGCGTTTTGTTTCTATTCCTAAAGAAGGTATAGTTCTTGATAATAATGAATTGATGTTTACCCAATCCATTTTAGCTCTAAACCATGATGAAGATTGCCTATCTCTTGGTAACCCTTCCTCTATATTCCCCCTTATTGATGAAATTAGAAATTGGAATATGTCGATAACACCTGTCGGTTTGAATCAATTTGAAGATTCAAATGATTCTATACACTTCTTTGCGCCTCCTGGTTCAACAATCACCGACTGTCAACAATATTACCTACCTACTCAATTCTCTGTTTTGGAAGGTCCTTCGTTGATTATCGGGCAACTGGGGAATAGAACGCAAGAATGGATTGGTTCAGTAAATGTGGTCGGTGATGAAATAATAATCGAGAACCCCAACTCTGAAAACATCACCTTGAACATAGAATTTGATGGAAATGGTTCACAATGGGATGTTTCAAATGACATCATTTTGAATTCAGGTCAGATAACTACTGTCTCAGCAATCGCTCCCGAAACGGGTATGTCATTTGCATGGTTCGAATTGAATGACGGAGAAATCATTCTACATTTGGTTAATCACGAGGTTTGAGTATGAGAGTAGCAGTATTAGGCGCCGGTGCAATCGGCAGCCTCATCGCTGCAAAATTGGTTGATGCGGGTCACGATGTACTTCTGCACGCCCGTGGTGAGCATGGTGCAGTATTGGCTCTTTACGGTCTAAAAGTAACGGGGAACTGGGATGTTTCAATCAGTCCTGATGATTGGACAGTCAGCCTTGACGGTGCAGGAATTCATTCTTCGCTTGAGAATACATGTGACCAAGTAATCATAACGAGCAAATCAAAAGACACACTAGAACTTGCCAAATTAGCTTCTTTCTTATCCACAGGTCCAGTCTTATCCTTACAAAACGGTCTTGGAAATTTGGAGATACTAACAGAGTGTGTATTCGAAAATGCTGCTGTGGGTGTCACGACCAATGCAGTTACTAGGATAACGCCAGGTCATGTTGAATGGGTTGGAAAAGGCGATTTATATCTTGGAGGTCCAAAGGGCAAAGAGTTTGTAAAAACCCTATCCTCTCTTGATGCATCATTTGTTGACGATGTTTCATCGATTCTTTGGAACAAGTTGTTATTGAATGTGGCAATCAATCCTCTAGCTGCTATTTGTGGGGTGAAAAATGGTGAATTAAGAAAAGAACCACTTCTTTCTCAGGCTGAATCTACCATGATGGAAGCCGCCAGCGTGGCTAGAATTATGGGTGTTAACATCGATGATGATCATGAATTGATATCCCGTCTCCACTCAGTTTTGGATTCAACAGCGGATAATATCTGTTCAATGTTGGTTGATGTAAAGGCTGGACGGGAGACTGAGATAGATGTTCTCTGTGGTCAAATCGTTTCTAGAGGTGAAAAAATAGGTATGCCTACACCGCTAAACTCAATGCTTCTATCTCAAATAAAAGCCCTCAGATGAGGTCCTTATTCCAATGCAGCCCGCGATTTTCTTTTCGATTCAATGCATCTTCAGTGATGTGAGTGGCTACAAGAACAAGATTTCTTAATTCGATTAAATCTCTTGTTGGTATGCTTCTTCTCCAGATGAGGTCTACTTCCTTTGAAAGTAGGGTTAGCATTCTCTTTGCTCTTTCAAGTCGATTAAAGGAGCGAACAATTCCAACGTCATCTGTCATAGTTTTCCTTAGTGTTTCTAGGTCCCGTATCAATGGAGCATGCTCTTCCAACTCTTGCATTCCTTCAGCACGCCACTCGGGTACTTCTTGCAGGTCATTACTTGGTTGTAATATAAAGTGGTCTGCTGCTCTGTTTGCAAATACAACCGCTTCCAACAAACTGTTTGAGGCTAGACGGTTTGCCCCATGCATTCCAGTACATGCGACCTCTCCAATGGCATAAAGTCCCTTCATTACTGCACCATTACTCATCAGCGCTCGCCCATTGATGTCGACAGATAATCCCCCGACCATGTAGTGG
The DNA here is from genome assembly GCA_949373075.1 of Candidatus Poseidoniaceae archaeon. GTDB lineage: Archaea > Thermoplasmatota > Poseidoniia > Poseidoniales > Poseidoniaceae > MGIIa-K1. The sequence goes on along the minus strand of CASIBX010000006.1, from coordinate 13,633 downwards.
GCAGCGGGTGCGACTGGCAGAGGGTCTCTCCCTAAGGACAAATCAAATTTATTCAATTTCGACTCAATTGTAGGGAAGTGCTTACGCAATTCTTCCCTGTTCAGATGATTTGTAACCAGCCACACATTGTCTGCACCTGTGATCTTCATTCTTTGGTCACAAGATCTTGCAACAACATCTCTGGTTGCAAGGCTACCGTCTGGAGATGACTTGAGTGTAAATGAATGAACGCCTGGCTCTGAACCTTCTGTTCTATATTTTTCAAGTCCAGCATTATCTAGAAGAACTCCGCCTTCTCCACGTAGTGCTTCAGTAATCAAAAATGGAATCTTATTGCCGGCCATTAGGGCTGTTGGATGGAACTGGAAAAACGCCATGTCTGTGCTCACGGCTCCCGCTCTAACCGCCATTGCTAACCCATCTCCTGTTGCTACAGAGGGATTCGTTGTTCTCTCCCAAAGTTGACCACATCCTCCTGTGGCAATAAGAACCGCATCTGCTGCAATTGCTTCCATTTTTCCAGAGTCGAGGCTTAGGCACCAAATTCCTTTGATGCCTTTTTCAGGCTCCCCATGTACTGTTTGAATCAAATCGACACCCAGTGTGTGAGGTCTTAATGAAATATGTTCACTAGATGCAACCGCTTCGGTTAGGGCTCTTTCAATTTCAGCTCCCGTGGCATCTTTAGCATGCAGTATTCTTCTTGTTGAATGGCCGCCTTCTTTTACCAAGTGGAACTCATCCCCCTCTTTTTCAAAATCTACGCCTATCGAAAGAAGGTCTCTTATGCGGTCTCCCGCTTCTTCAACTACGCATCGAACAATTTCCTCATTGCAAAGGCCATCACCTGATGATATCGTATCTTCGATGTGAGCCAACATTCCTTTTCCATCAGTTTTGTCAAGAATACCTGCAATGCCACCTTGCGCCCAATTAGTGGAGGAGTCTTTTGGTCGTTGCTTAGTGATTATTATGACTTCATGCCCTGCTTCATTTAGGCGTAATGATGCAAACAACCCGGCAATCCCGCTGCCGATAACTACGACTCTAGACATGCTGGTCAGTCAGCCGTGGGGACTTCCACATTCAAAGATGTTCCATGTCTGGTTGCGACACCAATAAGGGGGATGATTCGGTACAGGGTAATATGGGGCTGATGAAGAAGTTGGCGTCACTCTTTGGTTTGGCTCTAATTGCAGTGTCCGTGGCCAATGTCGAATTCGGTGCTTTGATGGATTTAGATCCTCCTCAGAAACTAACACTCTCTCGTTTAGCTGACCCGGGTTGCAATGCTGATGAAATTCAGAAAGACCTCGATACGGGAGATGTGAATGAATGTGTTACCACTCCTGGTGTATGGGATGCACCTGATTTGTTATTGTTGCTAGAAGGTTGTGTTTTGTTTTTGACATCATTCATGAGATGGCCTAGAAAAGGAAGGTGGGCTAAACGAATTAGACGACTTGCAGTTATTGCTGGTTTGATATTTTGTGGGGTGGCGCTAGCGGATAGATTTGATTTGCTACCTGGTGCTTCATCAGAAGATCTTTCGGCATTATTGCCATTCCCTGCTCCTCCTATCGCAGTACAGATTGGGATATTCGCTATTGGAGTATTCCTTTTACGTGGACCCAAATATCGCATAGATTATGATGGCAGAGAAAAAAATGATGATGAGAAAAGAGACCGCTTCATCCGTGAAATCGATATTGCATATCAGCAAGGCGGGAATCTGGGGTCTTTATCCAAATCTAGTCGAAAGAAAGGATACTTGAATTACAAAACAGTTGGCGACCTTTGGGGTCAGCAGAATCTAGAACGGTACGAAGATGAATTTGAAGGCGGCATGCGTGATAATTTTGGTGGAAGTGTAGGCAGAACCTGCCATCTGTGTGGTGGAGAAGGTTGCCCTGGTTGTGGCAATGTTGGATCCATTGCTTGAACGTTGTATTCGGCTGTAATTACACCCCTTTGCAAACCACGTCTCGCGAGCGCGAGTCGCGTAACCTTCAAGACCCCCCTCGTTCCCTTGACGCCTTGAGGTCGAGGTTTCAATACCTTGATTATGAGGGAAAGGGATGTATCTAAAACTATTAGAAGTTGAAAACTTCAAATCTTTCAAAGGCGAAGCTGTGATTCCGTTCGACCGTGGTTTCACTGCTATCACTGGACCAAATGGTTCAGGTAAATCGAATTGTGGAGATGCTGTGCAATTCGTCCTAGGAGCTCGTTCAGCCAAGGTGCTGCGTGCCCAAAACTCCAAAGATTTAATTTTCAACGGTGGTAAATCTAACCGTCCTGCCAGAAATGCAAAGGTAACTCTCGTCTTCGCAAACCCCACTCTTTCTAATGGCCGAAGGCGATTACCAATCGATTCAGATGAAGTTAGAATGACTCGTGAAGTTAGGCTGACTAAGTCTGATAACACAGTTTCAACCTATTTACTGAATGGCGAAGATAGTAATCAAAAAGCATTCCACAGAATACTAGGCCAAGCAAATGCTAGGCCAGATGGATACAATATCGTCTTACAAGGCGATGTAACCCGTCTGTCAAGTATGACTGCTGTTGAGCGAAGGAAAGTACTGGATTCGGTAGCGGGAGTAACTTCCTATGATGATGAAATTCGCAAAGCAGAGCGGCAAAAAGGCCAAGTTGAAGATTTCATTGAAAGAATTTCTTTGGTTGAGGATGAACAAAAAGCCCGACTCAAAACATTGGAGAAAGAAAAAGCGGTTGCTGAAAGAGCAAAGGATACTAAAGAGGAATTCGACAATGCCAATATCGTTTTACAACAATCCCGCCACATGTCTGCAAAAGCAGAAATAAACCATCACAATGGTGAAAGAGCACGCTACTTAGCCGAAGCAGATGATTTACAATCTGCCGTGAAAGAGGCAGAAGGCGTATTGCTAAATCTTGATGACCGTATTGGGGATTTGGAAAAGCAAATCTCAGATGCTATGGGTGGCGACAAGGGAGGCCTGAATGACGAAATCGGTAAACTGCAAGTATCCCTGGCCTTGACGAATGACCACATAGAAGCAGAAGAAATATCCGAATTAGAAGATACTGCAAACCTAGTGGAACTAGAAGAATTAATCTCTGGTGCAAAAATCGATTTAACTAAGCATGAAGAAAACCTTAATTCTGCTAAAGAAGCACTTGCAACAAGTAAAATCGCATTCGAAGAAACCGAGTCCATAGAAGCTGAAATCCGAGAAAGTTTAGAACAGACAGGAACGGCGACCGCTTCACTTTCCAGGGCGCTCGCCAAAGCCAATGAACATCTAGAGGCATGTCGTGAATCTGTTCAAAATGCAAGACTGGAGGCCGATAAGGTCGCCAATCAGGCAGAGATGATCGCTGAGCAACTCTCGTCTGCTGAAGAAGAGGTTGATGATGCCCGTTTAGCTCATGACGACATCGAGCTCCAAGCAGAAGAATTGGGAGATATTAATCCTGATAACGACCGAACTGCCTTAGGGAATGAATTGAGAAATGCTCAATCTGCGGAAAAGAGGCTAATCGATGAATCATCGGCTGTCGATAAAAGACTCCAGGATGCAGAGAGAAGACTTTCTTCTGCTCGTACAGAATTGGACAAGAGGTCTGGCAGTAACGGCATGGCTCCTGGAGCAGCAGCAGTTATGGCGGCAAGAGACCGTGGCGAATTGAAAGGGATTATTGGAACAATTAGTGAATTATGCGCTCCTAAAGACTCCGCACATGCTGATGCTTTAGCAACTGCAGTTGGCGGCGGCATGAACTCTGTCGTTGTAGAAAGCGACCAAGTTGCTGCAGAAGCAATGGCGCTATTGAAAAGCCGGAAATTAGGCCGTGCTACTTTCCTTCCTCTAAACAAGATGCAAACAAACCGCTCATCCGGTAAGGCAGCCATGGTTGCTAGAAAGGAAGGAGTAATTGGATTCGCTCATGAATTATTAGATTACGACCCGAGAATTGCAACAGCTGTGTCGTATGCATTACGAAATACCCTTGTTGTCAACAACATAGGCACTGCTCGTCGCCTTATGGGTGGAGTTAGGCTAGTTACCCTTGGTGGAGAGATTACAGAACCGGGTGGCGCTATGATTGGTGGTAGCAAGCAGAAGATGAAGGCAGGGTTTGGTGGTAAAATACACGGGGCTAGCGAAGTTGAGAAACTAGTTAGTGAAGTAGACCGCCTTTCCATAATGGCTCAAACTGTTGCTGCGGCTCTAAGAGAAGCCCGTACAAGACAGAATGAAGTTCGTGGGAAAATCAATTCAATTGCAGAAGATGACCATTCAATCAAAGTAGGAACTCTGAAAGCCGAATTGGTAATTGCAGACAAGGCTTTGACTAAAGCAAGAGGTGCTGCTATTCAATTACAGGATCGTCTTTCCAATTTAGAATCAGACCACACTGGCAAAGTTGCATTATTAGAAGATGCAAAAGCGAAACTGATTGAGGCGGAAGCGGCGCGTGATAATGCGGGCGAAGAATTACGTAATTCCAGCCCTGAAGAGATCCGTCAAAGATTACTTGATGCACAAACTCGTAGAGTTGAAGCCGAAGGGGAATCGAACAAAGCCCAAGTTATTCTTGACAGTGGTAAAGAAAAGAGTGACCTATTAGGACAGCGCCTCGATTCATTAACCTCCAGAGCCGATGAAATTCAAGCCGGAATGTCTGGCCGTGAAAAGTTATTGAAAGAATGGGCGGCTGCTATAGAAGAAGACACAGGCCTTCTAAAACTTAAGCAAGAAGAGCGCTCTTCACTTCTTGAAGAACATGAAGAACTCGAAACCGAGAGGAAAGGTTTGGTTGAAGAAAGGGCAGAGGTCAGAGCTGGGGCAAATCAGAAAGCAAGTGCGGCGATCAATAGCCGTTCAATGGCAGAAGACATAATTCGAAGCTTAGCAGTTAGGGAGCAAAACTTAGCCGACTTGCTTGTTGAGATGGCGGATGAATCAATTCCAGTTGCATCAGATGATGCCGAACTTCCAAATGTTGGAGATGCACAGAAGAGTGTTAATGATTTGAGGAGAAAACTAGATCGCTTTGGCGATTTCAATATGCTTGCAATTGAGCAGTACGACACTTGTAAGCAGCGCTTAGATGAAATGAAGGACGACTTCAAGACTCTCCAACAAAGAAGAAAGAGATTGATTGACATTACAGATAAGTTGGAGAATCAGAGAAAGACTAGGCTTCTTGCAACTCTTAAAGAAGTTAATGAGAACTTCAAGATTGTATACAAGAGACTCTCCAATGGTGGACGTGGTGAATTATTCCTAGAGAATCCAGATGAGCCATTCAAGGGTGGATTAGACATGTGGGCTCAGCCACGTGGTAAGTCGAACAAGTCCCGTTTGCAAGGTCTATCTGGTGGCGAGAAATCTATGGCTTCATTGTCGTTGATATTTGCAATACAAGACCACGACCCAAGTCCATTCTACTACTTTGATGAAGTCGACCAGAATCTAGATGTGCCAAATTCCAAATTGATTGCTACAGAATGTAGGAACCGAAGCGAAGCAGCACAATTCATCATGGTTACCTTACGAAAGGTTTCCCTGGAATTAGCAGATCATCACATTGGTATCACTCATGGCGGCGATGGTTGTTCACGCAGAATCGTCGACTTTGACCGAGACCGAGCAATAGAATTGGGCGCACAAGCAGAGAAGGAAGCTACCGACGCTGCAGACAAGAACCATTCACGTATTGAAGAAGCAAGAGTAATCGCTGGTGAAATGCCAGAGGTCCCTGACGCATTGCCTGCTCCAAAGAGCCTTGGTGGCTTATTGGACCATATTGGAGATGAAGTTCAGTCGGCTGAAAGTGGCTTTGAAGCCCTAAGTGAACGTGCTGAAGAATTGACTGATGAAATAGAAGAACGTCAGAAGATTGTATCGGAGTTATTGGCTGAAGAAGAATTAGAAGAGGAATTGGAAGGCGAGGAAGAGGCTGAAAAGGAGGTTTGAATATGCAGCAAGCCGTTCTAGATGACTGGTTCCTTCGTCAGGATATTCTCGACCAATTAATGAGTCAAGAGGAAGAAGCTAGTGAGGCAGAACGTTATGCAGACCGAATAATGCGTATCGCTCAGGAAGATAGTGCTGAGCATCAGGTTCTTTCTGACCCGTTCGACCGCTCAGTGGCTCTGGTTCTATCTTTGGTAAAAGAAGAGGGAATGGACCCTTGGAACATAGATTTGTCAGCCTTCTTGAAGATTTTTACTCTGAGGGTAAGGGAAGAAGCTGATGGACTCGACCTGCCTGCCTGTGGCCGCTTAATCAGGATGTCTTGGGAGGTCTTGAATCAGCAAGCATCTACGCTATTTGACAGGGTAATTGCTCTGGATATGGATGAGGATGAAGATTTCCTAGATTTCGGCTGGGAGGCAGAATATGATGATGAAGAGTTTATTTTTACTACAACTGTTCTGGAAGGGAGTGCTGATTTAGTGCTTCCATCTTTCTTTGGTGAAAGGGTAAGGCGTGATGAAGGAAGACCTTCCACTCTGGGGGAATTGCTTTCGGCTTTGAAGGATGCTTGTGATGAGGCTGAGATCCTAAAGGCGAAAGAAGAATATCGCCGTAATCATGCTGAAGAATTGAAGAACATGCTAGACAATGTAGGCTCTAGGATGCATAATGAGGACATGGAGGGGGACATCAGAAGATGTTGGACTGCTATGAGGTGCGTAACTGATTCCTTAGGTGAAGCAAAGGTTCCTGTTTCTGATGTAACTAGCGAATTAGAGAAAATATTGTTGGATACATTCGGCGAAGTTCCAGAAGGTTATGATGTCGAATCGAAGATAACATCCTTTGTAGCCGGTCTTTTCCTAACTCACCGTGGTTATGCCTGGATTAGTCAAGAAGGGCCAGAAGACCCAATCATGCTCGAAGATAGATGGCCGAATGCTACAACATTTGAGGAAGTCACAGTATTGGCGGACAAATTGATGGAAGATGATTCAGATTCGATTAAAGAAGATGAAACTGAATCTATGCGCCACACCGCACGTCTTGCTGAAAGAGCTCGTGCTGCATTAGAAGAAGAGGAAAGGAAAAAACTTGAAGCGGAATCCGTTTCAGAGAATCCAGAAGACTGGTTGGTTGAGTGAGGGGTTGTTTACATGACTGAGATACCGTTGGGAACTTTACTAGAAGCGACTCTTTTCAGCGCAGGCAGATCACTATCTTTAGTCGAGTTGTCTGAGACTCTTGGCTATGATGAAGATGAGATTTCAGAATCATTGTCAACCTTGCAAACTACGGTCAAACGCCGCCGTGGCGGAGGTCTGCAAGTTGTAGAAATTGGCGGTAAATGGGCTATGGAGGTCAAACCGATGATAGCAGACCATCTTCCGAAGGAAACAAAGTCTGAGTTGCCTCCTAAGTTGCTAAAAGCAGCCGCACTGATAGCATACCATCAACCAATGCCTCAATCCCGTTTGGTTGAATTGCTTGGACAAAGAGCATATGATCACATCAGGGAGTTGGCTCAAGCTGGCTTAGTCGGTAGGAGAAGAGATGGCAATACTCGAAGACTAACAACCACACGTCGCTTTTCTGAGATGTTTGGTTGCCCACACACTGACCGTAAAAAGGTCAAAGCATGGTTCAGAGACATGGTTGTCTCATCTGGTATGCTCGATGGTATGGAGAGTAAATTAGCACTACGTGACGAGACTGATGAAGAAGGCGGTACGCAGACTACTCTTGAACTTGGAGAAGACGAGTGATTATCACTTTCTTAGTTCTTCCAATGTTTCTTTGACTAGTTGTTGAGTTACTGGTCCACTTTGTGAATTAACTATAGTTGCAACACTTTCGATTTCATCACCCATTGCGCCTGCACTTACAGCCATATTACGGGCGTGTAATTTCATGTGGCCTGCTTGGATTCCACTTGTAGCTAAAGCACGCATTGCTCCCAAATTCTGTGCTAAACCTGCCGCTGCTATTACTCCGGCCAGTTCCTGAGCCGATGCCACTCCTAAAATTGCAAGATTTGCTCTAGCTACAGGGTGGACTTTAGAAGCCCCTCCTACGGTTCCTACAGCCATTGGCGTTTCTAATCGACCGACTAAGTTGCCATCGTCATCCCTTGACCATCGGCTCATCGAAGTGTATTGGCCGCTTTCAACAGCCGCCCATGCGTGACATCCGGCTTCAATCGCACGCCAATCTTGGCCACAAGCAAGTGCAACTGCACTAATCGCATTCATAATTCCCTTATTGTGAGTTGCTGCTCTGTATGGGTCCGCCATTGCAAAATGGTGGGCTTCTAGTATGCCTGTGATAATTTTACTTCCATCCTCTCGACTCCCCTCATTAGATAATTCTTCAGGCGTGAATATTGCCTCGACCTTAGCAAGGCGATTGGATGCCAGATTGGATAATATTCGCAGGTGCACTCTTCCACCAGTTATCTCTTCGACTTTACCACTGATCAATTCAGCCATTGTATTGACGGCATTAGCGCCCATTGCGTCCCTTGTATCTACTAATAAGTGAATTACTAGCATTTTACCAGACATGGTGTCTATTTGCCTTACCTGGATGTCTTTACAGCCCCCACCTAGTTTAATCATAGTCGAAGGTAATGAATTGCACATAGCCATCAATTCGTACTTTGCAGTAAGGATGGCTTCCCCTGCAGATTCAGGGTCGTCAAGGTCAAGAACCTGAATTTGGCCAATCATGATCGGCTTGTCGTTAGATGTTCGAAAACCTCCCTTTACCAAGCACCTTTTCGCCATATTACTTGCTGCGGCAACCACGCTGGACTCTTCTACGCAGAATGGGATGAGGTAAGGCGATCCGTCGATTAAGAAATTAGTGGCGACACCTACAGGTAATGACATAGTGCCAATTACATTCTCTATCATCCTATCAGCAGAATCTTCGGTTAATTCCCCATGCATTGCTAAAGCATCGACTTGATCTTGAGAGAGATTAGCTAATTGTGCAACCTTTGCTCTTCTTTCCTCAACTGAGAGTTTGAAGAATCCCGATAAGCGGCTTTTATCAACTGGCATGACGCATGTGCCTCCGCATAAACCGAGTCGAGTCTACTTGATGAATAAACCGCCGGATTAACGCTTTGCCTAACGCGTTAACTATGTGTTAACTATGCGTTATCGGTGGTGATTTCAACAACTCCGTTCTTCATTCAACGCGTATTAACGGGCCCCTGTGGAGACCTATTTTACTGAAACATCATATACCTAGGTAAATCCACTATGTCCAATGAGTGAAGATCGTCTAATTCTAGGAATTCCTGCCCTTAGGGAAAATCCATTCCAGGCCAGACCTTTGGAAATGGGACAATCTAAATTGTTAGTTGGGCGTGAAGATATAAGCGCCACATGGGTTCGTTTTTTGAAAACACGTAATGCTAGGATGGTGTTGTTGATTGGAGAAAGTGGTTCTGGCAAAACATCCCTGCTAAGATGCGTCTCTGAGGAAGCAGGGAAATCAGTCCATTTGGACATGTTCCCTTCCGATGAGCGCGCATATCGCATTCTTCATGAAATTCACAGTTCTATCATTGGGTTCGAAATACCATCGACAACTCAGGAATTAGTATCGAGATTAGTCTCTGCTACAGAGGAGTTAGGTGGCCCGCTGCCCCTCATTACTCTCGATTATTCTAATGCTGATGGCAAGTCACTTGCCGAAGTTACTGCAAATTTGATTTCACCTTTGGAGAGACTCAATGCAATGGTCGTGGTAGTGCTGTCTACAGAGCAGCGTGCCCAATGGCCTGAATCATTAGTCAACCAGTTTGACCACTTCGAGATAATCAAATCCTTAGAGCGTGATGAAATCAAAGAACTTTGTGAGTCTAGGATGGCTACTGCTGCCAAAATCGGTTGGGATATGCCCGAAGATGTTCTCGATTATGTCATGGGGAATACAAATGGTATGCCAACAAAGGTTATGCGCACGATGCGTGATTTGGTAGATGAAGAAAGAGCGAACCCACGCGACATAAAGTTTGAGAAAACACTCGATGAGACCTTAGAAGATGCAACCGATGTTACAGTTGAACAGGATTATTCCAATGACGAGCTACCAATACCTGACACACATGGTTTTGATTTAGACCTCGATGAGTTGGAGAAAGAGCCCGTTAATGCGCCATACCCCTCCCCTGTGCCAGCAATGGGCTCATTTGGCTCCTTAGTGGCAAGGAATCGGGTAAACAAAACAGAGAACCCACCATTCATCAAGACAGAGGCATCTAAAGTTGCGCCAGAGCCAGAGGGAATTGATCCAAACCGCCTTTGGGTAGCCGACCATGAAGGAGCGTCGCTGATTATCGAAGAGATTGAAGATGAATTATTACAAGAGGAAGAGTACGTTCCTGAAGAGCCTAATTATTACGAAGAAACAGAACAACCGGCAATTAAAAACAGTGTGGATCAAATCTTAGGCCAATTAATGGATGCGATTAATGCACCTAAGGGGCTGGGCCTAGCAGACCTGTTGGCTGCCATTAGAAGGCCAATGATCGGCCAAAAAGAAAGTAATCCGCTAGATGTGCAGACATTACGAAACCTTTCACGAAGCGAGGCGATTCTAATCGAAGTCGGTTCAGATAGAGAGTTTTCGCCATCAGATGCTAGACTACAGGATAAATTAGAGGTCAAGAGGCCCCGGATGTCGCAGATGTGCAATAGGCTCTATAGAGCGGGAATAATGTCTGTTCAACAAAAAGGCCGAACTAGAATGTTCAAACTTACCAATGATGCTCGTGCCCAATTAGTGGCATGGGGAATGATGGAGGCGAGCATATGAGTTGGTCAGTTTCACGTTCTTGGCAAGCTCCAAACTTGATATCGACCGCTTGTAGCGTAGGCAGTGATCTGTTCGTCTCTACAGGCCTAGACGTTATCTTACTCGATGATGAGCACAACCAAAGATGGCGTCGCTCCTTACCTTTCAGAGTCCATGCAGCAGAACACGATTCCGGAAGAATAGGGGTGTTAAGTGGCCATGGATTCAATCTACTGCGAGTAAGCGATGGCTCTCAGATAGGAGAAGGGCGTTCTACTACCGGTGGATTTAGTGACATTCTATCACGTCCAGGAGGCGGTTGGGTCCTATCTTGCCGCCAAGGTCAACTTCACGTATTCAACCAAGAAGGTCGAGGTCTCAAGCGTCTTGAAGTTGGAGGGGTGCGAAGATTAGTCGGTTGGTTTGACAGAGAGCACCTGATGTGGCAGGATGAAGAAGGGAAACTTCGTTGTGCTAGATTAGCAAATGAAGATTCACAGCGCTTACTTGAGGACAGAGTGTGGTCTTGGGTAAGTCGGATGTCTGGTGGCCGTATATTATTACAATCTGCAGATGGGATGTTATGGGAAGGATTGCCTCACCCTTACGGCTGGGATAATCTGGAAACAATCGACACTAGGTCTCTTGAGCCTCTCGCTGCTCATCGAGCAGGGGATGGTTGGTGGATACTCTCAATCGAAGGCAGTTTGTACTGCATGACTGAAGACGTGGAAATCGAGTCAGCGAATGCTAACTTAGGTGATTTCTTGGTTGGTTTAGCTGCAGATACTATGGCCAGTATCAAACGTGATGGCCTGGTTAGGTTATGGCAATCACCTGAATTATCACAGTTGAGGAGAGTTGAATTGCAAAAGATGGTTGCTGAAGCGAAAGTAGCAAGCGATTGGGATGAAAGACGCCTGATATTCAAACGAGCATGCGATGCTGAAGACGAAGGTCGAATCTCACTAGCAATCGATCTGTATGAATCACTAGGCCGTACATCTGACGTTAATCGACTACTTGCGAGCCAAAGAGGTGATTAGATTGGATGGTGGTTTTTGGCTTACAATGGTTTTTTTGGGCGTAGCCTTGTCGTTTGCACATGGATTAATATTGCTTGTAACTCGATACAAGCGATGTGCTTCTGACGAAATATTGGTAGTTTATGGCCGAGTTGATGGTGGCGGTTCTTCACGCTGTATCCACGGAGGTGGAACAATGGTATGGCCATTGATTCAGGATTACAAGATTTTGAGTCTCACTCCAATGACTATTGATATTCCATTGACTAATGCTTTATCAAAAGATGCCATTCAAATCAATATATTTTCTACTTTCGCAGTAGGTATTAGCACAGAGCCTTCAATCATGAACAATGCTGCCGAACGTCTGCTACATCTAGATAGTTCTCAGATTAAGCAACTGGCATCAGAAATAATTTTCGGGCAACTTCGTAGTACCATTTCTTCTCTGACCATTAGCCAAATCAATTCTGACCGTAGCCAATTTTTAAATTTAATTTATAAAAATGTAGGAGGAGAACTTAACCAGGTCGGGATAAAAATGATCAACATAAACATCAATGAAATAATTGATGATTCAGGTTCCGATGATCGAGTTACTAAAGATAAACTGAATCATTACCTTGACCTGACACAAAGGGCTAGAGCTAAGGCGACACCGATTCATGAAGAGGGGACAGAGCAAGCCAAACAGTTAGCTGTGATGATGAGAATGGCTGATGATTATTCAAGCGATGCTAGGCATTTCATGGATAAAGGAGACTACGTGCGCGCATTTGGAGCGATAAACTACGCACATGCTTGGATTGATGCCGGGGTTAAGTTGAGATTACTCGACGGACATGGAGATGATGTCCTGTTCACACTACCTTGAGTCCTAATTTTCTATGATTTCGGTAACTTGTGCAACCCTAGAAATGTGGTTTTTGAGTACAGCCAATCGCGTCTCTGCTTGTTCTGTAAACGTCTTTAATGCATCGTTTAGTTCGATAGCCAGTTTGTATGTGTGTGCAGGTCTGCCTCTGCCGCCTTTGGAATTTACAATGACTTCAATGAGGTTTAAACCGGTTTAAATGATTGATAGCCACGCTAACATCTGGCTGTCTAAGTTTACATATTTTTTGTAAATCGCTTGATTTAGAAGGGCCCTGGGTGTGTAGGTAAACCATCACTGTAGCAGTATTAGCCTCGACTCCAATGGTTGATAATAGTTGAATAATTTCACTAGATTTCACTCTCGAGGCACCAGTTAGAGATGGTGAGGCAGTACTAGCATCCGTAGCCATTGCCATCAGGCGTTAATCAACATATATCAATTAATCACCGGCATTCTTCATCCAACGTATCTAAGGTGAGAACGCCCACTAACTTCAATCCATGAAAGGTTTGATTGTGATAAACGTCTTTTCAGTTCGGTGTCTACAGTTAATATTGGCCAATTGTTTTCCTTTGATAATGCCAATAGTTGGTCATCAGTGTGGTTTCCAGCATTTTCTTTTGCCGTTAGTAATTCAGCCTTTGATTGCAACATTGTGATCAACAGTTTTCTATCGTCTAAAGCTTTCAATTCAGATATGACATTTGGTACTGTAGCCAATTCTTTGGTACCAACGCAATCTAAGAGTGCTTGGTCAATATTAATTCCTGCTTCGATGACTGCGACCCAGCCGCAGGCATCGATTAGAACTCTAAGCATGGAAATCACTCGATAGTTCCATGGCCAATCAGGCGCCATCGGGACCCAACACGCCTTGAGAGTGAAATTCTTTGGCCACTATCTGCACATATTGGCAGACGTAGTTTGAGAGTAGCCTTACCTTTTCC
>CASIBX010000005.1 GCA_949373075.1 Candidatus Poseidoniaceae archaeon | reverse complement strand
CTGAGTAAGGTGTGATAATGTAATTAAGAAGATATATAAACACAATATCGATATAAAATGACACAAATAGTTATATTAAAATACACGTATAATTTAATTTAAGTTAAATATTTTTAATATTGGAAACTATTATGCAAGCAATGGCACAATCACATCCTAACATTGCATTAATTAAATATTGGGGTAAGCGGGATACTGCAAAAAATTTACCTGCCGTCGACTCTCTTTCTCTTACGTTAGGGGGTTTGTGGACGAAAATGAGGATTGATTTATCCAATCAGCTTGAATGTGATGAATTAATCATAAATGGTGTCAATAATGAGTCAAATTTATCACGTGTTAGCCAATGTTTGGATCTTGTTATGGGTAAAAATCGAAAATTCGCTAAGATCATTAGTGAATGTAATTTTCCTATTTCAGCTGGACTGGCATCCTCCTCCTCTTCATTTTCTGCCTTAGTTGTTGCTGCAAATGCAGTGATGAATAAAAAATCAGACACTCAGCTATTCGCTTCGCAAGCAGGAAATATTTCAGGTTCCGCAGCAAGATCTTTATTGGGTGGTATCGTAGAACTTAAAAATATATCGAATACTATTAAAATAAAACAATTATCAAATGTTACACGATGGCCATTGAGTGTGGTGATTGCTATCACTGATAAAAATAAAAAAAGTATTTCATCATCAAAGGCAATGAATTTAAGTTCGCATTCTTCTCCTTTTTATTCAGCTTGGATTGAAAATCAATCTCCAGATATGAATGAAGCAAGATTAGCTGTAAAAGAGAAAGATTTTGCAAAATTAGCGGCGGTTTCTGAGCATAATTGCTTGAAAATGCATTCTGTTATGTGGACTACTAAGCCCTCTGTTGTCTATTGGAATGCTGCAACTCTTAACTGTATGCATGCTATTCGAGATTTACAGCAAAGTGGTGAACCTGTTTTTTTTACAATGGATGCTGGACCACAAATAAAAGCGGTATGTCTGCCTGAGAATGAAACAAGAATCATAAAAAGATTGGCAGAAATAGATGGTGTAGAATCTATAATGACATCAAGTCTGGGGGAAGCTCCTACTTCTAGTACCCAATTATGAAAACTTTTAAGGCAAGCGCGCCAGGTAAAATTATTATTGCCGGTGAATTTGCAGTATTAGCTGAAGCTCCTGCAATTTCAATGGCTATTAATAAACGAGCAATTGCTTCTATCACGGAGCATGGTCAGAAAAGGCATATCTTAAAAACTATGGGTTTTAAAGATAGAGAACTATCATTTATTGTAAATGACAAGGGAAAAATAGAATGGTTAGATGCTGAATTGGATGATAATTCTATTAGATTATTTTTTGGGTGTTTTTGGCGACAAATAAATATTGTTCCTACTGCTTTTTATCAATTCGTCTTAGATACCAGTGGTTTTTATGATGAAATTACTGGGCTTAAATATGGTATAGGTTCTAGCGCAGCACTCACGGTTTCTATGGCTAGTGTTTTTATTGACACTTTCAAATTATCAATTGGAGTAAAAGAGTTGGCATTAAAAACTCACCAAGAGTTTCAAGATGCTAATGGCAGTGGTGTGGATATTGCCACCTCAATAGAAGGTGGAATTATTAAATACTTTCGTAGTAAAGATAAAGTTACAACTTCTTTGAACTTTCCAGATAATTTAAAATTTAAAATTTTTTGGAGTGGCATACCGGTTAGTACTCCTAGGCAATTGTCTAAAATTACAACATTCTCAAAACAAAGTTTTTCAAATCTAAACAAAAAAGCCTTACAATTTGCTTCAATATGGGAGCGGGGCACAAGCAAACTATTCTTGAGTTGTCTCGATGAATATACCAATGCTTTGATGGAATTTAGTATTGAATATGATTTAAATATCTTTGGGAATAAGCATAATATGCTGTTAGATTTAGCAAAGAAAAATAGCGATTTAGTCTACAAACCCTGTGGTGCAGGTGGTGACATTGGTATTTGTATTTCTTCATCTGATAAATTATTGAATGAGTTTAAAGAATTAGCAAAACAAAAGGGTTTTGTACCATTGTGCCTAGGGTTAGATAAAGTAGGCTTCAATCGTGAGGTTTGATCATGAATAAATCAGATATAACTGGCTTTTATAAAATGACGATTGCCGAAAGGATTGAGGTGCTATCTAATCTTGATATATTAACTTCTGAGGAATCTCAACTGCTCAAATCAGGAAATCAAGTAATTCTGACTCATACTGCTGATAATATGAGTGAAAATGTAATAGGTGTTTTTGGGTTACCCCTCTCAATAGCTACTAATTTTTTAATTAATGATCAAGATTATTTAGTGCCAATGGTAGTAGAAGAGCCATCCATAGTTGCTGGTGTTAGTAGTGCTGCCAAGATTATTAGAAAGTCAGGAGGATTTATTGCATCCATTCATGAGTCTCTATTGATTGGGCAAATCCAGCTTCTTGATGTTAAAAATATAGCAGATACGGTTGGCATTCTTGAGCAGAACAAAAAAATATTAATTCATTCAGCAAATTTATCTCAACCAAATTTAATTAAAAGAAGAGGTGGTGTTAAAGATATTGAGATTCGAATAGTAAAGCAAAAAAGTAAGCAAATAGTTGTATTACATCTGTTGATAGACACTAAAGATGCAATGGGAGCTAATTTGGTAAATACAATTTGTGAGTCTCTGGCAGATGATTTATCAGAATTAACCAGTTGCAGAGTTGGTTTGAAAATATTGTCCAATTTGACTGATCGATCTCTGATTAATATTAAAGTGAAAATACCTCACCAATATTTGACTAAAGACGATTATGATGGCCCAGAGGTTCGTGATGGCATAATAAATGCGACTGATTTTGCTGATTCTGATCCATATCGTGCAACAACACATAACAAAGGCATTATGAATGGAATTGATGCTGTTGCGATTGCTACTGGGAACGATTGGCGCTCAATTGAAGCAGCGGCCCATGCTTATGCTTGTCAAGATGGTAGATATAGATCACTGACAAAGTGGTTTGTTGATGCTGATGGTGATCTGGTTGGCGAGCTAAAAATGCCGATTAAAGTTGGTATTGTTGGCAGTTCTTTGAAGGCAAATCCAGGCGCTCAGTTAGGATTAAAGATAACAGCTGCCAAAAATTCAAATGAGTTAGCAATAATTATGGGCTCCGTAGGTCTAGCACAAAATTTAGCTGCATTAAGGGCTTTAACAACTTATGGTATTCAAAAAGGCCATATGAAATTACACGCAAAAAGTGTGGTGATGAGTATTAATGTTCCTGAGAGATACTTTTCTAAAGTTTTGGATGCTTTAATTTTAAGTAATGAAATTAAAGCATGGAAGGCTCAAGAGATTTTTGACTCGATAAAGCTAAAAGAGACTATGCCTGATGATTCTCAGGATGATACTGGACCAATAGGATTTGGTTTTTCTGCAGGAAAAATAATATTATTTGGAGAACATGCTGTTGTTTATGATCATTATGCAATAGCCATTCCTATTGAAAAGGCCGTTAAAGTTGAGCTGCAAGAAATAGAAGGAGATTATCAATTTATTATTAATGGAAACTCAAATAGTTTTTTTGATAATAATTCTGATGAATATACATATCTGGTTCGAATGATAGAAATGATATCCGATTTACTAAAAATAGATCGAGGGAAATATAAGATCAAAATCTTTTCTCGCATACCTCTCTCCATGGGATTAGGAGCATCAGCTTCATATGCTGTCGCTTTAATAAGAGGATTAATTGATTTATTTAATCTAACATCAACGGATAAGGAGATTAATGATATTGCGTATGAGTGTGAAACATTGTCTCATGGAAATCCCTCTGGTATTGATAATACGGTTGCCTGCTATGCTCAACCAATTTTATATAATAGAAAAGATGGCGTTAAAAATATTGATTTTGATGATATTAAATCTCTTCCTATAATTATTGCAGTAAGCAATAAATCATCAAAAACTATCGATGTAATCAATGAAGTTTGTTCAAGGTATGAAAAAAATAAAAATATTTATACAGATATATTTATGCAGCTTGGAAAGTTGTCAACGAAGGGTTTAGCTGCAATAAAAGATCGTAATTTTGATGAGCTTGGAATATTAATGAATGTGGCACATGGGTTGCTTAACGCCATAGGAGTATCAAATTCAGAGCTTGAGAAAATGGTAAATTTAGCCAGATCAGAGGGTGCGCTGGGGGCAAAGATCACTGGTTCCGGTGGTGGAGGATCAATCGTTATCCTCTGTCCAGGAAAAGAAGAAGAAATAGCAAAGACTTTTGAGTTAGCAGGTTATAAAATTATTTCAATAAATTCATCTTGATGGCCTAAATAAATGCATAAATTAAATAAAAATATAGTTTCGTTTGATAGCGAGAGATTAATACTCGTTGATTCACTTGATAATGAAATTGGTACAATGAGTAAGATTGATTGTCATCAAGGTGAAGGAAGATTACATCGTGCTTTTTCGGTTTTTTTATTCAATGCAAAAGGAGAACTTCTGATACAGCAAAGAAGTGCATTAAAGAAATTATGGCCTTTATTTTGGTCAAACAGTTGTTGCAGTCATCCACGAGAGGGTGAAAATATAACTGAAGCTGTGAATAGAAGATTGCTTGATGAATTGGGTATTGAAGCTGTTGATTTAGAATATATTTATAAATTTTCATATACAGCTAAATATAAAGATGTTGGTTCTGAAAATGAACTATGTCATGTTTTTATTGGCAAAATAGACCAAAAGATAGAAATTAATCTGAATGAAATTGCAGACTTTAAGTTTTTAAATTCAAAAGATATAACGACCTTGTTAAAGAGAGAGGGTATTTATACTCCATGGTTCATTATGGAGTGGGAGCGAATTAATTCAGATCATAGTGAGCTATTAAAGACAAGCCCATAAAAATTATTCAATTATTTAATATATCGATGATACTCGATACCTATATCCTGATAATTTTTTTGTGCTGAATTGCCTACACGCTCAATAATAAATTCGTTCTTTAATTCATAATTTAATCTTTCTAGGGACTTCCCGTTATGAAGATCAATATATTGCTCTTTATTAATATCTATTGTGAATGACATAGCTTTAGAAAATTGAATGTTTTTTGCAGCGTCTTTCCATCCTTTACAGACTTTAAAAGGTATTACTTCTGCGGCATCGCCACTGCCATATCCAAGAGTGAGAATTTCAGTACCAGTGAGATCTATATTCTCTATTAATGCTTGTTCTATACCAGCTGCTATCCATGCTGGTAAAGCAGCTGTATAAAGATTACCAAGATCTAACATCGTATCACTTCCTAGAGCCATCTTATCTAAAACTTCCCTACGATAATGTCTTGAGGCTCTGAATATTTTAAATATGGCCATTGTCATTGGGAAGGCTTCATTATTAAGATCTGTTGGATTGGCTAGATTTTTTATATCTGGTGAGTATTCTTGCATTTCATTTATGACTTTAACGGGATCAATTCCTGCTTCATAACAATATGATGTGAGTTCAGCTCGATCATCGGAATCACCCGTGGAGAGCGCAAAGAGATAAGCGATGGCAAGACCAGTTTCTGGCATTTTTCTGTAAGGCCTGTGCATAAACACAGTTTGAAGAGAGCGTAGATACTTAATCGGATTTAGTTTTCTTTTGTTATACATGTCATCTAGGGCATGCAATGTTTCATCTAAGTAGCATGTTGTTGAATATTTTCCATTAAAGACAGGAAAGTCTTGAACTTGTTGATGGAGTTTTCTTTCTTGACTGCAAAAACGAATCATAGGTTTTCTAAAATCTAGAATTCTATAGTCAGAAGCTGATCCTGAATTCATAATATCGATTTCTAGGAGTTTTGGATTTTTCCTCAACAATGGTGGTTTTTGGAAGACTGAATATACTCTGGAATTGATGGCACCGATTGCTGAAGACCTTGCTGAGCAAGGAATAGCGGCATGGAATATCGAATTCAAAGGATGGTCAGAAGGTGATGAAGGCGTTTGGGTTGATACTTTATCTGACGTCATGCGTGCGTGGGGCCAACTTGCTTTGTTACCCGGAATCGACATTGTTCGCTCAATGATAATGGGTCATTCTGCTGGTGGTCATCTTGCTTTGATGATGGCTGCAGTTGCAGATCGAAAACCTTGGCTAACTATCGCTCAAGCTCCGATCACAGATTTAGTTGCAGCAGATCATGCTAAATTATCTGATGATGGAGATGCAGTGCGCCGATGGGTCGGTTGTAAGCCAGAAGGTAATGAGGAGGTTTGGAGGCGGATTAATCCAGTAGATAATCCCCCTCGAACAGCAGTCCTAGTAATGCATGGTAAAGCGGATGATGAAGTCCCTTGGACACAATCAGAATCATACGCTAGAGCCATGGATGCTAAGGGAGTAGAAATTCAGAAGTTATGGTTGCCTGGCGACCATTTTTCAATCATCGATGTAGCCAGTGATGATTGGTTAGCGCAAGTAGAAACTATTCGAGACTGGCTGTGAAGGTTCAATACTGTGCGCCCCTTGGCATTGGCATGGACTGGCTAGGAGACGACTACCCCTTCTCAACTACGGCCTTAGTTGGCAAACATGCAATTGTTTGTGGGGCATCCAAAGGAATCGGTGCTGCAACTGCCCAAATGCTGGCAAAAGCAGGAGCAAAAATAACTGCAGTTAGTAGGAATCCTGAGCACTTAATTTCCAAACTATCAGGCTCAGGACATACAGCAGTTAGTCTCGATTTGGAAAACCAAGAAGCAATTGCCGAATTCATTTCTTCAATTGGCGAATGTCACATCTTAATCAATAATGCAGCAGGTCCGCCAGGAGGTCCACTTCTGGATAATGACATCGAAGACTTTGAAGCACCTTTCAAGCGTCATCTTCACGCCGCCCACACTTTAGTCAGAGGAATCGCTCCGATGATGGAAGACGCAGGAATGGGTAGGATAGTCAATGTCATCTCTACTTCAGTTAGAGAACCAATTCCAAACATTGGACTTTCCAATACACTTCGTGGAGCAATGGCATCTTGGTCGAAAACGCTTTCAAGCGAATTACCATCTTGCATTACCATCAACAATGTCCTTCCTGGGTTTACAGATACTGACCGTCTAGGTTCCTTGGCGGCTTCCATCAATGAAAAGACAGGAAAGAGTGTGGAAGATGTACATTCTGGGTGGATGACTCAGGTTCCAATTGGCCGATTGATCGACCCATTGGAAACCGGTGCTGCAATCGCATATCTTTGCATGCCCATAGCAGGCGGTATTCGTGGTGTCTCCTTAGCTGTCGACGGCGGACGAATGCGTTCAATCTGAGGTGAGAACTTGCCAGAAATGAGTCCAACACAAGCAGAAGAAGTTCTAGAGATGTTCGCCGAAGGCGAAGGTTTGGAATCGGTAAACACAAGTCTAGCATTACATCTTGTTGAATTAGCACGCGACTTGGGAAGAGATGCGCTTGTCGCTAGGTTACTAGACCATGCTGCTAAGGTTTCATTGAATCCTGAAGACCAAGGTTGGTGCCAATTCGAACTACTGAAGCACAATGGTGCGAGTAAGGATGAATTGATAGGTCTAGGTGTGGTTTCTGAAAATGAAGGACTACCTGGATTAGCGGCAGGTATTTTTCACCATGTGTCCTTGATCTCATTGGGCAGCGAAGATGCAGGTGTTTTTGCAAACCGCTCAATGCGACTTCGTGAACAAGCCGAGGACTTAGAGGGCATGATTTACGGTCATGCATTAATTGCCCATATTGCAAAAGAAGATGGCGAGTTTGAAAAGAGTCAACTCCATCTTCGAAAGAGATTGGAACTCATTCCCGAATCAGAGCGTTTTGAGAAAATGGAAGCACTTGCTGATTTAGCGCACTCCCATTCTACGCTAGGTGAGTTGGAACAATCTCAAGAATTACTCATTCAGTCTCTTACGATAGCAACTGAAATTAATGACCTCTCCGGGATATTAGTTGCTCGATGGGGATTAGCAGATTTAGCCGAAATTTCGAATCAGCCCGATGAGGCAATGGTTCAACTTTCAGACATCATGACCGTTTTCATGGAAGCAGGAGAAGTAGTTCCTGAGCCAGTTAGAGAACGTGTCTCTAAACTAACAGCCGAATAGTGATATTGATACATAGAGCCCCTCTCCCTAGGGAGAGGGATTACATGGAGTACGACATATTCTTCTCGATATCACAGACTCCAGACCATAATGGATTCACACCTAGCGAGTCCGAAATGTTCTCTAATTACTACGCACAATTAGATGCAGCAGACCGTTTAGGGTTCGGAGTTGCATGGATAGCTCAGGCTCATTTATCGACCCAAACACAACAGGATAACTCCAAGCCAGTGGTTCCTCATTGGCAAGGCGAAGTTGGTTTATGTACTGACTTTTGTCAATTAGCAATGGAATCTTTTAGAAGGACAAAAAGAATTGATGTTGGCTCGGCAGTAGTCAGTATACTGGCTAGTGGTGGTCCAATCGCTCAAGCCGAAAGAGTTGCTAACACCGTACAATTCCTTTCCCACATGGATTCCAAAAGGAAATTGCATGTTGGTTTTAGTGCTGGCAGATTTGAATTCATGGCACGTCCATATGGAATCGTCCCCCGTAATCCAATCGAAGAAGCAGCATGGCCAGCTTTGCGCGGTCAGATTTTCATGGAAGCAAGCGAGATATTCTTGCGACTACTACGCGGTGATACGATTCATTCTGATGACATAAGAGAAACCATATTGACTCGAGATAATTTCCGTAGTGACGAAGATTGGGACAAAGTCCAACTTGCAGTAGAGGAAACATCCGGAGAATCGACTGTGGGAAGTATAGAGGTTGAAAGGAGATATAATTTCGAAGAGATTTCAATAGTTCCTAAACAATGGCCTAGATCCCAATTAGAATTGGTTGCGGGAACTCACGATCCTAAGGCCCAAGAGTTTGTCAACAAATTCATGCCAGTCAAAGTTTTCAATCTCTCTATAACCTCTCCCGAAGTTATTGATTCGACCCACCAAAGAATGAGCGAAATGTTTCATTCGGATGGGGGCGAATGGCAACGTAGGGATATGCCTCGGACTACATTTGTATTCCTTAATTCCGAGAAGGGACTTTCTCCTGAGGAGCAATCTCTTGCTGCTCACGAAGAGGCTAGGCAAGCATTAGGAGAGTATTGGAAAGCACTCGAAGGCACTCTGGACCCATCTAAGGTCGAGAAGGCAGCAGATAATGCACTAATTGGGAATGCCAGCGAGGTAGCATCTCAGGTCAAAGAGCGTTTTCATCCTGAAGACCGTCTAATGTGTTGGTTTGATTTCTTTAATCACGATAGCGACCGAGTTATCCGTAATATGGAAGCATGGTGGCACGAAGTAGTACCTTTGTTGGAGTGATTAAATGGGATTAAGACACGACCCTAATTCAGCAGTAGCACCGGGCAAACCAGGGTCTGCAATCTATCCCGATTCACCATTAGGGGAGGATGTAGAAGGCATTCCCACCGGAAGAGATGTTGAATGGGAGCCGTTGGTCGATTACCGTCGCAATGGTGTTTCAGAAACCACAATACATGGTGCTGTTGCATGGTGCCACGGTGACGAAGTAGTACATTCATTTGGAGGCAATGTACTGTGTTATGGTCGTTCAATGATGAAGCCCTTCATGCTCAAGGCCTTTACTGAGGAATTAAAAGACCACACTTGGGAACAAAAAGCAATTGCTGTCGCTAGCCATAATGGCGATACTGAACATGTAGCTGCCGCTCAATCTTTACTTTATGAAGCGGAATGGCCCCTTATGCTCACTCCAGTAGATGTTCCTCTTATTCAATTTGGACGCCAAGTAAGACGTCCAAGAAGATGGTATCATACCTGTAGTGGTGAACATGCTGCAATTCTAGCAGGTTGCCGTGCAAAAGGATGGGGCAGAGCCGGCTATACCTTGCCTAATCACGAGGTATTTCATGCCTATATGGAGCAGATAAGGAAGTATTTGGGCGATGATTGGAATCCACTAAGGATTGCAAAAGATGGTTGTGGTCTTCCTACCGTCTCAAACACAGTTGCAGAGTTGGCTAAAATTTACGCTGGACTGGTTAGGGACAAAGATGAGGATTGGATTTGGGAAGCAATGTGTCGCCATCCCGATTTAGTTGGCGGATTTAACAGGCTAGATTCTACAATTCTAAAAATTGGCAATGGTAAGGTAATCGCTAAAGAAGGCGCAGATGGTTTACTGGGAATGGCGATTGAGCATCCTGATTACCCTAAGGGGTTAGGAATCGTGGTGAAAATTGCGCATGGATGGAATTCTCAAGCAACATGGTATGTTGCCAGAGCAATATTGGGTTGCCTCGGAATTGAATTGAGAAATCCTTACCCGCTTCACAGACAAAAAGCATTCATCGTCTCAGGAATCGTTCCTGACAATCTACATGATGTACTAGAAACAATTCCCACTTGGGATGAATGGGACCCTGATCAAGACCGCTGGCATTATGAGGTCGACGTATGATTCGAATAGAGAATTTGATTGGGGGAGAGTTTGTTTCCCCCACTGAATTCTTTGATGATATCTCACCCTTAGATGGTACTGTAATTGCAACGATTCCTCGTACTAAGAATGTTGAAGGAGCGGTAACTGCTGCTGAAAAAGCACAATCGCAATGGAGTGGACTAAGTTTACTGCAACGTTGTGACTGGCTAGACAAAATTGCAGACTCTTTGGAATCACAAATAGACGAACTTGCCAGACTGGAATCATTGGATACTGGTAAACCGCATCATGTAGCTCTCAATGTAGACGCAGACCGGTCTGTAAATAATTTCAGATTCTTTGCTGAATTTGGTAGGAATATGAAATCGGAAACCTTCGAGATGCCAGATGCAACAAATTATGTCATGAGAAAACCAATCGGAATAGTCGGCTTAATTTCACCTTGGAACCTCCCACTATACCTTCTATCTTGGAAAGTTGCTCCTGCACTGTTGATGGGGAATACCATTATTGCTAAACCTAGCGAAATAACTCCAATCACAGCTCACTTTTTGGGCAAAGTTTGCACTGATATAGGGTTGCCAGATGGGGTGCTAAACATTGTACATGGTTACGGGCCAGAGATTGGACAAGCAATAGTTGAGCATCCTAAAATCAAGGCAATCTCGTTTACAGGTGGCACAGCCACAGGGAAAATAGTTGCAGCCACGGCAGCTCCTATGTTCAAGAAATTAAGTCTTGAATTAGGCGGTAAGAATGCATCCATAATTATGGAAGATGCAGACCTAGAGATTACAGTTCCAGGGGTGCTAAGAGCGTCATTCCTTAACTCTGGACAAATTTGTTTGTGTGGTTCTAGAGTTCTGGTTCATTCCTCTATCTATGAGGACTTCATGTCAAAGTACCTCGAACAACTTCAGAGTTTCGAAATAGGTCCTGTGATTAATGATAGCCATCGAGACAAAGTCATGTCTTATGTTCAATTAGCAAAACAAGAAGGAGGCCACATATTGGCTGGAGGAAATATTCCAGATAAACCAGGCTCCTGGATAGAGCCAACTGTGATAGGTGGCCTTTCACATAAATCACGCACAGCAACTGAAGAGATATTTGGACCAGTAGTCACAATTCACCAGTTTGATTCTGATGATGAAGCAATACAAATGGCAAATTCAACTCAGTACGGATTAGCCGGCAGCGTTTGGTCGAAGAATAAAGGCCGTGTGATAGCCGAAAAAATAGATTCTGGAATGGTTTGGGTCAACACTTGGTTGCACCGCGACTTGCGCGTACCCTTTGGTGGAGTGAAAGATAGCGGTGTTGGTAGGGAAGGTGGTATGTGGTCCGTCGGTTTCTTCAGTGAAGCGGTCAATATTTGCGTTATGGAAGATTGAAGGCTGAACACCTTTTCGCACAAATCGAGGTAATCATATGTCCGTCCATTCAAACGCTCGCAAAGTGACTACACACACCCTTCAGGAAATGAAGAGAGCGGGTGAAAAAATCACTATGCTAACCGCTTATGATTACAGCCTTGCTAAACTGGTTGACCGAGGTGGTGTTGACGTAATTCTTGTTGGAGACTCAGCGTCAAACGTTATGGCTGGTAGAGATACAACCGTTCCAATGAGTCTAGACCATATGATCTATCATGCACAATGTGTTGAGAGAGCGGTTGACCGTGCTCTAATCGTTGTCGATATGCCATTTGGTACATATCAGGGCAATTCTGCAATAGCCCTCGAAAGCGCTATTCGCATAATGAAAGAATCAGGAGGCCACGCTGTGAAACTTGAAGGTGGCTCCGAAATAGTTGAAAGTGTTCAAAGAATTTTGAGTGCAGGTATTCCAGTAATGGGGCATCTTGGTCTAACTCCACAATCAATCTACAAGTTCGGAACCTACACAGTTAGGGCTAAAGAAGAGGAAGAAGCTGCAAAATTAATTGAAGATGCTAAGTTGCTAGAAGAATCTGGTTGCTTTGCAATAGTTTTCGAAAAGATACCTGCGCATCTAGCAAAACAAGTTAGTGAGGCAATTTCCATTCCAACTATTGGAATAGGGGCTGGTCAAGATTGTGATGGTCAAGTTCTAGTTTTACACGATATGCTAGGAATTACTACTGATTTCAGTCCAAGGTTCCTGAGACGATATCTCGATTTGGAAACTCAAATTACGGGAGCAGTGCAACAGTATTGTGAAGATGTCCGTAGTGGCGATTTCCCAAATGAAGAAGAGTCCTACTGAAATATTCCAGCATACAACATTGCACCAGGTACTATGCTGAATGCAATACCAAATCCGTGCCAAATCCCATATCTAAACGGGGGCAGGTTCTTTTTTGACCATGATGCACATTGCCAAATCCAAATTAAGAAAGGTATTGCAATATTAAAATAATTACCTCCAAGTGCCCATAAGCCAGCCATTGGGATGCAGACAACTGCTACCCCGATGGCATGTTCACGAAGGTCGCCCGATTTGGTTAGAACTCCTAGTACTGGTGAAAATAATACCATTAGTAACAATGCAAGAACCATAGGCGGGAGATTATGTATTTCTAATGTATATGCGCACAAAGATACAACGCCAATTCCAAAAACAGTAGGCCACAAAACATGGCGGAATTTGAGGTCGACACCGTTTCCCATATTTTGGCCCAAGCGTCGCCGATGAATAGAAGATGCGGAACCTCTTGGTTATGACATGGCGAAGGGTTCTATTGTTGCAGGCTGCCTTGCTCCTCATCCACCTCATCTTGTTTATGCGGAAAACCCCGAGCAAAATGAACCGGTTTCCGAAGGTGGCTGGGAACAATTACGCTGGGGTTATGAGCGTCTTAGAGAATCCTTGAAAAACATCGACTACGATGTAATAGTTGTACTATCTCCTCATTGGCAAACCTATGTTGGAACTCACTTTATTGGAGTAGAAAAGTGTACTTCAAAAAGTGTAGACCCCGTTTTCCCAAATCTATTCAGATTCAATTATGATTTGAATATCGATGTTGAACTTGCACGTGCAATTCATGACCAAGCCGAATCTCAAGGAATGGCTGTAAAGATGATGGAAAACCCCGATTTCCGCGTCGATTATGGCACAATCGTATCTTGTCATATGGTCAGGCCAGAGTGGGATAAACCGATAGTTTCGATTTCATCTAACCGCAGCCTATCCTATTATTCGGTTGAAGTAATGCAAGAAATGATGCTAGAGCTTGGACGTTCAACCGCCAAGGCAATAGAAGAAAGTGGCAAGAAGTGCTTACTTTTGGCTAGTAATTCTCTATCGCATCGCCATTTCGTAACTGAAACCAATCCCCCTGAAGACATGAGTAAAGAGCATATTGCTAGTCATGCAATGCACCTTTGGGATATGCGAATGATCGAAATGATGAGGCAAGGTAAATCTCAACAGTTAATCGATGAAATGCCAGAATTCTGTGAACAAGCAATCGCTGAAGCAGATGGTGGGGCATTGACTTGGCTACTATCTGCTTTAGATGTCCCCGAACAGCCTGCAATTCTACATGGTTATGGGACAATTATTGGAACTGGTAATGCAATAATGGAATGGCCATGCCATTCATGGGAGGAGTGAATATGTCAGGAGAGGTAATCAAATCCCTAATCGTTCCTGCACATCCACATCCCGTACTTTGTCCGGAGAAGAATGAGGGATGGCAACGCATTCGTGATGCTTATGATGAGGCTCGACGCCAAATCGAAGAAAGCGATGCTGATTTGATAATCATTTACTCGACTCTATGGCCTAGTGTTATTGGTCATCAAATCCAAGCAGACCCCAATCCCAAATGGGTTATGGTCGATGCAGATTTCCATGACCTAGGCAGCATTCATTATTCCCTCCGCATCGATTCTGATTTTTCTCATGCATGGAATAAGGCGAATCTCGCAAGAGGATTAGAATCACGTACGGTCGCTTACGAAGGATTTCCAGTAGACGTTGGTTCCGTAGTTGCGCTTGAGTTACTAAATCCCAACAATCGTATTCCTGCAGTAATTTGTTCAACAAATGTATATTCTAATCGTGCTGAAACCACGGTTTTAGCTAAGGCTTGCCAAGACGTGATTAAGGCACAAGGAAAGAAAGTAGTCGCTGTTTCAGTAATGTCTTTGTCTAACCGCATGTTTACAGAACCTATTGAACCACATGAGGACCGCATACATTCTCTCAAAGATGATGAATGGAATCAAAAAATACTCGAGTTCCTTTCAGAAGGTCGCTTGGAAGATATTGGACAACTGAGTAGAACTATACATGACCAAATACGTGTCAAGAAAGTGGTTGCTTTCAAACCGATGTGGTGGCTATCTGCAATGAATGGTAATAGGAATGATCTAACTGGCAAGGTATTGGCCTATGAGCCAATTCATGGTGCGGGTGCTGCCGTAGTTGTACTAGACCCCGAATCTAATGGAACTGGCGACAAAGAGTATGATGAAGACGATGTTGACTTCTATGGAGGCGACAGAAATGTTCTCGACTCAGGCGAGGATGATTCCTCACCTTCAACTAATTCTGGGCCGAAATTATATGACCCAGTAGAAGGTAAAAATACGGTTAATACCAACAAGGCACCTAAGCCAGTTGGAGCATACCCTCATGCCAGAAGAGAAGGGGATTTACTCTATCTTTCAGGTGTTGGGCCAAGACAGCCCGGTGACAACTCAATTCCAGGAGGGCCTATCAAAGACTCGAATGGCAATCCACTTGATTATGATATCAAAGCTCAAACAAAAGCAGTAGTCAACAACATTGCAAGAATACTAGAGGAAGCAGGGTCTTCACTCGATAAGGTGATTGATGTAACTTCATTTTTGGTGGACATGGATCGTGACTTTTCCGGTTACAACGAAGTTTGGGCTGAGACATTGGGTAAAGTAGGTCCTACTAGGACGACTTTAGCAATTAGGGCCCTTCCTACACCAATCGCTGTTGAAATGAAGGTTATCGCTAAAGTTTGACTTCCATATTCCGGGGTTTAGTTGCCTCAAAAGGTGGCAAACAATAACTACTCTTCGCCCATGCTCCGGTTTAGCGGTAAATTAACTGTAGTTATCCGGGGTGGTTACAATCGATATCAGATCAACTGCTAACAAATTACTGAAAGGTGATGTACGGGGTGTTGTCGAGGACGTAAAGGTCCAGATTGAGCGCTCGGTGGGTCTAGTTGGTGTAATTATTATTTCACTTTCAGCAATGCTTGGTTCGGGGTTATTCGTTTTACCATCCTTTGCAGCAATGATAATGGGTGAAGGTATTTGGTTAGCATTCTTACTCGCTGCATCTGTTGTGTTGCCTGGTGCTCTTTCAAAATCAGAATTGGCTTCAGGAATGCCTTCTAGTGGGGGTTCATACGTTTATTTGGAGCGAACCTATGGTCCACTTGTTGGTACGATTAGCGGTTTAGGATTATGGGCATCATTTTTGTTAAAATCTTCATTTGCTCTAATTGGCTTCTCTGCCTACATGTACACTGTTACTACTTATTTTGATATTGAACTGAATACGTACATCGTTTCATTATCGGCACTAATATTAATCACAGTAGTAAATATTCTCGGGGTTAAGAAAGTCAAGATAATACAAGCTCCAATTTTAGGATTTACATTGTGTCTTTTGTTAATTGTCTCAGTGATGGCTTTATTCGCTGATTCGACTGATATGTCTGGGCCATGGAATGCGGCATGGGATACAGACCCGTGGACAATTGCTGAAACTGCTGCCTTTGTTTTCGTCGCTTATGCAGGTGTTACCAAGGTTGCTGCGATTGGGGGTGAAGTCAAAAACCCTGGAAAGAATTTGCCTTATGGAATCCTAATTTCTTTGATAATAGCAACCATTCTCTATTGTAGCATCACCTACATGATGATGGCAGCAATCCCCGGAGAGTGGTGGGTGAACAGTAGCGGAGATGCAATAGAAGACCCAATTTACAAATTTGTAGAATCGGTTGCAGGTTCAAAAATCGGTGTGTTTGCAGCCATTTTAGCGGTTCTCACTATGATTTCCATGGCTCTTGCAGGAATCTTAGCCGCATCTCGATTTTTGTTTGCAATGGCTAGAGATGGTTTACTTCCTCAATCCTTAGAGGAAGTCAATGCAAAATATGAAACTCCTCATTGGCCAATTATTTTGACTGCAGCAGCAATGGGTTTGACAATTCTTTTACTTCCTGTAAAGGATGTTGCAAAACTAGCATCAGGGTTCAAAATAATGATATTCATTATGATCAATTCATGTGTAATCATTCTACGTCAGACTAGTTACAAACACGAATGGAACCCTGAGTATAGGGCTCCACTTTATCCTTTAATTCACATTTGGGGAATCTTATCTGGTTTGGCTCTGGTATATATCATGGGAGAAAAGGCAATCATAGGAGCAGTAGCTGCTATAGTAATGGGTTTGATTGTTTACCAACTATATGGTAAAAACCACGCTCACCCAAGAACTACTCCGTTTGATACATTCCGTTCTGAATTTAGAAATCCAAGTGAAACCGAACATGATAGAAGAGAAGTTGCCTTCAATGCAGCCGATATGGGTGGCAAAGGTCACCTGACTTTGAAAGAGTTCCAAGTTGCAATGCATGCTTTAGGTTTCTCATATGACGATGCTGAGTGCCGAGTCATTTTCCATGAAATAGACACCGATGAAAATGGCGTAATCGATATTGTAGAGTTTACCGCTCAATTCGAGTGATTACGGATTAGGACATCCTAGTCCATTCTCCACTTTCCGTAACCAACCATGAGGTTAGTTCTCCGCTTGAATCGATGTACCATCCCGTTTTTCCTTGCTCAGTTCCAGGTGCTGCTTGCATTACACCAGTTTTCTTCGCTTCATCTGCAAGGTGTTGACGTAGATCTTCCTTAGATTTCAGTTCACTAGAATCTTCTTCTACAGTAACTTCTTTTTCTCTTGGAACTATCTCAGTTACAGTTTCGGGTTCGACTTCAGGTTCGGAGTAATCCTCATCATCTTCTTCCTCATCTTCCCAATATTCATCATCACTTTGTTCACTCTTGATTCGGCGAATCAAAACTAACATTATCGATATGAATAAGAAAACTATGATTGATACCATTGTGAGAGCAGTATTGGTGTTGCCCAGCCCCCCACCAAATAGTACTGCATTTACATCGAAAAATCTCTGTGCGACGAGGTCATTCCAATATGCATTACAAGATTGGGATTGACCTGCTTGGTCTACTGATACCTCATACGTATCATCAGATAGGTGTTTTACTGAACCTACGGTACATTGAATGGTAATCTCATCAGACGGAACTTCAACTCTGTTCCCTGCTTGGTCAATAGCATATATCCTGATTATCATCTTGCTACCTTCTTCGGGATTTTGTTCTGGAATCTCAGCTAGTAGTCGAATCGGTTCCCCTGGCGTGACACTTACTGTGATGTCTCGTACGGCAGAGCCAGTAGTCATACGTAAATTCCAATCGCCTTCATCTCCACCTTCAATCATCCAGTACCCATCACCTTTAGATGAAGGAGAAATCAATCCTTGTTGGTCATCGAATTCGAAAATGATATCCGATGCTAAAGCAATGTTGCCATGAACATCTAATGTTGACACAGTAATCTCAACTTCTTCTCCACTTGTGACGTTAATTCCACCATCGTAGTCAGTTGTAATATGCCTTGCAGTGCCTGCAATAACCTCGACGTCAGTAATCGCAAATACACCTTGAGCCATAGCCCGTATTTCATGCATTCCAAGAGAAGATGGCGCCCATTTCTCACCTGCTAATCTGATTTCCATAGTCATGTCATTGCCATCAATAACCCAATTGACTAGTACGTCATCAAGATGATTGCCGTATTCATCCTCAAAGGTTGGCAAAAGGTCTAGCACGCCGTCAGAGGGCACTCTTGTTCCACTCGTTGGTAAAACAATCCTAGCTAATTCTCCCGTTGAGACATTTAGAACCACATCGACTTCATGCACAATTTGAGTTTCATTGTCAAACCAGTTTGCAGAAATTGCGAAGTCACCTGTAGGGCCCGGTCTCAATTGCATCCAACCATCTTGCTCTTCTGCACCAAGTTCGCTATCGATGGTCCATGCACCATCCACAGATCTTTGATTACTCGCAGCATCATAGGCTGAAATCGATGCAACAATCGAATCTCCTGAGCGTAAAACCTCTTCTGAGAGCAATACATCAATTCCTATGATTATTCCTTGAGAGACACTCACTTGCATAGTTGCAGAGAATCCTTGGTCGGATACCCCAATCGTCCATTCACCAATTTTAGAAGGAATCCAGATGACTGAATCTCCATCCATCGATAGTGAACCAGTAGGGACTGTCCAATTTGCTAACGGTAAAATGACTTCACCAGAATTACCCAGAACGTCAGTTCTTATGGCTGAAATGATTACTGGTGAGCCAGTTCTTGCTTGTTCTACATCCATCTCAATATCTAGTCCTGTGGCTTGAGCAGGTAGTACTCGAATAACTCCTACTCCCGAGGCTCCAGATGAACTGTTAACACTAACATTCCATAGGCCCGGTGCTCCACCAAAGAATAATCCAGTTTGAGAGATTGAACCGTTTTCTACAAACCAAGTTAGAATACCTGCTTTAGAAATACCGACTTCATTACCTTGAGAATCTTTTGCTATTGGTATAACATGCTGAGTAGTACCACTTTGTACAGTTAATCCGTAAGGAATCTCAAGTGTTTCAGGACTTCCAGGAACTACATGAAATATTACCCGCTCTTCTAATTCTAAGTGAATAATTCGCATTGTTGTGTTACCTATTTCTTCGGGTTTCCATGTGTTGTTATCATAGTCAATAACTCCATTTTGGCAACGCCAACTTAGTTCACCTTCGACCATATTACCCGCTCTATCGATAAGAGATGCATTCAACTGAATTTCATCATCAATACTGATCTCAGTACCATTGAATCCCGATTGTATTCCAACAGGCCAACCAGCCACGACGTTAATCGTAGTTGAAGAATTTACATTTCCACTAGTTGCAGTAATAATTGTCTGTCCAACAACGCCAGGTGTAAACAACCCCTCTGAATCGATTGACCCTGAGCTTGCTGACCAAATAATAGGTTCATTTATCGGACTTCCAGATGAATCCTTCACCACCGCAGAAAAACGAACTGCTTGGTCAGCGCTAACACTTTGAGTGTGTGAATCAATATTGATACTTGCAGGGTTTGCAGCATGCACTGGAACTGAGATTTGTACCATCAAGATAACTAACATGATGGAGATAATCCGTTTGTCCAATACACCATCTCCATTCTAAAATCACATTCTTAGATTATCTAAGTTACCGATTAATCGGTCCACTCTTGCCATTCAGATGTTCCAGCATCACGGAACCACCAAGATGCCTCACCATCTTCAGCCCATTCAGTACCGTCGTCTTCAACACGATAGTCTGACATCCAATCTTCTCTGCCAGTTTTCACCTGTGGAGGGCCGCTAGGTCCAGGGCCTACAGCCGCAGGACTCTGTTCAGATTTCTCTTCCGGGTAGTAACCGTCATCATCCTCATCTTCATCCTCATATTCGGAATTTCCGGAACGGAATACCATAACGATAACCACTAACAGAACAATCACAACTAGAATAGCCAAAATTCCTCCTGCATAGTAAAGAGTTCCACCGGATTCAAAGAAGCCCATGAAATTTCCTTCAACAACAATAGTACTAGATGCCTCGACACTGTGTACCTTGATGGTTACAGTTTGTTTCTCATCATCCAATGTAGTGATTGTCCAGAATCCATTCTCTCCGGCTTCTGCAGTCATGCGACCAGTTAATTCAACTTGAGTTTCAGGAGGGACAGGGATTTCATTTTCCCACGCATCGAAAGTATGCACTTCGATTTCAAAGGTCTCTAATTGCTGCACTGTTTCATCAGCAATGGTCAATTCAATTCTTGAGACTGTCTGGTGTGCAGATACAGTCACAGTCCATTCATTCTCGGCCCCGCTCGGTGAGCGGAATTTGAAGGTGTGATCACCTGCAGTTGTGGCATTCCAGTTGTATTCACCTGAATTTCCATAGATTGTGGAAGATGGTACAGCCTTGTTGTTTTGCGTCCATAGTACACTCTCCAAAAACGTGTTTCCATCAGAATCAGTTCCAGTAATAGTTAGACTATACTGGTCTCCTGCCTTAGCCGTATTTGCAATCACATCGATTGCAACACTAACTGCATCTCCATGCTGGACTGTAATCGAAACAGTCTCATTGATCATGTAGCCATTTCCAGACATTGCCCATGCGGTGATCTCCCAATCACCAACAGTACTAGCTTCCCAAACACCACCGTTTCCAACGATGATATCGGTAATGTTAGTCACATTTCTTGAAGTTAAGTCCTTCAAAGAGTAAGACACAATGGATGAATCGATTATATTTCCATCACTGTCTGTTAACTTAGGAAGGAACTGCAGATTATTGTCAGCATCAATATTCTGTGACAATGAATTAGGGAGTTCTAATGCTACATTTACCAAGTATCCGTGCGCCACTGATATGTCTAGTGTGACATCAAGCGTGATGTTTGAGTCTGTATAAGTGGCACGTAGTGTGTAAGTAGAATCAGATGAGAACACAGGTACAAACATTGTCGTGCTTCCATAAGTCATCTCTTGCAGTACGCTTTGGTCACTAAATTGAATGTGCTCAATAGTCCAAGCGACATTCTCAGTCCAACGGTTTCCATCTGAATCATGAGCTTTGACCTTGATAGTAATCTCATCATCAGCAGTAATCTCTTGCAATGAGTTAGTTGAATCTTCAGAGTCGATAACCAATACTAATCCAGTAATCGCTCCTTCAACTACTTGGATGACGACACTACTTTCCATTCCAGCATAACTTCCGGTAATCGTCTTAGAACCACGGCGCTGAGCATGCCACTCTGCAGGTAAGCCTTCTACCAATAGTCCATCACTTACCGTCCAGTTTGCAAGTGGTAACTCTACGGACAACCTGTTACCCATTATGTCAATTCTTGTAGTGTTCAACCACACAGTGTCATCCGCTGTAACGAAGGTTTCAGATGCGATAATCTCTAGGCTCACCATCTCTCCATGATCCACTGTAATAGGGATTACATGGCTTATTCCGCCAGTTGATTGCATTGTAATGTTGTAATCTCCTACGGTGGTTGCGTAGTAAGTTCCGTTGGCTTCAGTGAAAACACCGCCTCCAGTAGTCCATGTGATTCCGCCACCAACTGCTAGATCTAGCATGTTGCCAAATTGGTCGTGCAATGTCCAATTTAGTTGACAAGTTTCTCCTGCATTGACCACGCTTTCACATCCTGTTGTAACGTAATGGGTTGGTATTCCGCCAACCACTTCAATATTCACAGCAATGCTTTGACCATTCCAGAATACGCTTACAACCTGGTTGCCAGAACTGTATGGATAGTATGTGCTACCACTCATAGTTCCATTAGATGGAGTGTACGAGATAGTCTGGCCTGGAACAATGTTTCCATGTTGGTCATGTACCATTGCTATTACAGTAAATGTATCATCGGCGGTTATTGTTTCCTCTACATCTTCAACAATCAGAGTTACCGGCAGCCCCGGCGTTACAGTGATTTGCTCAGTAGCGCAAATAACTCCAAAGCATGCTGTAATGCTGTGCGTACCTATTTGTTTAGGAGTAAACATTCCAGTCGTGTTAATTGTGCCATCAGTCGTAGACCATACTACGTCTTCTGCTACATTTCCTCCTGCAGCATCGTT
Organism: Candidatus Poseidoniaceae archaeon; assembly: GCA_949373075.1. Lineage (GTDB taxonomy): Archaea > Thermoplasmatota > Poseidoniia > Poseidoniales > Poseidoniaceae > MGIIa-K1. The sequence goes on along the minus strand of CASIBX010000005.1, from coordinate 47,859 downwards.
CAGGATATGTGAGAATTGTACTGGCGTGTCAGCATCAGTAGTAGTCCCTGTAGGTGATACTGATGCAGAATGGACATCTGTGTAATTTATGAGAATCGTAGGCCTATAATCCAGAGAACTTTCACTTGAAAAGAATTCAATCCAGCCTGGTGCTCCTACAGTTGAAGTTCCAATTACTATCCAAGCATGGTCTCCATCTATCAACATTCCAGAATGTCCTAATTCTAACCAAACTTCACTCACAGCCGGATTAATGGTTTTCGAATAAATTGGTGATGCTTCATATTCAACTCCCGCAGTCATTCCTGCTGCAGACCATGGAGTTCCACCAGCTGAGTTATTCCAAGTCGAACCAGATTGCGTCCATGAATTTGTTAGCAGACGATGAACGTTCAAAGTTAAATTACCAACCAAAGGAGATTCTGTACTTAATTTGATTGATGCGGAATGGATTTTAGCACCAGGTGGTAGAGGAACTTGGTCGTTATCCAGAGCGATAATCATGCGACATTCTGTATTAGCGCCTTCACAATTTGTTCCTACCATCATTGATTCAGAACCATGATTTTGGTTTGCGAATCCACTACCAATGTATGAGTCTCTGATATTGGTGTGACCTAAATCAGCAACTTCATTGCCGGTTTGGAAATTATATGTCCACGTATGGTCGTCATTGTACGTGTTATCGACAGGAGAACCAATTGCGAACGACCTTCGACTTGAAGAAGGTCCAGGTATAGATCCATTTATGGCTTGTACCCACCAACTGTAAACGCTACCTTCTACCAAGTCCTGGCTGAAAGTGAATGTAGTTCCGTTAATCTCACTATCTTCCCAAGATTTGTACTTTAATTGGCCACCTGTGCTTGCAATAGTCACGACATATCCTGTTGCATTTGTTACAGAATTCCAAGTTAATTCAGGTTTGTCAAGAGATTCTAATACCCAATTAGTTGTGTTATACAGAATAGCTCCATCGATTGGATTGTTTAGTACTGGTTGAGAAGGAGGTATAACTCCGTCAACGTTGTCAACATATTCTAAAATCAATTTAGGCTTAATCGAATCATTGTATGAATTATCATAGAATGAGTGCCCTGAAGTCGGGGTTCCAACTGATTTTAGCATAATGGACAGAGTGTTATTTCCATTTGCAATATTAGATTGAGCCAATGATGTAAGGTCCCATTCCTGCCAACCATCTGGAGGGAATATTAGCAATGTAGTGCGAGTGACTTCAGTACTCGAACACGAAGGTGCTGTATTCCAAGTTACACTCCTTTCATTGAATGTATCACAGGCATGAACACTTACAGTTTGAGATGATGTTCCATTGACATCATACCTGTATAGTGATAGCAGAACGTTTGTAGGAGTCATAGCAGAAGGGAATGGTAATTCTGACAAATCAAATGTTAGTAATATCATAGATTCTCCTGAGCCGCCTGCAGAGATCCCCAAGTCTAATTCGCCATTATTGCCTAGAGAATTATTGGAACGACTGGAATCGATTGTTGCATCTGGAACGCCTGGCAGAGATGAGGTTTGGTTGAATACAGAACCATCATACAGTACGATAGTATTGTTTCCAGCGCCGTCGTCACTTCCAAGAATTCCTGGCACTCGGAATGAGTTGACACTGGACCATGTTCCTAAGCGGTGGTCTTGCTCAGCCCTAACTCTCCAGTATATCCAATAATCTCCCCATTCGATATTATCGCTGGTTGTGTAAGCGAGGCTGGAATAGTCCCATGTTCCGTTGAACGTATTATTATCTGTAAGGTCCATCAACCAAGTCTCATTTTCATTTGTGAAATGAGCAGAAGTTGAGGATTGCATAACCCAGCGTGTTTCATTAGATTCAACACCCGTCCAATTCATGGTTACATCATCAGCACCACGAGGCCTAGATGAAGTTTCATTCCAAATCGTTGAACCATCGGCAGGTAGCAGGCTCATTGCAGGTGATGGCAGCCATTGAGTACCAGTTCTCCATTCAAGTTTGACTTCAGGACGCTTTGTTTCATCATCGGTATAGTCACTGCTTGCGAAGTGCCACTCTTCATCGGTATCACTAACGATTTTGAACAATAAATTCACTTTGTCTAAACCTGCAGCATGAGCATGTTGGACAGCATATGTGATGTCTAAATCGATGGTGTTATCTTGATAATCCATAGTTTTTATTTCAAACGGAATGTCGCATTTAGGATTGGTCCAAGTCGAATTAGCTCCTGTTGGTCCATTCATAGTAGCACTTTGATTCCAGGTATCTTGTACTTCACAAACTGCGATTCTAACTGATTCTTGATTTATATCTCCACCGCTAACCTTGTGCAGTGTCAATTCCGAATCAAAGAATTCGTGAGAACTTGGAATAGGTAGTGTCGACCAATCCACCATTATCATCGACTCTGTGTAATGGTTCTGTGCAGTAGTATAGTTTGAACGTCCGATTATCAGTTCAGTTCCCCCTTCATAGGCGGAATTTGCATTACCTGAATCAAGATAAGTATCCATGAATATGGCTGGATAATTTAATGCCTCTACAATTTGGCCTTCTTGTAAAGTGATGTAAGCATCTGTGGAATTGATGGATGCACCAGTACTTGCTGGTATGTGGAATATAGTGTCAGTGCCACGAGAACCAAGGATGTCATTGGTAATCGGTTGGACAAACCATTCGTATGAATCTCCGGCTGAAAGACTCGAAGGCGAAGTCCAAGTTAGGTTGGCAATATCCCATCCATTAGAAGAATCTCGGCTATCATATACAGTCCAACCTGCTCTTTCATCTGAATAATCATTCCAGATGAATACTCTCCAATCATCTACATTCGATGGATTAGAATGGGTCCATGTAAGACTCGGGGTGCTTCCAGGAAGTAATGCGTGTGTCGATGTGTCCCAGATTATTTGATTGGGCGTTGGGTTTGAATTGCTACCTGCGCTTTCAGGAGATGAGGCATTTCCTGTGGCCCAAGTCATGTTTATCCATGGCCTATCGCTACTGGTTCCTTCGGTAGTGGTGAACGTTGTCTGTCCCTCATCCACAGATCCTACAACTAACAAAGATACGTGTGAATCTCCATTTGCAAAGGCCGCTTGAACTAATTCAGTTACATCAAAGCTCATCCAAGTAGCAGACCCACTATCTTGAACATCAACTAACAATCCTCTGTCGCCAGTACCCATGGCACCTGGTGAGGACCAGTTATTCACTCCATCATAGGTCGTGCCATTAGCACTTGTATTCCAAGCAACAAGTGCTGGATGAATCGATACTGAGTTGCCAGTATCTGAACCGAATTCGGCATACAAGTTCAGTACAGCATTCGCAATGTGTGCGTTTTGTGGATTAGGTAACTCTGTCAAAGGTATCTTTAGTAACCCTGTGGCATTTGCTCCGTTACTATCTGTGCCTACCTTCATCGAAGAGGATGAAGATTGGTCTGCAGTGGAGCCGATTCCTGAATCTGCAACCCAAGAGTCGATGAAATTAGGTATGTTCAGGGAAGGCATTGCTTCTCTGTGGTGCAATTCAACTGCCGCTGAATTTGAATCGATACTCCAAGTCGTAATGTCTGGGAGTAAAAAGTGGAACGAATTCGACCAGTTTCCAATTTGATTGGTTGAACTGGTAGCTCTTACCCTCCAATGCCAAGTTTCACCTGTATCAAGTGGGCTAGCAATGTCGTATGTTTGGTTCGTAATGTCAAATCCAGAGTCCGTCCAACTGGTAGCCATCAATAAGTCGGCCGAGTCAAAATTAGGAGATGTGTCTAATTCGATTGACCATCCACCTATTGTAACAGCTGTCGATGAGAAATTCCATGATAATTGAGGGGATTGTTCAGGCGCTGGATTAATTCCGTTTTCGACTGACCAGGATCCATTCAGAGGTGATTGTGGTACCGGTTCTGAAGGTAAAGCATCTGAACCAGGTACATAGATGAAAGATATTTCAGGACGGTTCGAAGAGGAGGCACTATTTGGATAGAACAAAGCGTCTCTATCAACGCCACTACCTACTCCAACAATACCCAGAACCAAATCTACTGCTCTATCTTCTCGCATTGCATTTTGCACAGCGAGGGTAATATCGAACTCTACCCAATCTCCTGCAGAATAAGTACCGCCAAGTGTTATTGAATCCAATAATCCAGCACGCTCCCAGCCTTTAGCACCCGAGGTGCCCCAAGAGTTTGCAGAATTTCCGTCATAAGATTGCCAAGTTGCTCCTTCTTCAGTCCAATTGTGCTGTCGACTTTCCCATGCTCCAATCTTTGGACTTCCAATAGGGTAGTCAGATAGTCGCATTTTCAGTGTTGCAGTTTGCACAGCATAGCCAGATGGAAGTAGATGACTTGTCAAATCACAACCGAGGATAATCGAGGTTTCAGATGGGAATGTGTTGTATGATACTTGCATATCATCTTCGCCGTTGTAGTTGCTGTTTGGTGTTCCACTGTCGATGTATGTGTCGCCACAGTCAGGAGAATCCCCTGCAGTGGTTGCGTTACCATGAGATAATCGTAAGCGATGTTCATCATCCTGAATGTACTCTGATTCTAATCCAGATACAAGGAATGAAGATGTTTCCCACCAAGAGTGATGGTTAGTAGTGGAGTCTTGTTGTGCTAATCTCCAATGGTACATCACACCATCTTGAAGTGTATCTGTACTGCTGACAGTCCAATTTCCATCTGATGAAGCAAACGATGTTGAGGAATCTCCTGTGTTAAACGAATGTATGATTTCGCGGTACTCTGGGTCTTTTGCAACCTGCATGATCATGTCGCCACTCCAAACGATCGAACCATTCCAACTAAGTGTTGGATTGGTATCTCCAGTTAGGTTGTCTCCGATTAAATCCCACACGCCATGCCCGTCAAGTGGAGCGACATGTGTTGGGATCTCAGGAGGTCCGTTACTATCCCAATCATAGGTTATCTCGATTTTTGGTTGATTGCAAGTTAATGATTCTGTTGCACAAATTTTCACAGATTGTGTGCTCAACTCTTCGATTCCAAAGGTAGAGGCTACCATGAGCAAATCAAGTGAACTTTCAGGCGACAACCCCGCTTGTATAGCGTCATTATTCTCATCGATCCAATGTTGTAAGGCCACTGCGATGTCAACTTCAATAGTTGAACTGGATTGTGAACCAGTGAAATTACCTACAGACATCGATGGAACTCTTCCGCCATCATTCCAGTTGTTGGTACCATCATACTTTCGCCAAGTAACGCTATCTTCAGTCCAATCTTCACCGTCCATCACATGTAGACTAACATCTGCTGAACTGCTGAAAGAGTCTCTTGTCATCACTATGTTAGCCGAAATAATAGAGGAATTATGATGCAATCCGAGGTCATCTAGGTTCAGGCGCATTAACCCATACTGGTCTGAACTCGATGATGAACCAACAGTAAAGTTCTCTTCACTGCCCAGATTGGTGTTCTTGTCATTTGAATCGATGAAGGTATCTTCGATTGTATTTTCAGTTAACCCTAGATCATCAAACCCAACGGATAGCGTACCATAATTGCCGCTCATCGTGATACTATGGCCAGGTAGGTGGAAATATCCTGTGACCCAAGAGCCAATGGTTTCGTTACTGTCTATTGAACGCATTCTGTAATGCATAGTCGAAGAGTTCGAAAGTTCATCTCCCGTAGGTACAGTCATTTCTCCATCACCCGAATTAAGTGTGAATATAGAAGAGTTATCTTTGGTATTGTAATACCAATTGTCGTCGTCACTTGACAAGAAATTTTCTGACATTGAAAGTTGGATTTGTGCATGACTTCCAGTTAGCCCTTCCCATGACAATTCAGGATTAGCCGCCGCACTAAGAACGAATTGACTGTCATCCATCAAAGCAGCTCCATCCTCTACAAAGTTAGGTGTTAGAGAGCCTCCGTTAGTATGGCTTCCAGTTTGGTGTGATATCTCTAGATACGGTAGGCCACCACTGTTTGGAGACTCAGACATCTGGCATTCATACTGTGTTCCCGTTGCTGCAAGGATAAGTTCGATTGTACTGCGTGAGTTTGCTACAGCGTCCTGAACAACAGCGGTTACGTTAATTGAAAAGGTATTGTTTGCATATCCGTAGAATGGTGGTTCCCAAGAGTCATAATCAGAAGTTCCTTCCGCCCCTGGTAATTCCCATGAAACTCCATTGGCAGCGTCTTCCCATGTCGAATTTCCTTCATCCCAAGATTTTAGGAGGCGTGAGTTGTAAATATTTATGGCTCCTAAATCTAAGGGGTCGACTCCACAGGTTAATTTCAATACAGCATCTGTAACTAAGTCAGTTCCCGGAACAGTATTGTTGAATGAAATCAAGATTTTTGATTCTCCTGTGAATGTTGAACCCAAATTTACAGTTTCATCAGAGCCATAGTTCGACATAGGATTTGACGAATCGATAGCTGTATCCTTCGATGGACTAAATGTGGATACAGTTTGAAATACGGTGGTTTCATCTTCTAGTACCTCATTTGTCCAGTCGGGCACTGCTTGTGGAAGTGCCAAATCAGCAAATAAAAACATCATAGCGAGCAAGAGTGAACTTGCGATTCGTCGGCGGTCGCGGGTGTTCGTTGACATTGGGCTCGGGTAACCATTGACAGAGGTGGTATAGTTTCCTTTCGGCTGGCCACCCGTAGGGTGGCCGGAGAAATGAGGTCTGAACTCTAGCAAAGCGAAGGTTCAAGTTCGTCCTATTATGACCTTGATTCGCATGAGTGAACTTTGGGTAGAGCGTCACCGTCCTCGAACGGTTGGAGATATCCGTGGTCAGGCTTCTGTAGTTCAAAGATTGGCATCTTATGCTAAGATTGCAGACTTCCCTCACTTGCTGTTTGCTGGACCGCCAGGCACTGGTAAAACAACTGCTGCCATGGCTTTGACCAGAGATGTATTCGGTACAGATTTCAGAAATAACTTGCTTGAAATGAATGCTAGTGATGAGCGTAAACTCGAGAGCATTCGAACCAAAGTAAAGCAATTCGCAAGAACCGCTCCTTATGGCGGTGCAGATTTCAAAATTATTTTCTTGGATGAGGCAGATGCATTAACACATGATGCACAAGGTGCCTTGCGAAGAATTATGGAACAGTATGCTCAAACATGTCGTTTCATTCTTTCATGCAATTATTCAAGTAAAATCATCGAACCAATTCAAAGTCGATGTGCAGTTTTCAGATTTAGGCCTTTAGCGGATGTTGATGTCTTAGATCAGGTCAAGGCTGTTGCGAAATTGGAAGGTATTGGCTTAGATGATGAGGCTGCTGAAGCATTGGTCAGAATTTCTCAAGGCGATTTGAGGAAAGCCATCACTGCTCTCCAAGTTGCTGCTGCTCTAGAAAAAGATGTAACACGCAATTTGATTTATGAGACCAGCGCAACCGCTCCTCCTGAATCATTGCATCAATATTTGATGGCATGCAGGCAAGATGGGTTTCATGCAGCAAGAAGGAGATTGCGCGAATTGTTAGATCGTTATGGTCTTGCAGGTACTGATTTTGTAAATCAGCTTCATCGTGAATTATACGGTGCAGATTTCCTTTCAGAGATTCAGAAACTTGAGCTTACTGAATTGATGGCTGAAATTGATTTCAGATTGGTTGAAGGCGGAGGGGAAGCAATTCAACTCGATGCTCTTACAGCAAGGCTTTCTCAATTGCTAGGTTAGTCTTCAACTTCAATTTCTTTGATGGTGAAATCTAGTTTTACTGTTCGGGTGTTTTTCCATGGGTCTCCATTCTCAACGACTTTGATTAGCATTGTATATTCTCCAGCGTCTAAGTTATCTGGTACTCGGATTGCGAAAGGATGGTCGATATCATCATGCTTTCTTACGGAGTCTAATGCAGAGTCATCAATCGCCTCGACATCTTCCCAAGAATTGTTCAATGGAAGTTCACTGTCCTTCAGTGAAATCGTATATTTAGAGTCTGATGCATCCTTGTTATCTGAGAATGCGAGGACGAGGTAATGCTCGCCAGTATATCCTTCAGTGAGATTTATTTTACTTGATTTGACATAATCATACTCACCTTCTTCATTAACAGAAATCATGCCCCATCCATCATCCACTTGTGGTGCAACAATATCTGCAAAAGGTGCATTAGTCAGTAGGAAAGTTATCGCAAGCCAAGTGAAAATATGTAGGAATGATGCTTTGAACCAGGTGCCCTTGGTGTAGTGCTCTACAAGTTTTTCCGACAGTATTGCTCTGTGAACCGAAGGTAGCAAAAATATTGCTAACATTGGAATAAACCAAAGCATGTCTGCATTGTCTTGAGCGCTGGGCATGGCTACATATCTCATAATCAATGCCATGGATGCTGCAAAAGTAATTACTAACCACATTGAAAATGTATCTGCCTTTTCTTTCTCTACATGTTTGACAGGGTCAAATGCTTCAATTCCCATGTCTGCACCAGAGCGGTTCTTCTTCCTCTCCTTGTCACCAGTGCCTCGATTGCGTCGCTCTGTAGCGGCGGCGGCCATAGCGGTATTGATGTCGACCATCAGTTAAGCGGATGGTTGCCGGTGAATGAAGGCTGTGGTCAAAATAAACTGTGTTTTCGGAAAATAAATCTTGATATTCAATTGTATATACCGTTGTCTTGCGAGTCCGCATCCTTCAAAGAGGGGTGTACGGTGGGCGGACTACTTGCCGGGGTGGCGTAGTTGGTGGCGCGTCGGACTCATAGGGCAGCTTCTAACGAGCTAATTGAGACGTACCAAAGCCCCTTCTCGTGTCTGAGACATCCGAAGGTCGCGGGTTCAAGCCCCGCTCCCGGCACCATTGCTAATGCACATCATTCCATGTCATCACCCTCGATTTCAAACAAGTCAATATAACTGAGAATAATGCAGCGGTAAAGGATAGCGTATGAAGAATATTTTCAATGAGATGACCAATTTCAGTGTGGGACGTCCTAAAACCGCTCTCGCGATTATAGTTGTGTTCTTACTGGCGCTGACTCCAAATGCAATGTTCATTAATTTTGACAATAGCGAAGACGCCTTTTTCCCTGACAATGAAACTGTTAGACTGCTAAATGACGTTGAGGATGAATACCAAGCGTCAATCGACTTTATTCGTTTCATTGATGAGATAGAGTCTGGCGATTTGTACATCGATTCAACATGGAAACAATTGGCAATCCTTGAAGCAATCCTTATTGAAAACCCTGATTTGAATCAGTACCAATATCCGCTATTTGGAGTACAGGCGAACAATGGTATGGCTAGTTCTGCAATACAGTGGCATAATCTGCAAGATCAAGACACAGCTTCGGGCTGGATTTTGGAAATGAATTCAGCCATTTCTAATGTTGCAAATTCTAATAATTCAACCTTGCAAGCCAATTTGGATGTTCTCTTTACAACCGGTAACTCGATTCCTTCTCCTGGCGTTGTTAGCGCAGATGAATTACGTTCATGGGAGCCAGAAGACCCAGCGATTTGGCTAAATAGATTAGATTCAGGTGACAACTTATCTCAATCACTAGGGATAATGATTGGTCAACTTAATGCTTTGAATCAAGGCCCCAATGCAACTGATATCTCGGCAGTCACTGGGCCAATCTCTGGGAAGTTAGGTTTGCTGACTGGGTTACAATCTATTGATTATCGTTCGATGATGGTATCGAACCTTCCAGCAGATGATTCCGATGACCCTTGGTCCTCTGATGGACCAGTCTTGACTACCTTCGTTGTTGTAACCGATCCTGCTGAACACGGAGTCGAAGTAATAGGAGATGTTCAAGAGAAAGTCACATTGTGGGCAGACGATTTGTCCAAACAAGCAGCTGAAGAGACGGGTGATTCTGGAGTGTCTGTGTTTTCGTTTTCACAATTATCTACTGGGCAAAATGCGAATCTTGGCAAAGAATTAGGGATTCTTAACTCGATTTGTCTTTTACTTCTTGGTTTCATTCTATGGACTAAATTCCGAAGTAAAAGAGATACTGCGAATGTACTGATACTGACTGTATTCGCGATTTTGGCGACATATGGTATGGCTGGTTTGCTTACTTTATTAGGCGCAAATATGGTATTTAATGCGGCGATGAATTCTATTCCAATTTTACTTCTTGCAATTGGTGTCGACTACGGCTTACACGTAGTTGCCAGAATTAGAGAAGAGTTGCAAGACCAAGAGAAGAATGACCCCCAGGGAAGGGAAACACTGCGTGATTTCTCCTTAGAAGCAAGGAAGTTAGCAATTCGTAGAGGTACAATTTTAACTTCTGCTGCACTTATGGTTGCTATCTTTACCGACATGGTAGGATTCCTCTCCTTCCGATTTTCATCTCAGCAATTCTTAGTCTCCTTTGGAACAGTAATTGCAATTGGATTGTTCTTCATCTATCTACTGAGTATTACTGCCCTCCCCGCATTGATGATGATTATTCCACCCAAGAAATTACCACTGGCTAAATCTGGGAAAAATGAAATCGGTCCGATTTCAAAATGGATAGGTTCTCTAACAGAAACACCAGTAATTGTCGTTATTGTTACAGTGATAATTTCGGTTCCTATGTTCATCGGTTTCCAACAGTTGGAAGTCGGTTTTGATACTAGAGACAACTTTGATGATTCAGTTCCGGTGGTTGCCGATTTCTTGATGATTGCAGATGAATTCCAGAGCAGTCCTTCTCCTCTGTATGTCGTTTTAGATGGAGATATTATCTCACCTGAAGGGAGATTAATCTATGCTCTTATCATCGAAGAGTTATCTGGTACGGATGAAATAAATGGTTTACCAATTGGTATTTGGGGCATATTAGAAGAATCACGTTCATCAAATGATGAACTCGATAATTTGCTGATTCAGTTAGATGGTTCAGAGGCTTCATGGGACATGCTAAAAACCTGGTTATTGAGTGATGCTGGACGCAATATATCTTCTGGAAACCTCAATTCTGATGCTACACAAACTGTAATTTCTTTCCAAGCGGCAACTCTTGATTGGGGAGCAACAGTAATCTTTGAAGACGAATTAAGTGATGCTTTATCACAACTAGAAGGATATATGGCTGGTGATTATTCGATTCAAATCTCTGGACGCTCACTAATTACTGCCCAAATAACCGCAGACGTTGCGGATTCTGCTGTAATTTCTACTGCAACAGTTGCAGGAGTTATTTTGGTGATGCTTGTTGGAATAAACACTGCGCGTCAGAAGAATTTCGTACGTGGTGCAGCAAGAGGATTTGTGACTTGGATTCCTTTGATGGTAGTTGTTGTTTGGGTTTATGGAATAATGGGCCTAACTGGATATCAACTCAATTCACAGACGGTTACGATAGGTGCTTTGACACTTGGTTTGGGTGTTGATTATGCGGTACATTTCACTACAAGGATGGAAGAAGAGGTTGAGCATGCTCCAAATGCTAACCCTTCAGAATGGACTACAAAATCTGCCGCTACAACAGGGCGTGCTATGTTTGGTGCTGCTATTACTACTGCAGGTGGATTCTCTGTTCTGAACTTCTCATCTCTTGTACCTCTGCAATTGTTTGGACAAGTTTTCGTTGTTGCAATAGTTCTGGCACTCGTCTCAAGCCTGTTCTTATTGCCTGCTCTTTACACGCCTTTCCTAAAGCAAGACGCTAGAAAGTTAGCAACTGAATCAGGGGCATCTGTTATGGTCAATCAACCTGTAAGTGAGAGTGAATAATCAAACTGCTCTATCTTCGAGTAGTTCTAGTGGAATGATTTCCAGGGCTTTGATGTTTGTAGCTTCTAGGTCTACAGGGCATGCTTTACCATGGTTGAGAGCATCTAGCCAAGTTCTTGCACAGACGCACCATGAATCTCCTGGCTTCAATCCAGGAAAGTTGAATTGCGGAGCGGGTGTGATCAAGTCATTGCCCTTAGAGCGTGCAAATTCTAGAAACTCTTCGTTAACTATGCAGCAAACTGTATGCGAGCCTCTATCCATCTCGTCGGTTTTGCAACTTCCGTCTCTATACCAGCCAGTCATCGGCTTGCAAGAGCATTCTCCTATATCTTGGCCTAAGGCATTCTTCTGTATCGACATGACTCTGCGTAAGGAAATCAATACTTCAAACTGTGTATTTCTTGGTTCAGAGTTCATTCACCATTGACCCATAGCCTCTATTCTTCACTTGAATCGGATTGCCTGTTGTCCTTGAGTGATTTTTTCAGTAGGAACTCTATGTGTGAATTAACAGACCTAAATTCATCTTCAGCCCATCGTCTTAGGGCTTCGTGAAGCTTAGGGTCAAGCCTCAGAAGAATCTTTTTCTTATCCATCATCCCCACCCATTTTTGTTAATTCTTACTTCATTTGTTGTGTAATCTTCATCCCCAAATCAACCAAACTGAAACTCCAATACCAATCAGAGTTGGCAGTACTGCAGCAAAAAGGAAGATCATGCCAGCCTTTTTGTCGATAGGAGCCACTTCGCCTTCAGTTAGCTCGTAAAACTCGGTGTACATGCATTTCCTACAAGTAATTATGTTCAAATCCGCAGTCTTTGCAGACGTTACACCTCTCGCTCGAATGTGCCTGGGGGCCTTTAGGTCTGAACTTCCACACTTGGGGCATTTTCTATCCTTCATTATCTCACCTTCTAATTAGCTATTACCGATATGAAAATTATTGCAAACATTGAACCCCAAATCGAAAGGTGAATCAGCCACATATTTCTTTTTTGTTTGGACTTTTCTTGAACATCTGGGACATATAATTCCACGTACCTGCACTGTGTACATGAAATCATCATCAGTCCTTCAGTTCCTTGAAATCTGGCTTTCCTTTCTGTTGTTAAACTAATACTTCCACACTTGGGGCATTTACCACTCTTCATCCCCTTCACCTCTTAAAGAATAGACCCGAAGCGATTGTTACAGTACTTATCACTAACCAAAGCACGATTGTAAACCAGAATCCCTTTGGAGATTCTTCTCTTGTCCTCCACCCTTTTCCTTTGTGGTGGCAACCCTGGTTAACCCAGCAATATCCCACATAAAGCAGCATAAGAGCCGCTCCTATGAAATTCATCAAAGAACTGATTTCAATCATTTAATCCCCCGATTAAAGGCCACCTTGTGGCGGTTTCTCAAATGAGGGTTGAGACATATGTGTTGTAGCTGGAGCATTCATTTGAGGTTGGTCTGACTCTCCAAATTGCGGACTAGACATGTGGGTGGTAGTAGGATTATTCACCATCATCATTTGGTTATCAGCAGGTGGGGCATACATCATTTCCTGCTTGTTATCTTTCATGGTTAATGCCATGATTCCACCAATTATCAAGAACAAAACACCACAGCAAACACCGCCGAAACCGCCAATGAACCCTAGGATTAGTATTCCTACGTCCTCACCCAATTCTTCACCAACTTTTTCCTCATAGGTTACCCAGACACTTTGATTGGATTCAAATGAAACGTTTCCTGCATAACAACCCCAGCATGCACGACCAATTTTGGCTAGACCCTTAGCTTCTCGATCATTATTGATGTTTTTATCGTTAGAATCACATCCTTGGTTTGCTTGAACTTCGTTGTAGAAATTGCCATCCAAAATTTCAGCCCATTCCCAAGAATTGTTCACATCAGGACTTTCTGTGATAGTAACATTGGTGTTTTGGCAGACATCCCAGGTTCCGTCTCCATCTTTGTCTTCATATACACCTTTGACCCAAAATGTCAATCCGATGTCGCCCATTCCGTCTGTGTCTTCAATTGTGATTGTACCATTTGTTGCATCTTCAAATTCAAACGTATTCCAACTGTCCCCTATATCATCGACTTGGCCAGCACCTATTGCAAAGCCTCCAATTCCTATTACCGTTGCAATCGTTCCAATGATGAGAAGTACTTTTGCTGCTGTGTGCATAATCATCCACCTCACTGGTATAGAGTTCCTGTGTTTACTACAGGTGTTGTGTCGGATTCAGAACAAAGGACAACTAGTAGGTTACTGACCATTGTTGCTTTCTTGTCTTCATCGAGATCAATAATACCTTTGCTACTCAGTTGATTAAGGGCCAATTCGACCATTCCAACTGCACCAGCAACGATCTCGTGTCGTGCTGCTACAACAGCACTTGCTTGTTGACGGCGTAGCATTGCCTGTGCGATTTCAGTAGAATATGCGAGGTAACTGATTCTTGCTTCAAGAACTTGGATACCAGCACGTGCCAGGCGAGCCTCAACTGACTTTTGGAGTTCCTTAGCGATTACATCTTGGTGACTTGAGAGTGTGATTCCTCCGATATCCTTCTCTTCGATAGCATCGTATGGGTGCTTTGTAGCCATTTCACGAAGTGCTGCTTCACTTTGAATTTGGACATAGTGTCCATAATTCTCTACTTCGAACATAGCCTCCGCCGCATCATAAACCCGCCATACAACTACTGCTGCAATGTCGATTGGGTTGGCATTGACATCGTTCACTTTTAGCTTACTGGATTCAAAGTTGTTAATCTTGAATGACATCTTCGTTTTTTGGTACAATGGATTCAAGAAAAACCTGAAACCTTCAGTCTTGAGTGTGGCTTTGTATTTCCCAAAAAATTGTAAAACAGCTGCTTCATTTGGATTGACGATTACATAAGAATTCCACATTACCAGCCAGATTGGCCCGGTGATGATTAGTAGAAATGCTCCAGGGCCAGTTGCTAAAAGTGCTAAATTGAAAACGCTAAGTCCTAAATGGATTAGCAAACCCACGAATCCATTGATTGAATTCGCTTCTTTATCTTTGAATTGTGGCTCATTTGGTGGCATTGCTGATTGCGCAGGTATTGTTACGGCCGCTGGCTGCATGTTTTGGCCACACCCATCTCGTATTTATTGATATCGTAGTGATATCACTTTAATATCGAACTCTATTCGTTAATTTCTTCTGCAGAATCCTCTGTATTGGCTTCCTCAATCTCAGGTTCCGGTGTCATCGTCTCAGGCTGTGTCAAATCCTCATCCCATTTCGATTCTGTAGTTTCATTTTTATCTCTTGACATGAAAATCATAGTTACCCCTGCGAGTAAGAATATCAATCCTAATACGTAGAATACCGCTGTAACTTGGTCAATGTAGAATGCAGATCCGTCTGTATCAAAATTAGTCCAATAGGTCAAAGAGTCCTGATTGGTAACAATAGATGACTCCAATGCCTCAGCGGTTTCATCATCTACCATCGCTTCTGATTTGATAACGAAAACTTGTTGCATGTCTGCCACTGTAGGTTGTGTTTGTTGCTCCCAAATAGGTCTGGTGTCTAGCCAGAATGTAGATTCAGAATTACCGGCGAGTACCACTCCACTGAGTTGTTCAGCCTGTAATTCAACAACGCTACCGAAGTATACAGGAAGTGCTCCTGGTGTTGCATCAAGTAAATCTCCCTTGTTGACCAACTTAGCTTGGATTGGACTTGTAAGAGGGTCCATCGATGCTGAACATACATCGACAGGTATTCCTTTCAGGGTTCCTTTCTTATCACAAACAACATCAACAGTACCATATCCTGATAGGTCGATTAAATCGCCATCTCCTGTAATGAATCCGCCAATCGTGTCTTGCTGTTTTTCAGCCGTGATTAATCCGTATGTGGCAATCTCTTTTTCAAGGGATTTCCAACTAATGTAATCGCTATCTCCTACTCTTACGGTTTCACCCTTATCGCACTGGTCTGTTTCCCCGGTACAAATTGTGATTGTACCTGGCTCTCCTGTCGAGATCCCTCCCTCGACATATTGGTCAGAGCCATAGAATGTCTCATTGGCTTCAAGACTAGTCCATCCAACAGTCATGTCCTCAGAGTCGTCGCTCTCTAAGTACGCATTAACTGGGTCATGCCAGCCCAAAATCCAATTATTCATTGGTTGAGTAAGGTAGCGGGAAGTTCCAAATGAATCGATTAGGAAGTCTGGTACGAAGTTCTTGAAAATGACTTCCATCATCAATAGTCTTGCAGCACCCGCTGCGTTTTCGTCAATACCATATATGTCTGCCACAGTTTTGTTATTCCATTCAATTGCATCTGCACTTTCTCCAGTGGTGAAGTTGATTGGGATGCTCTTTCCACTAAGTTCTCCATAAAGGAAAATTCCTGCTCCTTCTGCAGTAGTCAACCCATATTCACCATACAACATGTTCGCACTTTCCTCTTGAGTTAAGTCAACGATATCGCCTTCTGGGAAGCCAAGTATACCGCTACCCCACATTCCGCCAGCATTCAATGAATATTCCATGTATGTGTCATCGATTGGGTTTATCGAGCCGAATGTCTGGTTAACAAACTCTGAGGCAGTGATGTAACCTTCACCGCCGACTAAGATTAGAGGTAGGGCGGATACATCATCAACCCAATCTCCACAAAATTGTTTCAGTTGAGTGTGTTGATTATTGTTTATTCCATAAGTTGCTTTGGCTTCATCTCGGGACATGTCAAGGAATTCCGCTAGGCCAAATGATGTTCCTGATTCACTAACCGCTAGAATCCCTAATGGTTCATCAGTTCCATCTCCAAGAGTCAATAATGTTCTAGCAACCTCATTGTCAATTTCTAAATCCATTAGCCATTCAAACCGCTGTGAAAAGTCGATAGAATCTTCATCATCATTGGTTAGATAATCGTCATCGCCAGCCCCATTGTCGAGCATCAACTTACCCATTCCACCATAGAGAGTCCAATCACGTGCGAGTGTAATGTTTAGGTCACTAGGGTGGGTGAAGTTCCAAAGTTCAGCACGCTCAAGTGTAACTGAATTCTCAGGGTCTGCTTGAATTTCTTCAATACTCTCTGGCTCTCCCATTGCAGCATAAACTAGAGGTCCCATGTAGTTGTAGAGCGAAATATTCTCACCATCTGGTCCAATTGCATGATTAAATGCATATTCTAAATCTAGAAGAGGCTCAAAACTGTCAATCTCGCCATAATAATCTTCAATCGAATTGTTGTTCTCATCGCCGCTAAAGTATTGGCCATTTCCATCGTAAATCCATTGTTCATCTTTATCGAGAATTCCATTTCCGTTGTCGTTCCAAGTACCTTCTGCCCATTGTGGCATTACTCCGCCTTCACCGAGATATGTTTTTGTGTCATCATCGAGGAAAGCATCTCCGTATGCTTCATCCACCAGATCAAACATACCATCGAGGAAATATGACTCTGCAGTATTTCCTAAGTCGGTATCTACTACTGCTCCCGGGTAGTTTCCTTCTACCTGTTGTAGAGTTTCAACATTGTATGAATTGTAGTCTGAAACATTATGTGCAGCTGAAACCTGCTTGAAATGAATGTCGATTACCCCTTTTGCGAATCCAACTTTCGTGATTCCCATCACTGCATCAATAGCAGTTCCTGTAGCTCCTACAACTTGTGGGGTGAAGGCAATATTAAGTTGTGAAATTTCAGTAGAACAAGGAACTTCAGTGTTTTCTGCACATGCATAGGAAGTAGTTTGTTTGTAAGTTAGCAATCCGTTCTTGATATCGTAATTATCTACTACTCTTTTCAGAGTGACATCATAAGTTACAGGCCCAACCATCTCATATTCTGGTTCGGTGTAATTCGCTATTACATCATCAACATTGGTTATGTGCCAAGCATAGAAATCTCTCTGACTAGTAGATTCTGTCCAATCCTCATTGACATCTCTGCACATTACATCATTACAGATGTCGTCTTTCACTTTTGTTGCAACCGCATCACGTACCGCATCTGGTACGGCACTTGTCGCCATCGGTCCCAAAACTGCTAAGTTCAAAGTGACCATTATGAAGCCGGCGATTACCATTGTCAAGTTAATTGGCTTGATACCCATGATTCTCGAGAGAACCATTCAGCATTGAACCTTGCGCAGAAAAAAGGGCTACAATCTCACTCTGTACCAGATATTGTCCCATCGGGCTCTAATCTGTAAAGTCGAATAGTGCTAGTAGCGCCACGCATCGCTAATGGTGAGCCAGATATGGCAACGATTCTCTCTCCCGATTTTATCGAACCTTCCGCTGCAAGTATGCGAATGGCTTCCTGCATAGTTTGAGAACCTCTCTCATACTCATCTACCATTACAGATTTAACTCCGGGGAGCAAGTTCATTCTCCTTGCGGCTCTTATTCGGTCAGTAACTGCGGTAACTACCATATCTGGCCTGTAGCCTGAAACTAACCTAGGGGCATTGCCATGTTGAGTAGCGACCAATATGTGTCTTGCACCCGATGTTCTTGCAAGTTCAACCCCTGCGTGAGCAACTGCTCGTGTTGAACGGAATTTCGAAAGAGCACCAGGTGTCCCTCCAGAATTGGCCAACCCATCTTCGGTCGCTTTGGCAATACGTACCATCGTCTCTACTGCCTTGATTGGATGTTCGCCTGATGCAGTCTCTCCAGACAACATTACAGCGGTTCCACCTTGGCGAATAGCTGTTGAAACATCGCTAACTTCGGCCCTGGTTGGGCGGGGGTTCAATGTCATAGACTCTAACATTTGAGTAGCGACTATGACAATCATTCCTCTCATCAAACCAGCATCAATAATATTCTGTTGAGCTAGAGGTACCAACTCTAGAGGGATTTCAACACCCAAATCTCCTCTGGCAACCATGACTCCATCTGCAGCCTCTAATATCGAATGGAGATTCTTCAATGCAGATGGGTGCTCGATTTTGGCAATAATCGGAGTGTGCAGACCGGCTGCTCTTACCGCATCTTTAGCGGGGCGAATATCTTCAGCAGTTCGAACATAGGATACTGCAATCCAGTCCGCTCCCGCCTCAATAGCATGCGCCAATGCTTTCTCATCTTTGGGACCGATAGCAGGTAAATCGATTGTAGTTCCAGGGACATTAATTCCTTTGCGACTTGTTAAGGGACCTCCATCTTCTACCAAACAATCGACAAAAGATGCGCGAACTCCACTGGTTTCTTTTACTGACAAGCGAATTAATCCGTCCGCTAAAAGAATAGCATCACCTACCTTCAACTCGGCAGAAAGGCCATCATACTCGACTGGTAGTTCTGGACCATCATAGCTGGTTTTACCACAAATCAGTCGAACAATATCTCCGTTTCTGAGTAATCTAACGCCATCAAATTCGCCTAACCTAAGTTTTGGTCCAGGTAAATCTGCAAGTATACAAGTGGTTCTTTCACTAGTTTCGAGTGAACGTATTTTTTCATAGAGTTCAGTTTTGTGTTCCGGTTCTCCATGTGAATAATTTAGCCGAAATACATCCGCACCTGCATCAAATAATGCACTCAAATTATCAGAGTCCCACGAAGATGGGCCGACAGTGGCAACAACGCGAGTTCTTCTCATGTTACATTCTCGGAGCATCGAGCACTAAAGCACTCTCTATGTAATCTCCTTATTTCAGCGTATTCCGGTTCCATATGCAAGGAACTCGAGGGTGCCCATCTTGTTTTGTTTGCCACCCCTGACTTTGTTCATGACCATAGATGTCTCAACTCTTACATTGACAACTTCTTCCCAGCCATCGCCAATAGCCTGTTCACGCAGCCTCTGCATTACTTCATTACGTCCGTAAGCCAGAACTTTATCGAAAGAGACGATATTTCCTCCGAAAATAGACCGAATAGAACCTAGGAATAATTGCCACCAAGATGGTGAAACCGTAATGTTGGACATAACTAATCCAGTTTGATTGATTTTACGCTCAGGTACTGGCTTAGAAAGTGTGCTCAGGTTGTCTTTTCCTAACTGCTGCATAACAAGTTTTTCACGAGTTAAAAGTTGCTTCTGGTATTTGTCTTGATGAAATCTTGCAAAAATCATTGAATAAATAAACGCCAGAGTAGGGAATGCTATGAACAAAAATACAGTTACAGCGATGGCCACAAGACCAATCAATTCACCAATCTCACCAGTTGTCAAGAGATCACCCTTGTGTGACAACTACGCCGGTTCCATATGCAAATAATTCTGCAGCTCCGCCTGCTACACTGCTCGTGGCGAATCTGACATTAACGACAGCATTTGCACCACGCTGTGAAGCATCCATCATCATTCGTCCTAGCGCTTCAGTACGGGCTTCCATAAGCAACTCAGTATATGCTTTTAGTTCTCCACCTACGATGTTTTTTAGACCCGCGAGGATATCTTTCCCTATGTGCTTGGCACGTACGGTTGAACCGGTTACAATCCCCAAAGATTGGTTAATCGTGAATCCGGGAATCGTCTCAGTGTTGGATGTCATTATTGTCTCCATGCTATTCCTCGGAGTTTGAAATCAAATTAACTTTTAGGTGAAATCCACTATCTGGTATTTCTTTAGATGAATGATACATATTGGACAGAACTACTGCAAGACCAATGAAAAACAATCCACAGCATGCTGATGAGAAGACTGAAGTTTTTGCAATCCAAGAATAATCCCCTCCTCCGGGGAAACTCTCCATATATTTTGCAACAATTCCCGATGAAATGTAGGCAGTCAAAACATCCCCCACGACTTTAACAGTACCAAATGCAATTCCAAAATGAAGCATTTTTTCATTTTGTGTCCAAAACATTGCGATAGCAGGTATTCCTATCATGATGGATAGAGCCGCAAAAGCTTGTGAAATTTCTTTGACATTGGATTCTTCTAAATCCTGAACCATCGATTGATATGAAAGATAATCTTCCCATTCTTGAAGTGACCAATTGTAATTTCTTTGTTCATCGTCTGTCCCGTTAAGGGGGTAATCTCCTGGGTTTTCAGGCTCATTATCAAAGGAGTAATGATTGATGCCTGCAATCCCAAAATACTCTAAATAGAATACATTGACAATAGAGCCTAAGACAATGAATCCAAACACTATTGCAATTATTCTAGCCCACCAAGGGCTATGTTTGTTAATCGAATCAATGTCCATATGATCACAAGATTGGTTGATTGCGTAGCCACTCTAAATCTGAGATGTACAATTGCCTGATGTCATCTAATCCCAAAACTAGCATTGCTAGCCTTTCTAACCCCATACCCCATGCACATACAGGGTCCTTAATTCCTAACGGCTCAGTTACTTCAGGTCGGAAAATACCCGCTCCACCAAGTTCTAACCATTTACCTCGCCACTTGACTTCAACCTCAAGCGAAGGCTCTGTGTAAGGGAAATAAGCCGGCCTAACTCTGACTTCAGGATAACCCATTTTGGCATAGAATGTTTTCAAAGTGCTAACTAGCATCCCAAGGTTCGCTCCAGGTTCCATGATAATCCCTTCGATTTGATGGAATTCAGGCAAGTGCGTTCTATCTATGCTTTCCTTACGGAATACTCTGTCGATTGCAAATACTCTGCATGGGTCAGTAGGATTTTGTGCCAAATACTGGATTGTGTTTACTGTAGTGTGGGTGCGAAGTAATCCTTTTTGAGAAATATCTTCGCTAAATTGTCCACCCCATCCTGTAGATTCAGTGTCTCCTCCATATTCATGAATTGCTTTCCAATCCGCTAATAATTTCGGGTCAAGTGTAATCTTCTTTGGTTCATCAAGATAGAAAGTATCCTGCATTTCTCTTGCAGGATGGTCTTGTGGGATAAATAATGAGTCCATGTTCCAACCAGCGGTTTGAACATAATCATCAACCAATTCTGAGAATCCCATCTCCAAAAATATAGAGCGGATTCTCTCTATCAATGCCTGCATTGGGTGGCTTCTGCCTGAACGTGGCATAGACGCTTCTAGTGATACATCATATGGACGGAATTGTGCCTCTTTCCAATCATCACTTTGAAGCAATTCGGGAGTTATCTCTGCAACCTTAACCACTTCTTCTAAATCTTCAGAAGTTATACTATTGCCATTTTCAGTGACTGTCCATGTTCTAGAAACTAATTCGACAACTTCAATCAGTTTTTTCCGGCCTTTAAAATGTTCAAATAACTCATGGTCTATTGAAGGAGATAGAATATATTCAGTTCTCTCTTCGATTTTGCTTGAGACAGAACTTGGATTATCTGTTGCAAATTTCCCACCTTGTATGGTGACTCCTAATCCTTTGAGCAAGCCGATTCCTGGTCCTGCCTCATGTTTCTCAAAGTTTGCAGATAAATCTTTCATTGTAGAATCGGGGTTTGATTGGATAAATTGCCATAGCCGAGATTCAAGGAGCCCGTCAACGGCTGCCTTTTCGCCTTCGCTTCCAAGTATGACGTCTCTATTACTTGTCTCGTGAGTCTTTAGAAATCCTTGGTTTGTCAAACCATGACCTGCTGCAACAGCAATCGCTTGGTCATCCCACTCACAGGCAACCAAAACCTCGTCCAATGTCCATTTTTTATTGTCGTTTTGTAAGGTGCGGAGCATGCGCCTTTCGGGATTGGTTAACTCCGCCATGCCCCGTCGTGGAAGAAATAGGTCTTGAATACCTTGGCAAAGTAAATCATTTTACAACTATTTTCGAATGCTAAATAATTTAGCGATTACAAAAAGCGCATACTGAATGGCAAATGCACTAGAACTAATGGAGCCAACGGAGGGACTCGAACCCCCGACCGTCGGATTACAAATCCGAAGCACTACCAGCTATGCTACGTTGGCGCATACCGGCCGAGCCACATTCTATTGATGAATGCGTCGGCAGTACAATATCCTCCAACATGGTGCGAGATATATGGCTGGAGAGCATATGTTGAACGCTGCTGGCATCGCTAAGCAAGGTAGTGACACCATCTTCAGTTGGTGGGCTAGGTACCAAAGTGCGAAGGCCGAAGGTAGGGATGCAGTTAACGGAACCATCGGTGCATTGCTTGAAGATGATGGTAATCTGGCAATCAACAAAGCTGTTGATGCTGCGGTTAGAGTAGCACCTGAAGTTGAGATAGCTGCATACGCTCCTTTAGCAGGCCTCCCTGCTTTCCTTGATTTATCGAAAACATTAGCACTTGGAGATGCGAGATCCATCTTTGAAGAATCTGGGTTCCACTTAGCATCTACTGCAACACCTGGTGGCAGCGGTGCTCTGTACTTGGCAGCAAATAATTTACTAGAACGCGGCCAAACTGCTCTGCTTCGAGATAGACATTGGGGCCCATACAAAGGATTCCTCGAGAATAATGGAATCGATTTTGTGACTTGGCCATTATTGCCTCCAAACGGTCATGCTGTGCATCCCTATTTTGCGGCTGATGAGTTTGAGGACCAACTTGACCAACTATGTTCCAAGCAAGATAAAATCATGGTTTGGCTCAATGACCCTGCACACAACCCTACCGGACTGTCACTAGGGGTGGAGGGGCGCGCAGCATGCCTTTCATCGTTTGTAACTTCAGCATTAAATAATGCGGAAATCGGACATACACTTCTGATAGACTCTGCTTATTCTCTATATGCAGAGGAACCTCATGCTTGGGCAGATACTATCCTGGATGCACTAAATTCCGGAATGCCATGGCCAGAGAATCTTTTGATATGCATTGCAATCTCTCTTTCAAAATCTCATACAATTTACGGGCTCAGAACTGGAGCCCTTGTCAGTATTCATCCCGAAAAGGAAGTAATTGACAGAATCAGTACAGTGATGAGTGTGACTGGCCGTCAAACATGGAGTGCTGCTCCTCGTGTAGCACAGTATTGTGTTAGTGAGATGCATTCCACAGAAGAAGGCGGTATTGCTTGGGGAGAAGAAAGAGATCGCTTGAAGAAACTTCTTGATGACCGAAGAAACAACCTCAAAGTCGAATGCAAAAAACTGAATGTCGATTTAAATCCAACAATGGACGGATTCTTTGCTTGGATTGAAACTGAGGATCCTGAAACTTTTGCCGAGTCATGTGCAGAGATGGACGTCTATTTAGTTCCGTTAACCGGTGGAGTACGTATTGGATTGTGCGCACTTTCAGAATCGGATATGCCAAAAGTTGCGGAAGCCTTAGCCAAAGCATCGAGTTGATACGATGAAAAATAAGAGGGAAAATTTCCTGATATCAGGAATTGTCTTGATTCTTATGGGGGCATTGATGTCCCTAGCAGTAAACATTGTCATGGGTGCTATTTCAGGACTTAGTGGAATTATTTGTTTCTTCATTGGGATGT
This sequence comes from Candidatus Poseidoniaceae archaeon, assembly GCA_949373075.1. Classification (GTDB taxonomy): domain Archaea; phylum Thermoplasmatota; class Poseidoniia; order Poseidoniales; family Poseidoniaceae; genus MGIIa-K1. The sequence continues at coordinate 23,810 of CASIBX010000005.1, read as the reverse complement.
CTACCCCTACAGACCTGAGTATGAGTCCGGAGGCAGTTGCTGCATGGACTCCTTCAATGGAGCGTCTTCCTGATGCTGGCCGATTCATGTATCGTGTCGATGTTACGATGGACGAGCCCATTAAATCGACAATTTTGTGTGGACCATGCGGTAATTTGCAAACAGTTGAAGGAGCCAAGCCAGAAGAATACATTTGTCCGGCATGTAACCGTCAATTATGGCATTCTGAAGAAGAGTGATTTTGCTTTTGTCAAATACGCAAGTCTCATCACCATAGGTCCTCTCGCCAATCATATGGCAGCAATTCGCTTGGATGGTAAAGCGTGTGCAGCAGACCTAGAAGAGAGGCTAAAGCAACGAATTTCTAAGTGCGGCGTAACGCCTCACCTTGCAGTGGTAATAGTTGGAGATGACCCTGCATCTCATGTTTATGTTCGCAACAAGGTCCGCTCATGTGAAAGGTTAGGAATCAAATCCACTCATATTGAATTTCCAAGTGAAGCTTCTGAAGAAGAGGTTAGAGAGGCAATAATCTCTCTGAACAATGATTCAAGCCTGCATGGTATCTTGATCCAGTCTCCCCTTCCAAACCACATGGATGAGGAGTCACTTACAGATTTGATAGACCCTAGCAAGGACGTAGATGGTTTTCATCCTGCTAATTTGGGCCGTATTGTACAGGGAAGGCTTGACGGAATGATTCCTTGCACCCCGGCAGGAGTGATGGAAATGTTGAGGTGGGCTGATGTTGAAATGTCTGGAAAGAAGGCCGTAGTAATTGGTCGTTCATTCAATGTTGGAATGCCTCAGGCTCTGCTATTAGCTGCAAAAGGAGCCGATGCTACAGTCACTATCGTTCATTCCCGAACAAAGGATGCAAAGGCTGAATGTTTGTCTGCAGATATTGTTATCGCCGCAGTAGGTCGGCCTGAAATGGTAATGCCAGATTGGGTTAAACCAGGCGCTGTTGTTGTTGATGTGGGAATTAATCGTATCGATGACGAGACCAGAGAAAGAGGCTGGAGATTAGCGGGTGATGTTCATCCGGATGTGGCAAATATAGCATCCCTTCTTTCACCAGTTCCTGGTGGTGTTGGGCCAATGACTGTAGCGATGTTGATGGCCAATACTGTAACATCGGCAGAAAGCCAACATTCTTGAGTTCGACACTCCAGTACCCAATTGTGGACCCAAGACACCCTAATGTCGCCTTTGCTGCAAATACATGCGCTTTAGTGCTTGCAATCGGTTTACTGTTCTCATTATTTTTGCCGATCGGAACACCTACTGGGTGGGCCATTGTTGAGACTATTTTAGCAGTCTCGATAGCTGCGAGTTGGGGTTTATCTTACTGGGCTAAAAGGGAAAATGAAATCCCAGTAGTTCATGCCCACGGTACTTCTGCTGACCAATATGAAGCGATGGAAGATTTACCAACGATGGTGAACCTAGATAGTGCTAAAGAGTTAGTAAATCCAAACACAGCGGCTGTAATCGCTTCTATAATCGGGACTGAAACAATCCAAGAGGATAATGCAGTGTCCAATGCTATCAACACCCTAACTTCTGGCGAAATAGGAGCCTCTTCGGCCGCAGCAGTAGTTCACAATGATATTGACCACACCAAAGTGAATGTAGATAATTTTGATTCAAGAGGCTTCCAGACAGACGGGGTGGATTCAATCCCACTACCCATTGTTCCTGCTCTAGAACTTCCCGAATTACCTGCAATGGCAGACCTACCTGCTATGCCTGACTTGGATGATTTACTGCAAGAAGATGCTGCTTCAGCCGCACCACCTCCCCTTGACTTACCCGAATTACCTGACTTTTGAGGAGTTATAATGTGGACTGAAAGCGTTGACCTCCATTGTCATTCATGGCATAGTGATGGCCTTTGGGCACCTAGTGAAATGGCTCAAAGAGCTTTTGATTCAGGTGTAAGGGTTTGGGCTTTGACAGATCACGACACCAATAGTGGTTGGAAAGAAGCTCAAGAGGCATGTGATAAATTAGGAATACGATTCGTTCCTGGCGTTGAGATTACCTGTGAAGTTGGGCTAAAGAGCGAGACTCATGAACCAACCTCTTGGCACCTACTCGCCTATTTCCCTGATGGTGCATCTAGTGAATTTACAAGTTGGCTTATGGAATTAAGTGAAGCGAGAGTTCCTCGAATGAAATTAATGTTGAAAGCTCTCAAAGAACACGGTCATGATATTGCACTTGAAGATGTTGAGAAAAATGCAGAAGGGTCACTAGGAAGACCACATTTGGCAAGAGCCATGGTCGAGTGTGGAATTGTTGAATCGGTAGACGAAGCATTTACAAAATGGATTGGCGATGGTTGTCCTGCATTTAGAGAGCGACCACTCCCCAGTATCTTAGAGGCGGTTGGAGCAGTTCAACAAGCAGGTGGAATCACTTCATTGGCACACCCAAAATATTACGGTATAAGTATGGAAGTCCTAGTACCTGAATTGCTGAGGTTAGGGGTAGACTGTATCGAAGCAGTACATAATTCGCATGCGGATTCTTATCGCTGGGAGTTAATGCAACAAGGAATGCCAATTACAGTGGGTGGAGATTCACATGGTACCGAAAGACGACCATCTCCTGGTAAGATGGCAGTTCCAATCAAGCATCTACATGCTTGTTTCCGCCCGTAAAACCATCCCAAATTATCGCTGCTTCAAACAGCAGAATAATTGGTACAGCCACAAGGAATAGAGACAGTGGGTCTGGTGGTGAAAACGCCGCTCCTAGAACAAATGTAGTAAACCAAATATGTCTTCTGTGCGCTAGTAATGTCACCCTATCAATCGCTCCACTATGCAATGCTAACAATGTGATGAGTGGGGCTTGAAATCCGATAACACAAGCAAGACACAGGCTTACGATAAATCCGATGAATGATGAAAGGCGCCATTCTGTAGACAATCCGGCAGCCTGAGCATCGCTTGCTAGGTAGTCTAGCAGCATAGGAGTTAGGAGATGCCATGAGTATAGCAAACCCGAAATCGATAAGATAACAGAACAGGCTATCGCTAGACCCACCATTCTTCCTGGCTTGGGAACTTTTGAAGATAGCTCACTTTTCCAAGCACCATCAATTATTAGGGCCAATAGTGCCAGTCCTGCACCAAGCCATGCGCCTACCCTAACTTGGAGCATGATGAATTCAACGGGTGTTAGGACTATGATGTTCACATCGACTGGGAGCAAGTCTGCATTTAGTAGCCAATCAATGACTCTGTGAGCTATTGGAATGCCCAATGCCAATCCTATAATGAAGAGAATCACAATTAATTTGATTCTGCTTCTGATGTGGTTAGATATTTGGTTGAATAGATTCTTTATTTCAGGATCTATTTGTGGCAACTCGTCCATCTACTCTTCCTCCCACATGTGGGATGGGGTCGAGTCAATCCATGACCTTCCAGCCACCTTTAGTCTCTTCAAACGATGCAAAACGAAACCAGTCATCCACATGGATGGAAGTGATAATGCGATAGCTTTGGTCATTTGGTCATCGCCATAATCATTGATAATTCGAACCTCGATTACATCATTAGTATCGCTTGCATCATTATGTAATATCACTAGATGCCATTTGTTTTCATCTGTAACTGTAACCGAAGTCTCACCTCCAGGTTCAACTTCATAGATGGTGTGGTTCTTTTCTAAAACAGACCAGTCAATCACGCCTTGGTTCATTGCCGACACAGAGTCGTCAACCCAAATAATTGTGAATTGGAGCGTTAACGAATCATCTAAATTAGTAATTGTGGTGGTAACTTCTTCTCCATAAGATAGTGGTGTTAGAATCTCATAGGTGGAATCCCCTCCACCTAATCTCATCGAGACTCTATCATCGACATTATTTTCTTGATATGAAACCGCTGAAAGAACTAGGAAGAGTATTATCAGAGTTGCAGCACCTTCCCAGAACGTATGATTGATAACTTTCTTTTTGGTAACTCCTTCAAACATTTTACCGTGGTCATTACGCATTCTTGGTTGGAGGTGATGAATGAATAATGCCCCGATCCCTCCCACTATCATTCCCAATGGGATATCGATTAGCCAATGTATTCCGAGGTATGCAATAGTGAATACGAATAGTATGGTGTTGAATACAATGAATAGGTGGTAAGGCCAATGTGTCCATTCACGCATCTTGATACCCTTCTCTTTACAATGTAGCCAATTAAGGAGAATTATTCCAAATGGAATTGCGACGTGAAGTGAAGGTACGGCATTGTCCAATGGGTCATGGGTGGCATAGAATGCGGTATACCATCCATCATGATAGAGCAACGCCTTCATTCCTGGAATCCAAGATGATGTGACTTCGACATTGAAAAACAGATAATATGGAACTGCAATCGCATATATCAACAAATAATTGAGAGTTACTTTGTCTGTCATATCTCTCTCGCCAACATAGGCAAAATAAACAGTAGTAATGTATATCAAAAATAAGTAAATAAACAAATAATGGAAATTCAAAAACTCAGTCAACCAAGCATTCTCAAATGTCTGTTGTACCCAAAGGGTAGTGTCGCCTTCAAGTGAATATATCCATTCAGTCCAGTTGCCTGTACGTTGCTTGATAGGCTCATTCAGGTCATCTGTGGTCGCCTTCCATTTGATGATGAAAAGATATCCTAGAGCGTGGAGATAGTACCTTTTCTGATGTATGACTTCGAATGCTTTTCCCATTGGGGTGCGTGTATGCTCTCTCCCTAAAGTGAACAACCAACAGATAATTGGTGTGAGGACAAGGATTAATCCCATCATCACCCAATACGGACTCATATCTCACCCTCCCATGGCCAGTGGCTATGAGCGTTTTCACTCAGTAGAGGCTGAACGGTTTCTTTCGTCCTCTGCTTTGGCAACTGCGATTCCATCTTCAACATCGACCTTGCGCAGTATAATCGCTCCTGCAATAATAAGTATTGATAGTGCGAAAATACCAACTCTAGAATCAAACCAGAGTGTCATTAGCATGTAAATTAGCGGCCCGAGTAAAGCTGCAACCTTACCAAAGAATCCAAAGAATCCAAAGAATTCTGCAGAACGAGTTTCAGGAACCATCTGTCCAAACATCGAGCGTGCTAGGCCTTGAGATCCGCCAAGTAGCGCTCCTGCAAATACTCCGAGAAGTAAGAATTGGAAGAATACAGTCATTCCGAGTGGCGCCCATACCATTGAGCGAACAGTTTCTGGAATGACATCTAATGTTCCATCACCTAGGCTAGACGGGTGGTTTACACCCAATCCAGTTTGGCCGTCAAATTCGCCCCCTTCTACGCTATATGAGAATCTTGATTCATCCATAGTAGACTTCAGAGCTTCGAGGTTTTCTGCAGTCAATACTACTTCTATCGGGACCGCCTCATCATCACCATCAAATGCCCATTTGACCGAATAACCCTGTCTCTTCACATCATTATTCTGCTCGACTGGCAGAATGTCTTCATGTTCTAATGCCCATTTCTGTTCATCATCATCTGGAAGTGCTGCAATGTTGTTTACACCTTCTCTTGCTTCTGCAATGTATATGCTTGCATCTTCATCCCAGGTGTACTGCACATCGTATTCGTCATGGTTCTCAAGTTCTAGTGGTGCGAATGATAGGGCTCCGACAATTACGAAGCACCAGCAAACGAGTGAAAATTGTAAAGCACTCTTAGTTCCCCATTTCTCTGCTAACTTTGTGAATCCAATAGCGGCAGGTGCTGCTACGAATTGAATGATTAAGATTGTTAGGATTAGTCCGGTAGTGGTCAGGCCCAATACCACGATTCCAAACACTCCAGCAAGTGCTGTAACCGAATTTATTCCATCGATGAAACAGAAATATGCTATCATGTAGATGAATAGCGTCTTGAAACTCTTGATGTCGCCTAATGTGGATTTAACTTCACCAAGGGCCATCTTTGTTGAATCAACAATCCCCATCGATTCCATTTCATTTTCGATATGGGGTTCAGGTATCATTCTGAATGTCATTTGAGCGAATCCAAGCCACCACAGTCCGGACGATGCCATAACGAATGGAATAACCCAGTCGCCATCTAAGTTTAGCACCATTATTAGGTGGACTACTAGGAGAAGACCACCGCCGAGGTAACCTGCTGCAAAGGCCTTGTTTGAGATGGAATCCATTTCAGAATTCTCGCCCATATGTGGTAAGAGTGCATTATAGAATACTCCTGCTCCATTCAGACCAACATTCGCAACCATGAACATTATCAAAGCCCAAATCCACCCCATAGAGACAGGTAATTGTGTGGATAATGCTAGCAGAATACAAGATACTGAACCTAAAATCGTCAGTATCCTAAGCCACCACATCTTGATCATTCTACGGTCGGCAATAACTCCCAAAGACGGAGCACATATTGCAACAATCAGTGCTCCAATCATTACTGCAGCTGAAAACATTGTATCTGCTGTCCATTCTGAGCCCAAGAATTTGGTGGAAATACCATTCGCTTCAGCAAATAAATAGGCGAACCACGCAGGGAAAACAGCAGTTGTAACCGATGTTTCAAAAGCGCTCTTTCCCCAATCATATGCACAATATCCTCGTACGCGTTGGTCTTCTGCCATAAGTGATGACCTGCATGTTTGCTTATGATGGTTGGGCCGGATTAGTTAACCGGCACATGATTCAATAATGAAATCATACCAAGCCGTACCGATGGGGTGGAGTCAGCCTGCTGAGAATACTCATGCTTCTTTGGTTGAGGCTATGCAACGTATGGACGGTGTCGAGTTCGACTTACGCCTTACAGCCGACGACCAACTAGTAGTTCACCACGACCACACAGTTTCAATATCACCCGACATGTTTGATGGGCGTCCTAAAAATGTTGAAGAATGGGATTTAGCAGACTTAGAGGGAGTTGGTTTTTGCTCTTTTGAAAAATTAATGTCAGACAAAGACTGGCTTCTGCCTTGGCAAGAGCATTCCAAAGTGGCATGCCTCGAAATCAAACGTAGTTTACCTGAGATTACTAAAGATCCAACTAAACGACTGGCTCGAGTTATGGAATTGGCGACTGAAATGGTAGATGAGGCTGGAATACATGACCAAGCGGCTGTATTCTATGCATTCCATCGCAAGATGTCGGAAGTTGCTAAGATATCTGGTTCGAAAAGACCGTGGTCTAGATTATTACCAATCGTTCCTAGAACTGGTTCACATAATAGCAAGAGACTCCGAGCAGCTCCTGAATTCATCACTAATTCATTTAGGAGATTATTGCATTCGCAAAAGAAATCTGGCGCTCCAATGATGCCTTGTGCAGTAGATTATTTTGAGGGCATCAAGAGGTTCTTACATTTTGGTAGACCAGTCGGTCTCAAGGGTAGACAATTGAAACGCTTGACAAAAATAAGAGATGGTTTCCCAGTCTACGTATGGCCTGGTCACCCTGAATTGGAAAGAGATTTACTTAGTGCTGGATTGTCTATCCTCACTGATTTTGCTGATCCTGATCTGAAATTACCATGTGGAAGCAGTCGTTGGTTGAGGCCGGCTACAATGCCATTGACAGATAGGCAATGGTTGGATTTAGAGAAAGGTCTCAATCCAGAAGATGTGACACCTTGGCATGAAATTAGTGATGAACAATTAGGATGGAGTGCTGTTAGAATGATTGGTCATCGCGGTTGTGGTAAAACAACCAGGCCAATTTTTCATTCAAGATGACGCAAAGTCTGTTCTTCTGCAATGTACTTTGGTCTGTAGATTGGAATTCCTTTTCCTCCACGCATAACCGTTCTTTCATCAACAATTTGCGCACCAATTCCTGCTACTCTTGCCCATCCGAAGAATGTAGTGTAGTACTCAGAATCTTGCAACCCAACGAAGTTGAGAAGAGTGCCACTGGCGATGTCGACATTTGCATTAGGATTACTGATTTTTGGATTTTCAGAAAGCACCATTGGAGCAATCTCTCTTAGAACTCTAATGATTCTGAAATATTCGTCATCTGGACAGATCTCTTCACCAAGTGCAAACTGAGCAGATGCACGTGGGTCTTCGGTTCTTAGAACAGCATGTCCAAATCCAAAGACAGGTCTCTTTGATTCTAATTCTCCACGAACAAAGCGTTCGACTTCAGCAGGGTCAGATGTTCCAATTCGCTGAACGAATTCAAAGCAGGACTGGTTTGCTCTGCCATGCAATGGTCCAGACAAAGCATTCATTGCTCCAGCCATCGATGAATACACTGTAGCGTGACCGCTTGCAACAGCTTTCCCTGCAAAGGTAGACAGGTTGCCTCCTCCATGGTCCATGTGAAGTACAAGATATGTCGAAAGTACTCTGTTCATTACGGCTTTATCGATACCATCTAAGTCTAGAGTATTAGTAAATCTACCAACTAGTGGAAGGGACAAGTCATCTGCTGGAATATTGGACTCTCTCCCTTCACGATATCGGAAAATAAGACCCATTAGTCTCGGCATTCTTGCTATCAGATTCAATGAATCTTCTCTCCAATCATCGACTCCACCTAACATCCCTAAAGTGTGGATACCGATAGAAAGCCAATCCATTGGGTGGCCATTTTTAGGTAATGTAGCAAGAACTTGTTCAATACCGTCGGGGATGTCCCCTCGGGATTGTAGATTCTTTCTGAACTCAACTGATTCCTCGAGCGTTGGAAGTTCCTTGTGGAATAGCAAAAACACAATGTCTTCTGGTGACATCATGGCTAATTCACCAATCGGATATCCGCAATAATGGACCCCTTCTCCCGGAGTGACATAGGACGTTCTACAGGTGCCAACAGGAACTCCTCTTAGACCGGTATTGAGATGGGCGGTGGTCAAGTTCAACAGTGACTTATCTTCACTCATTAAATCACCATCCAAGCACAGGGAAGAGTCACTTCTGTATAAGTGCGACGCTAATTTTTTCAATTAAATCCAGATTAGGTGTTGCTAGAAACACTTAGTGTTCTACAATGGGAGTCGTGTCTTTAAGTAAAAATCACATTCTTTTAGGAGGCCATTCTCTGAATCCTCTGGATGCATCTCTATCTTCCAGAATTTTCCTCCGAATAGTGTCACCATCGATGATAAAGGCCTCTTCAGATTCTAGTCCTGGACATTCGCTAACTGTTTTTTTCCAAGATCGGTCTGAGCGTACATTTTCGGCCCAGAATGGATATGATTGGCATTGTGCAGGTCGAGCCTGATAAGTTGTACATTTCTTCTCTCCATCCAAATAAATGCAAACCTCGGTAACCGGATCAGATTTGAGAACCCATCTTCCATCGAGCGTTTGACGGCCATCTCTTTCCAGCCACTCTTCTACATCCATTTCGTGGTGAGATGCCATTATTTTGGCATCCTCTGGCCTAAGGTAAACAATTCCACCTGGCTCATCACAGCATTTTCCACAATTGGACTGGCAAGTGAAAGGCACTCCTGCCATCCACCAAGGCTTGCTCATTATTCTTCACCCGTTGGTGTGAGGACAGTAATGGGTGTCAAACTAGCATAATGTGCTTCACCTGAAATCTCTCCCAACAATGATTCAATATCGCCTACCCTATCGGCGATTTCTATCAATTCTTCAACACTAGCATCCTTGCTAATTTCAGATAATCTCATCATTTCGCTTTCAAGTTCAGCTAACTGATTTGATTTGTCCAAATGTTCACGGCTCATTTCTTCAAACATCTCATCTGTTATGTTACTGATGCTAGCGGCCGTTTCACGAGCCCTTACGTTATCTAAGCCTCTGATTTTCTGCTCTGATTGAACTAAGAACTCTTCTCTCTCATCAAGCGTAAGTGTAGTTGTGACGTGTGGTGTCAGGTTTTCACTGATTAACAATTGATGAAGTTCGTCTTTCTCTTGTATTGTTAGTTCGGGAACTTCCCAGTCGTCACTCATTATTGGTAGAGGTGCATGGATCTCAACACCTCCAATGTCAGTCCCTGTGTAAACATGGTCCAGTGTCTTACTGATTACTCTGGATGCAACATCTTCCAAGTCTTCTCTTTCAGCGAACCTTTCCAGTTCAGTTATTGGTATTGGAACATCTTCCAAGATGTGAGTTACATCTTCACTAGAAATGATTTTTTCGCCTGATTCGATGCCCAATGCGACTTTCTCAAATGCAGCATCTGTGCTTCTCCAATCACCATTTCCATGCTTTACTATCCTTGCAAGCATGCTATCATCAAGCAAAAGAGCTCTTCCACTCGCTTCTCTACGTAAATGTGTCATGAGGGACGAAGCACTCGGCTTTCGTAACCAAATGCTAGTTGCAGAACGCATCACCTCCCACAACCTTCTTGCTTGCCATTCATTGGAATCCATTCTTGAAGTGGCAATCACTTGAACGCCTAAATTCAATGCATAGTCAATCATCAGGCCAATCTCTGTCGCAATTCTCTCTTCTGCGAGGTGTAAGTCGTCAATAGCGATTAGATTAGCATGTGCAACCGCCTCTTCCCATCCATCTGGTAAAGATTCCCAGCCCCGCATTGCAGTGGTGGATAACAAGTGTACATTCCCATCCTGTCTCCTGATCATCGCTTGAGTTGCAGCACTCAAAATGTGAGACTTACCACTGCCACTTTCGCCTAGTATCAGTAATGGATTCATCGTAATTCCCGGTTTGGCAATTACTTTTTCACAAGCCATGGATGCTCTACTATTTTCTTCGATAACATGCCATGATTTCCATGTGTTGTGCTCAGACATATTCTGAATAGGTGGCCACTTTGGTCTAAACGATAAATCTTTCAAACCATAATCGGTAGCATTGATCGAGTAACCTCGTTGTGAATCTAAAACTTCTGCCCAAATCGGACGTCCGTCCTTCAGAACTCCGACAGAGTCTCCAAGAAGGTCTTCACTTATTTCTTCAGTAACCTGCTTTTCTCTCATTTGATTAATTCTTCTTGCAGCAATTTGTGCTAAACTGCTATCGCCATCTTCGAGGTCAATACTTGGGGTCCAAGGAGCAGTTTCACCGAGTATTTCATCTGCAACCATGTCGAATACAGGTCGTGTTTTAACTCTGGTTCGGGTAATTAAATCTCCACCACGGGTGTCACTTACAGATTCCACCCCCCTCAATCTATTCAATTTTGAAAGAGCCGGCCTGCCCTCAATAGCACCTTTACCCAACGCAGTTCGAGCGTTTGCAAGCGCAAGTTGTAATTTTTCTTGATGCGAGGTGCTCACGAATCTCCCTCCTTAAATTTCCAAGAATCTAACTCTTTTTCAAGGTCGATTTTTCTTTGTGGAACACTAGATGCTTGCGAACGCTTTGAAACGTTCCTTTGAACTTTAATTCCTCTAGCGGCAACTGGGCTAATCGCTTCTTTACGAGTATCATGCTCTTTCGCTGCAGCATCAATCTTAGGTGCTAATTTAGTATCTGGCAGTTTACTTACCCTTTGAGTGACCTCTTGTCGAACTGCATCACTGAGTTCATTTCGAATGACTGTTGGTATACTTGGAAGTTTACCTTCTCTGCCTTGGCCAATTGCCGTTTTTGGAATATTGGAATTAGTTGGAATTTCAGCATCAATTGTGCCTTCTTTTGCCGCTGCTAAACCTGCATTCTTAGCGGCCCTTGCACTCATGATTTGAGGATGTTTTGATCTCCTTCTCTTCACAGTTTGAGGAGTTCGTGGACCTTTAGAAATTTCTACCAAAATCTCTTCCTCCTCAACTACCTCTTCTTCGTCTTCAGTGAAGACGATTTCCTCTTCGACTACCTCGATGAGTATTTCTTCCGACTCGATTGCCTTAGCCGGCAGTTCGATAATTTCTGGTTTTTCGAATGTTTCAGGAGTGTTTGCTTGCAAGTATTCTGCTAATCTAAGCAATTCATCTTCAGTTGGAGGCGCCATTAGTGGGTGGTCTAGTATGTATTCAGGGTCGCTATTCCATGCTTCGATAATTTCTGTATCGAGGTAAGGTGCTGCACGCGTAATTTGCGCTGCATCAGAATCGCTCCAAGCCTTTCTATCACAAGAGATTAGGAGGCAGTCATCTTCAAACCTCATTCTATCTGCAAGTTCACGAACCATCTCAATGACTTCTTTTGCCCCACAAATATTAGCCAAGTACTCTAAGCCATCGAGCAATAATACAGCGCGCAAATTACCTTCTAGGAACCCATACACTGTGCCTTTTATTGCATCGATATCCACAAATTGTACTCCTTCAGTCTCCTTTTGTGATAACCATAGGCAATCTTCTGTGGGCAAATTGTAATTCACTACCAAATCTTCTCGGTTTCTTCGACTGATTACCAGTAATGGCCTGCCGTGGTTTTTCAGATTCGAAGCTAAAGTGAACAGTTCATCACTCTCATTGGAATAAACACTGCCGGGTTTGAGATATTTGCCGCCAATGACTTGCCGCTGTACCATGGCAGCGGCTTTTGCTTGAATGAATTCGGGAGCCTCTACTGATGATTCAATGCTTGGTAATCTGCTAGCCTTAGTCCATCCCGATGTGGTATTGCTGACATCATCCCACCATTTCGATGAACGGCTCTCTTCTGGATTATCGATATTCAATCTAGCATTGGGGTGTAAGTCTAAAATCCTGTAAGTATCTACATCTTCAATCAATTGTAAGATACAATCTAATTCTATTGAGTCCGATTCGATTTCAATAAGGGCGTCAACAGATTCCAATATGGCATCACTTTCATGAATGGCAGCAGCTACTGTGCCGTTGCTGACCACTACTTGGCCAACCCTCGGCATAGCCTCAGTAGGCGTTCTTTCGCATCTGATGTAGCCATCAGTGCCTATCTTGATCATCTCATTAACCAAGGTCGCAAGAATGCCGGCGCCTCCGCGCCTTTCTTCAATGATATTACCTTGTGGCAACTCGACCATAGACACCCCTACGGGGTGGTTGGTAATTCCACCCTTCTTGAATGATGGGGGTAGTATTAGCATTGTGACGAGGGTTTCATGTCCTTCTTGCGTTTGGCGAAGGTATGGACGAGCCGAAAGGGCTGATTCATTTTTCCAAAACCCCAGTTTCTGTAGAAGCCAATCACTCTAACAAACAGCAGATACTGGTATTCTCGATTCTAACTTGTGTCTCATTAGTTTGTAGCATCTTTTACTTTGAGTTGATATTTTTAGCACTAATCTGTCTGGTATTTTCATTTTTTGCATTCCTAAGATTTAATGGAATCTCATCCATACCCTTAGCGGTGAACCTCAATCATCCCTTTATGGAAGCAGGTGCAGTAGATAACTCAGAGATAATGGTTAGATTTACTGATGAATGGATTGACCCAGGGATACATCGTCTGAAAATAGTGAAGGACCCTGTAAGTGGTATTCTCATCCATAAGCAGGATGGGGAACATTCAATCTTATCGATATGGGATACTAACAAAAATCTAAAATCATTATCAAAACAACTCGCCATCATCAATCAAGCGATTTCATTAAACAACGCAATAAATGAATCGAAAGATGAGTTTGATGATGCGATGAGAACGTGAGTCGCAAGATTCAACTTTGTTAGAAAGGGAATGGCTACCTGAAGAAGAATTAGAAATCCAAGGTCCGATATCTAGAATGTTTTCATCCGAATGAGAATAGCACTAAGTTGGGTAATTCTTCACCGTACCTTCAAATGTGCAATTCATCACCATGCAGGCTATGGGCGAAGATGTTGCCTGGGATGAGCGAACTTCTACGCTTACTGAATCCCAACACGAATTGGTTTCTGGAGGAGGGCTTTCTAAGCGCTTTTCCAATCTTCCACTTTGGCTTTCGCATCCATCTAATATTGGAGCATTTTACGGCCTTTTGGTATCTCTCGCATTGATTTTACCATACTACATGACTGAAGAGTTTTGGCTCCCATTATGGATACTCCATGCCAGTTTACTGATGTTTGCTACAGCTTTCCTGGGTATGTTCAGTCGTTTAATCAATGCATTTACAAAACGTATGCCGATGTCGGTAAACAGGAAGTTGCTCTACCCAATGCCTTTCATTGGCTTCACTCTTTTCACCCTAATTCATACAGATTTGTTGGCATCTAACGATTACACCCAATATCTTTCATGGGGTTTACTGATGATTCCAGGGCCATTTTACATACATTTGTCTTGGGCTCCTCGTTGGAGGATTTTATGTTTGATTGAGGATGGCAACAATCCATTTAAGGACATACCAGCGAAAGAATATCTCCAAGAGCAAGGGGAAGAAATTGCATCGGATGATTCAGATCTGATGGAAGTAGTTGAGTCCTTCGAATCAGAAGAAGAATGACTCATTCTTCATCTACGAGAGCGCTTACTCCATCAATTCCACCGAGTTGAATCTCCCAACTCGGTTGGCATGAATCATCATCTTGAATTGGGCTAAAATCCTCTCCGATAGAAGCTGTCAGGGTTAAGGTCCACACTCCATCCCCTAAACTTATCCATTTGAACATCTTGAGGACCTCTTCTGAACTTTGAGCATAAATCTCTCCACTCGGATATTCCCAATCACCAAACCAATATACGTAATCTTCTCCTGGATTTTGGTTGCTGCAAGTAATATCACCTTGTGTTGTAAGCCCAGATGTATTTACTCCCTCAGGTGCAGTTAACTCCCAAGTTAATGAATCGAAGCTGTCGAATTGTGATTGCTGATCACCCTCAGCGCATACGATGTAAACCCCAACAAACGTGACGTTACCCAACTCGAATTCACTGGTATCAATCTTTATTTCGATACTCTCTCCATCAGACATCGTTGCTGATCCGTCAATATTTCCATTAGTGTTTTCCCAATCGATATTCCATTTCAGAATACTTTTTGGTGCAGAGGATTCTGATGATGCAATTAGTTCCCCAACACCTCCTCCCAGTGATGTGATTAGTAGAACACTTATCATTACTCCAATTGCAGGTCGTCCTTTCCACAATTCCAGTTGTTCTTGTCCTAACTTTGGAAATTTGGTTTGATTAATGTGTCGGATTGTGAACGGTGCCCAAATCAGCGCAATTGCCAACAACCCAATTAACTCGGAGAGTTGTGCGAATTTTGCACCAATCGAATTAGCCCATGTAATCTCTACTTGGTATGTCGAGACGTTTTCTCCCAACCACCAGGAGCCATTGGTGACCACTGTGTACTGTTGTCCGAAATTTGAGTCTCTTGCACCGTCAAACATCGGTTTTGTGTAATATGACGCTGACATGTCGTCTAGGTCGTCTTCGGCTTTCCCAAATATACCATCCTCGAACGCTGAGTTAGTTAAGGAAATCGAGATGACAATTGCAGCAATGAACAATGTGTTCCAACACTTTTCCTCGCCCTCAATGGCTTCGGTTATTCTACTTGACATGCGTTTAGTTACTGCGAGCATGCAAAGAATAAATATGCAGATTAAAGGCCATTTCAGTTCTAACAAAGGCTCAGCAATATTTTCTAATTCTGGATGTTCGGAATATGAGTCGTAACTAGTGCTTTTTTCTCCTGCAACTTTATCATCAAGTCCTGATTGATTATCAAACACAACAAGGAACGGTGATAACGTCCAAGCAAACTCATGAGTCGTTCGGTTTTCTTCACCCCCATGCGAACCTTCCCATGTCTGATCGATTTGGTACCATGGAGTAAACACGGAACAAATCGCTAAAATTACTGTTGCAGCAATCATAATCGAAGGTAGTTTTTCGAGGCCTTTTGCGATCTTATCAGATGTTTCATCTGAAAAAATCCATTCGGGTTTTTGTTCAACATCAAACTGTTCAAACAGAGTAATGAATGAAAAAATCGAGCCTATTAGTGTAATGGTGAATAAGAAAATTATGAGCAGAAAACCGATATGTGGGCCCCATGTAATTTCATTCTTGATTACATCACCTTCAGAGCTTTCATCTTCGAGATATAATCCTCCCCAGAACCCGTCATTGTACTCGAATTCATTAGAATCACCATCGTCAATATCTCCGTACGGATCCGAAAATTCAGATCCATATCCCATGATACTGAAAATTAGAAATAGACTCGTTATAGAGATGAATGCTAGTGATGCACCATTGATTGTTTCGTGATTTACATATTTATTGAAATTTATTTTCTCCTTGGTACCTACGATAATAAGGAGAACAAGAATCAGTGAGATTGTTAACCAAGTGGATAATTTAGAATCTACTTCGACCATCATTAGACCTAGGTAGTCTTCATCATCAGGATCAGTAATTTCATAGACATTCTGCATACTACCCCCGAAATATTCGCTGCTTTGATTTAAACCAATATAGTCCTCTGATGAACCATGCACACTCTGATAATCGTCATAGGAATCGAAAGTGACTGTTCTCTCTCCATCCGATAGATCGGTGTCTGTTTCATAGAATTCTACCTGGTAAAATGGGCTGAACTCCATCGCTAACACTAGAAGAAGAGCCAATATTGGAGTCCAAAGTATAAATCGGTCCCTCTGAGATAATATCCTTTCAATTTCGACCATACCAGATGGTTATTGCTTTTCTCGATAAAGGTTTAGCCGTCAAATTAGGCCAACAGTCTTACCTGCGCCCTCAAAGATCCGTAGAACCTCATCTAAGTCTTCACGGGTAAGACCAGCAGACATTTGTGTTCTAACTCTTGCTTTGTCTCTAGCAACCATTGGGAAAACTATTGCTCCAGCCATTACACCTTGCTTTAGCATCTCATTTGAAAGGCCTTTAGCAACTGAAGACTCACCGCACATTACAGGAATAATCGGTGTAGTCGAAACACCAGTATCAAATCCTAATGATTGCATTTCACCACGGAAGTATTCAGTGTTCTCCCATAATTTAGCGTGATGCTCAGGTTCATCCATCAACACTTCAACAGCCGCTTTCTGTGCTGCTGCAACGCCTGGGGGTTGCGAACCGGAAAGTAACCATGAACGAGAGTGATTCAATGCGTGCTTCCTAACGATTTCTTTACCGGCTAGAATTCCACCCTGCACTCCAAGTGCTTTAGAGAATGAACCTACTTCAAAATCAACTCTTCCCTGAAGTTTGAAATGGTCTACAATTCCTCTGCCTCCATCCCCAAGAACACCTTCACCATGACAATCATCAACCATCACCATGGCATTGTACTCTTCCGCAAGTGCGGTTAATTCATCGAGAGGACAAATATCTCCATCCATAGAGAAAACACCGTCAACAATTACGAGTTTACGGTCAGCACTTTCATGCTCTTTGAGAACTTGCTCGAAAGCACCCATGTCATTGTGAGGAAAAACCGCACGTTGTGCTTTTGTTAATCGTACACCATCGATAATTGAGCCATGATTTAAGGCATCTGAAATAATTACATCCTGCTTGCCTTGAACCAAAGAAGGAATTAGTCCTACATTTGCAGTATATCCTGCAGAATAAATTAGTGATGATTCAACTCCCTTGAATTCTGCGACTTTATCCTCTGCTTCCAAGTGAATATCCATCGTTCCTGCAATCGCTCTGACCGAACCGCTTCCAGCACCATATTTCCTAGTGGCTGCAATCGATGCTTCAACCACCTTAGGGTGTGTGGTTAGGTTAAGGTAATTATTAGCCGAAAGCATGATTGTAGGCTTTCCATCCATCATACAGCGCGGTTGATTCGCTCCTTCAAGTGTTGGAGGTTCCCACAGTAAAGATTGTTCTTCAAGATGCGAATATCGCTCTTCCATCCAAGATAGGTCTCCTGCCATGTTGGACCCAAGTGGTTGTTCTACATGTTGTTTCCCCAAGTTACAGAACAGTCATCAATGAGAGGCCTTTCGCCGAGTCATGCGCATCGAGGGTATTGTCTCATCTGGACTTGGTCGAGCCCACATTTTCATGTCGCAAGAACACTATCAGGAACAATTCAAACAAATCATTGGTCAAAGTGCTTGGCCAGGTACTCTGAATGTCAAGGTAGAAGGCGAATCTCTAACTTTATATCAAAAATTACGAGTCACTGCAGGCCTTGAAGAGGGCGAGGCAAGTGATATTGAATCTCATAGGATCAAAGGGTTTGACAGAGATGGTGTTTCATTCGGTGGGGCTACCGCATTCCTTGGAAGTATTAGTTGCGGTGATGGTAGACATGATTGCGCAATTCTAATTCCAGACTTAACTCGTCATGAAGACGTAGTTGAAGTGATTGCAGGAATCTTCTTGAGAGAATCTTGCGATTTGGTCGATGGAGATGAAGTTAGTATTGTCCTTGAATAAGGTCAAATTGCCTAATCAAAATTTCCTTTTGTTGTTGGCGGCATAATTCTTGCCAACGTGAACTTGAATGGTCTGGTATAGGAATTACGGGCTCGGTAGATTTCAGTTCAGGTATACCTTCCCACGAAACAGCCCAGAGAATTAACCAATCAGCTTCTGCCAATCCGAGGTCTATTTCAGTGTGAGGATTGTCGCGTGCCTCGACTATCTTGTCGATACTTTCGTAATTCGTCGTTACTGCAAAAATCGCATTTGCGATTCTTCTAACCTGATTCCAAATGAATGCTTCACCTATAATCTCAAACCCTACAATACGGCCAGAGTTTATCCATGGTCGGCAAGATTCAACAACTCTTGTAGTCGAACGGTTTGTCTCTCTGCGACAGAAATTATCCCACTCGTGTTCGCCTTCGAAAAGCGAGCATAGATGTTCAAACTCTTCAGGGTCTGGATTAACCCAGCCTTCCATACACTCCAAACGATATCTGTATGTTCGGTGCAGTGCCCGTCTTGGACTCCATTCTTCATCGACTTGCATGGCATCGATTAGCGTTATACTATCTGGAATTTGATGGCCAACAGCCTTCATGAATCCGATTTCACCCATCGCATCCCAGCGGTTTTGGTCAATGTCAATGAACCCACCATTTTGGCGAACATGGACTCCTGAATCGGTTCTACTTGCCATAGGAACTGGCATTCTTTCTTTTGTCCATTTCAACTTCTTCTTGAAAATGTGCATGAACTCGCCTTGAACGGTAGGAACATCTGGTTGAACTTGACTACCATGATAGCAATCGCCATAATGGCCGAAACGGAAGGCGATTCGCGCCTTCCCCATTCTGTTCCACCTCACTCTGAACTTAGAGCAGTTACTGCATCTTCCTTACTAAATCCAAGGCCACCTACTGCCCAGATCAGGGATTGCTTCAGCCAAGGCTGAATCATTGGATTATCTCTCCCTTGGCCAACTCTTTCGATTGCATCAACAATCAATCGGCTAGCATCGAATAGTGTGTCTTCTACCGGGATTTCATTCAAGTCAGCCATCTTTTCTAGGCGCTGGTATTCTTTGATAGCCATAGGTATTCTACCACAATCAAGGCAAAAGTTAGCAAATGAAGCAACATACTCTAGGTTTTCTTCATCCAATTGCATTGCCTTCTTGTAAACCTGCATTATCTTGCCAGCAGGTACATCTTCAGCCATGTCCATAGAAAGTCTCATGAAAGCAGATTCTGCCCATCCATAGTGAGCTACTGCATTATCTGGCTCAGCTTCTCGAGCCTTGTCGAAAAGTGCCATTGCTTCGTCAAATTGTCCACTAGATAGTGCTATCCCAGCCTGCTGGATGTGTTCGCTCATACCCATGCCTCAGGGAACAGGTTTTTGAAACCTATGTGTAATTACTGACTTTCTGCAATCTGGTCTTTCAAGTCGTTTAGAATTCCAGATTGGCTGTGTCGCTGATGCATTTCATTGAGTAGGTTCTCTACAGATTTCCAGTTTGTTATGCAAAAGAATGAGAATCTTGGGTCAGGTAAATCGATCTTGCGAGTTCTTTGGTAAGTAATGAAGGCAAACATTCGCTTGAACAGACTCTTTGTTATATCGGAATCGGGACTGTTTGAATCTGAACCTCCTGCAGTTCCAGCTGAAATTGACATAGAATCTTCACCAATTCCCAGTTGGCTTCCAGTGTCGCAAATGATGGTGTTGTATCCCAGCATAGCGCCCATGAAGGTCCTCTGAGTTCTAATCTCATTGATATTGTCAAAGAGGATTCTTCGTCCATCTCCTGGAATAATCAAATGTTGAGTGAAAATAACTCTGTGGTTGGTGATTGCATAGTGGAAACTACGTTGATAGAAAATGGCCAGTACTACGAAGAGAACAGACCAAAATATGCCGAATGTCAGGTAATAGAACTCGTCAAGTGGAATAAAACCGCTCTCAATGATTCCCAATGATTCGAGAATATTGTCGATACTCAGAATCATTGGTGTAAATGTTACAACCAGTAAATACATTGTAGTCCATTTACCACTTGTTGCTCCATTCAGCATTCTGTTAAACCATGTTATTGCTAACATCACAATAACGAAGCCAAAGTTTCCTACTTTACCAAATGATATGATGCCATCGAGGATACTAGACATTGTAGTTCCATCATCCCAATCAATTTCAAACATCCAATGTGCAAACAGGACGAGTAAAGCTACTCCATACATAGGTGTAAATGCAAACATTGAGGGTTTGATATCCTTTAGAATTTCTTCATCTGCAGTCAAGCGGAATTTCTCTCGAATTCCTGCATTTGAATCTGTTTTTTCAACCTTTGAAACATCATCTGTAGATGGCGATTCGGTAGTTTTTTCTTCAGCAGGTGATACTTCCTCGTCGGACATAATAACCTCTTCCCAATAACTAACAAAACATGGTCGATGATGAACCTTGCGGCGATTTACTCAATGGAGAAGTCCCCATGAGTGTTCTGCATTTCCACGAATGGTTCCCCAATCACGGCGGTTACGTACTCCTTTTTCATCATCAATTTCCAATTTAGTGACGTCTAAGGGGTATTCATTGTAAGTTAGGTGTGACTTCATGCCTCCCCGTGTAGGCTGATCGAATGTCCAATGTGCCCTAGTAACAGCTCTCGCCTCAATTCGAATTTCAGTAATTCCATTCCACATGTGAACGTGGAATGTGGGCAAGCCACCTTCATCACAGGTTCTTTCAACTCGAACTTCACTAAATTTCTCACTACGATTTCGGCTCACATCATGGAATAAACCACCCATCGATAGTGGCAAGTGCGTAACATCCCTATTCTTCCAAGGACGCGAATCTTTAGCTGTGATAGTCGGAGATACGTGTGGCAAAAACCAGTCTATGTACGAGCCATCATCTAAGTGTAACATTCCCCAAAACCATGGCGGAGATGGGGCCTGAACGCATACTTTCTGGAAGTAAGCCGTCCCATTTACCTCCTTTCCATCGATAGTGCCGCTGCATAGTGCTCCGTGTAATCTAGAGATTCCGTATCCCATCCCCATTCCGTATTCTGCCTGAGCAACTTTCATGCTCGACATCGCTTTGTTCCAAGGATGCATTTCCAAATTGAAATCACCATGTTCAGTGTCCAGGCGTAGCCAGAATTTACCCTCATCAGGGCTAAGTCCCATCGAGAATTCGTTTTCAGTATTTGATGCTACGATTCCGCCTTTTTCATGTGGCCAATCCGGGTGGTCTTCTGCGATTACTATTATTCGGCTTTCTTCAAGGATTAAAGGCTCAATTAGTTCCTTTCCATCATACCACCAAGCAGCAACCATTCCATCCATGGCAATTCCTCCATCTTTGTCGAAACCAGGTCTGCCAGCAGGTTTCCATGGGAACCCGTTAACCTCCACAAGAGGATTATCTTTAGTGGACCACAAAACCATCAGTTGCTTTCCTGCTGGATTACCGTCATCATCATCAAGCATGACAAGCCACCACCACCAATCCCAGGTCAGGTGATGTATCGGGGGTAAATTTTGCAATTTCCACAGGCTTGACAAATCGCCTTCAAAACGCTCCATATCACCCATCAATCCACTTCCTTACCTTTGAAAATAGCCTGCCCGATAAACCATGACATTATTCCTTGGAACAATAACACAAGAGTTGAAATTACGAATGCTATCCATTCGCTAACACCTAAATTACTACTACTGCTGAATGCAGCTAACGGTTCTGCACCTGGAAGTGCTGCGTATTCATACTCGCCAAGCCAATTTTGCTCTCCTTGACCTCCACCCCATAGCCCGATTTCGATTAATTGCCAATTATCTGGCCAACAGATTGCAGTGCCTGCATCTACGATGATTATGCCCCAGCCGACTACTGAGAAGTATCTAATTGATGAATCTCCGCCCCCAATAATAGTTACGAAAACCATTCCTAATTCCCAAGCAGAAAACAAAATCGCTAGAATTACACCGTTTTTCCAAATTATTCCGAAGCCACAAAATATGGTTCCATAAACCAAAGAAACCATCATCGCAGCCCAAGCAATCGACATCCACACTCCTAAGTCTGCCCATCTAAACAAGCCATCACCGGGACCCGTGAAACCTGTTATGAGGGCGAGCACAAAGCACAGTGATAGTATGAATGGCCAAGTCACTCCAAGATAACCAAGCATTCGGTACAGCAGGACTTCTCCCCTCGCAATTGGTTTGGCGAGCATATAGTGAATCGTACCTTCGCTCATCTCCTCTCTAATCAGCCCTGTAGCCAAAAATAATGGAAGGAATATTCCTAGCAAATATATGATTCCAAATTTCCCAATACCTAGGATAAATGCTCTATGACTGGCTTCTTTGCCATACCTTTCCTCATCAGGGTCTTCATCTACATTATTGTCTGCATCGATAGTGATTGTAGAGTTTAATGAATCCACATTGACTTCGATATCGCAATCAACATTGTTGTCGTTTGAATCTCTTTGACTACTAGTGTCCTGCGATAGACAATCTCCATCATCGTCTTTGCCTACACTATTGTCCCCTTCGCCCAAACTATCCCAATCAATGTCGTCTTCATTTATCCATTTTTCAGGCGGGTCTGGTTCGACCCAACTTGGGTAGGACTCGTCAGAATTTGGATTAGTTCCCTCTAACCTTTCCTGACCATCAGGGTACCCATCGCCATCGGTATCAAATGAATCTCCATCATTATCGATCGCTTCAATTTCAGTATTCATTGCATCGATGTAGAATAATAGCATCAAGAATATCGCAACTACTGATGCTCCCATCACAACCCATGTTGAAATCCTCGTACGATATTGTCGCATGGTGAATTCAGCAATAGCTGTAGACTTGCGGTCTAATTTAGACCAAATAGTGTCCATTCTATTACTCATAATGAACCCCCTGTAAGGTACATCAAAATCGATTGAAGGTCATCATCTGGATTATCGATTCCAGTAACTAATTGCCCGCTATCAACGATTAGTTGTGGTAATTTCTTGTGGACTTCTCCAAGGTGCTTTGTCTCAATCAGAAGTTTATTCGGATTAACAAAAGAGATTCCAGTTACTTCTTCTAACTGAATCATACTGTTCGCTAATTTCCTTGGGTTTTCACAATCCAATACAATTTTGTGGGGATGCTGGTCAAGCATTTCTCTTATCGAATGAGAGTTTCCGAGTGCTAGAACTCGGCCACGGTGTAGGATTACTATTTGCTCTGTTATTCTCTCAATCTCATGCAATATGTGGCTTGAAACCAAAACAGTTCGACCCATTGCGCCTAATTGCTTGATCACATTCATTATTGTAGTTCGAGCGAGACGGGTCGCACCCCTTGTAAGCGGCTCGTCTAGAACAATCAGTTCTGGGTCATTGACCAGTGCGTGAGCGATCTTTACTCTCTGACGCATTCCCTTTGAGAATACTGACCAATTCTCTTGTGCATTACTTCATCTAAGGATACGAATGCATAGAACTCTTGCTGCGCCTCCTTAGTCGCCTCATCTCTGGTCATTCCATGAAGGCGTGCAAATGTTGTTATGAAGTCCAAAGCAG
>CASIBX010000004.1 GCA_949373075.1 Candidatus Poseidoniaceae archaeon | reverse complement strand
GCTGCAGCAAGTTTTCTGCTGCATCTGGAGATAGCTCTTGTCACCATCGAGACGTATTGTCATCGTAGGGGTATTAGGCACCTTTCGAGCATCTACAATCTCAATAATACGAGGTAGACCTTGTGTTACGTTGACTGTTGCTACACCCGCATAGTGGAAAGTACGCATTGTCATCTGAGTTCCAGGTTCACCAATCGATTGAGCAGTAATAATTCCTGCTGCCTCGAACGGGTCAATCTTAGCCATATTTTGAGCCTTTGCTGCTTCAGCAACTAGGGCTTCAGCCTGCTTCTTTGTCAGCTTTGCTTTCTCACGGTCGTGAACTGCTTCGGTCAAATCGTGAATTGTTTGCTGCGTAGAAGATTGCACCACTAGATTCCGCTGCGGCTTCAATAGACTTGAAAACAGGGTCTTCTGCAAGGTCATCAACATATGTTGCAAGTTTAGTCTTCAGGGTCATAGGACTCCAGTTCCTGAACTGTCTTTGCAGTACGTCGGCGACGTGTTCCACGGCGTAGTCGAACTGAGGTGGTCGCAGAATTAGCATCACCTGTAGAATCACTGCTTAGAAGCAGATGCACCTGTAATGATACCATGAATTCTTGCTGCTGTATCTGAATCTGTTTCACAGAACTGTGCGATTTCTTGAGCGGTCAAGACCTTTACGTCATCCCACTTACGGTCATCAGCCAGCTTGTGAGCAAATTCTTCAGGGACTAACATGTCCATGAGCTTCTTCTTTGTTGCACTCTTTACTACCATCAACGTCATCACCTCCAGCTGCTGCCTCAGAATCTCCTTCGCCATAGCCAAGATCGAAATTCTTGTCTTCGCTATCACGATAATTCTTCGTCCTTACGCTTGGTAGGACCATCGGTTCCCAATGCTTCATCAACAACGACATCGATGTTGAAAGGCTTACCGTGTACTCCACGGCTAGGGTCGATTCCGTCTTCTCCATATTGGAATTGAATAATTCTGTTTGCAGTATTGCGTACAGACAAGTTATCATCATTGTATACCTTCAAGTCATCCATTGCGTTAATCAAACGACGCTGCATGTATCCGGACTTACTGGTACGAACCGCTGTATCAACCAGTGATTCTCTACCAGATACTGACAACATAAAGAATTCAGTTGGTTCTAGACCACGCTTGAATGAAGAAGAGATGAATCCCTTCTCTGGAGCACCGAGTCCTCCACGCTTGAAGTGAGGAAGAACACGCTGGTGGTATCCACGTTCTAGACGTGCACCACGAACCTTTGCTTGCCCGATACTTCCTGCCATCATAGTTAGGTTATCCATTGAACCACGAGCACCAGATATCGCCATTCCAACTGCAGCGTTTGAGTTGCCACTTTGGTTCAGTTCATCCTTAGCCACGTTACCTGCTGCTTGCTTACCAAGGTCTAGAATGACCATGATATTCTCTTCGAGAGTTTCCTTTGGTGTTCTTCCAGGTCGGGCTTCATATCCACGTCCGTCCTTTCCGAACTTAGCTAATTCTGCTTGTACTTCAGCACGAGCCTCAGCATTGTGACGCTCGATTTCACTAAGCGCTTCTGCAGATAAATCTTCATCATCAATTCCAGTTGTAAATCCTAGAGATGTACAAGCAGCAATAGATAGGCGAGTAAATTCATCTAAGAATTTCGCACCCTCTGTTGGACCATTGGTCTGAACAATAGCATCCAAAAGTCGACCATCTTCAGCACCGATTGCTCTCTTATCCAGAGTACCAGTGACTTTTCCGTTCTTAACAACAACATCGTCGTTGGAACGGCTACGGAATCTCAGGTGGATATTCTTTGGAATGATAACTGAGATCAAATCTTCTCCATTGAAATATTCACCCTTTGGACCATTGTGAACTTCAGGTCATCTCACCGGTGTATCCGATATTACCTAGCATTTCTAATCCATTACGCTTTGATATCTGAGTCCCTGGCCTTGATAGAAGATATGCGCCAGAAATATGGTCGTGTATACCGCCAATAACTGCGCCACCGTAACGAGGTGTTAGGATGTGTTCCTGAACACGCATCAAGATCTTAGCTTCAGCACGTGCTTCTTCTCCCTGAATTACGTGCAAGTTCATCTCGTCACCATCGAAATCAGCGTTATATGGAGTACATACTGCCAGATTGAATCTGAAAGTGTGCCCTTCCATTACACGAACTTCGTGAACCATCATTGACATTCTGTGCAATGAAGGCTGTCGGTTGAAGATTACTACATCACCATCGATTAAGTGACGCTCTACCAGCAGACCAGGCTTAGGATTTCCGTTCATGTCAACAGTAGCCAAACGGTCTTCGACACGTGTACGTCTCTCCCATTCATTATCTGGGCTTCCACAGTGTGGGCATGCAACATTAAGGTTCTCAGGATATTCGGTATCCGGGTTAGCAAGTTCAAACTTCCAACGGTGGTGTAATACTGCACGAGGGTCATCTTCAGGCAATGGAAGTACCATCGGATGTCTTCTCCACGTAGATTAGCAATAGTTGCTGCTTCGTCGATAGCGTAGGTGACCAGTTCTTCTCCACCAGCAACTGCTTCTTCACGAGTTACGAACTTCTTGACTACTAAGTCCCGGCAGGAAGTTTGGTGCAGGAAGTACTTGATGTAAGTCAAACCTAGTTGTTGTCTCTTCCATACATTCAGGGTTGTGGCAGCGGAAACCGGCATTGATTAGACGGCTTCTTTCGTTAATTCGAACACGGCGCTTGTCACCACGAATTACATAGTTTACACCTGGGTGTACATCTGGACCACGAAGAATCATTTGACGCATTTGTTCGCGGTTACGTGTAGTAACACGAATTGGTACAGTCAATTCCTTTGCAATCTTAGTTGGAACTCCAACTTCGTTAACTCCAAGGTATGGGTCTGGAGATATAACGGAACGGGCACAGAAGTTTACACGCTTACCTGAAAGGTTAGAACGGAAACGACCTTCCTTACCCTTTAGGCGCTGTGTAAGTGTCTTCAGTGTTCTTCCAGAGCGGTGTCTTGCAGGTGGAATCCCACTTGTTTGGTTATCGAAGTATGTAGTAACGTGGTACTGTAGAAGTTCCCAAAGATCTTCAACAATCAATTGTGGAGCACCAGCGTCACGGTTTTCACGTAGCCTCTGGTTAATTCTCAGAACATCGACCAACTTGTGAGTAAGGTCGTCTTCTGAACGGTCTCCCGAATCTAGTGTAATCGATGGCCTAACAGTAATTGGAGGTACAGGAAGTACCTTCAAAATAATCCACTCAGGACGGTTTTCCCTGTTCATTCCTAAGAATATCAGGTGGTCTTTTGGAATACCTTGTAGCCATTCACGAATATCACGAGCATTCAACTTCCTCTCAGTAGCCTTACCGCCACCTTGTGCAGCAATATTCTCCTTGAAGGTTGTAGGCTTGTCCAAGACAATCTTTCCTTGCTGGGACTTACAGTGCATACAGATAGTTCTCTTAGCTTCGGAAGTCTTCTTCTCGATTTCCTTGATAATCTTAGAGAACTCTGTTGAACCTACACCGTGCTTGGTGATTAAATCACGAACACGAGCACGGTAGTAATCCTGCTCAGACAGACCAGGATTAGACGGGTGCGTTCCATCTGCATCGTGCAACAAAATCTTGCTGCATGAATTACATGTAGCCTTCAATGCAGTCTTAATCAGATTAACGAAACCAATGTGAATTACAGGTAATTCTAGTTGGATATGACCGAAGTGACCTGGACTTTCGTCGTACTTACAATTGTCAGTTGGACAAAGTAGTCCTGGTTCAATAACACCCATGTGGGGGTCCATCAAACCTTGGCGGTAAGCGTGACCATCATCCTTGTATGTGTCTGCAGTCTTAACTTCTACAGAAGACATCTTACGAATTTCTGTAGGGTCCATCAATCCAAAACGGATGCTAGCGATTCTCTTTGGAATCATAGTTGTGCTATTTCGACTCATCTGCGGTCCTCCAGTTCTAAGCGCATTGCCACTCCGAGACTTTTCATCTCATCCAGTAGTAGCTTGAATGCATATGAGGTTTGTACCTTGTACACCTCGGCTCCGTCGCCATGAATTGGCGAAACATATGTGCGTCGTTTTGGATCGAACCAAGCGACGTGCCCAGATTGAGCACACACGAACAAATCGATACCATCGGATTCGTCCAATAGACGGTCCTTGATAACCATCGATGCACCATGTGCAATCAGACAATCACGTTCCATCTCTCCGAATCGCAAACCACCCTGACGAGCACGACCTTCTGTCGGCTGACGGGTTAGAATCTGTACACGCCCACGGCTTCTAGCGTGAATCTTTCCAGACACCATGTGGTGGAGTTTCTGGTAGTAAATACATCCAACGAAGATTTCGGCAGGGTATGTTTCGCCTGTTTCACCATTCATCATTACTTCACGACCAGTGTGATCGTAACCATTGCGTACTAGGCTGTCACGTAGACTTCCTTCCTTCTCTCCACGGAATGCAGTTCCATCGATTCTGCGTCCTTCTAGGGAACCGACTTTACCACCGATCATTTCTAGAACGTGCGCTACAGTCATTCTGGATGGAATAGCGTGAGGGTTGATAATCAGGTCTGGGACGATACCATCACGAGTGAATGGCATGTCTTCTTCATTGACTAGACGACCAATAACTCCCTTCTGTCCGTGACGAGAAGCGAACTTGTCGCCGACTTCAGGAACTTTGTGGGAGCGAACCATACAACGTACAAGGCGTCCAGAATCCAAAGATTCAGTAACATACACGTTGTCGACCCAGCCTTTCTCACCATGGCGAATAGGCATGGATGATTCTCGGCGCTCTTGAGCTTGTAAGAATGCGCCAGCACCTGTTTCTTCTAAGAAACGAGGAGGGCTTGTCTTTCCGACTAGGACATCTCCACCTTCGAGGTATTTCTCTGGGTGTGGCAATCCATCGCCTTCTAAGTGATCGTAAGAGCCAACTGGCTTCAGGCCCTTGACTTCTTCAAGTCCAGTACCTGGTATTTCGATTTCATCAACTTGACCACCAGGGAAACGGCGGCGTTCAGCATTGTATGTACGGTTGAACGTTGAACGACCCAATGCACGTTGTACACTTGAGCGGTTGATGATTACTGCGTCCTGCATGTTGTATCCATGTAGGCTCATAACTGCAACAATGAAGTTCTGACCACCCGGTCGGCTGTCGAACTTTGTAGTGTCCATAGCTTGCGTGTAAGTGATTGAACGCTGAGGGTAGTGCAAGATGTGCAACCTAGTATCTGGGCGTAGGCGATAGTTTGCACTTGGAAGACCAAGTGATTGTTTGACCATCGCTGTTCCACCAGTAACACGCGGTGTTGAGTTGTGTTCTGGGTATGGAATTAGTGAAGCACACACTCCGAGGACCAACTGAGGGTCGATTTCACAGTGTGTGTGTTCGCTAGTGTACAACAAGTCAACATCGAATATTGCTACTTCTTTGTCACCATTAGGCATTGTAATGTCAGCCTGTAACTTAGCGGTAGTTGCACCTGGCTCACCAAGGTTTAGCCATGTTATTGTTGAATGGCTTACTGGGCGTCCGGCGAATTTGTTTCCTTCAGGGATTGCTTCAGGTAAAGTGAAAGGACGAGGTGAAATGTAGAGGTCTTCTTCCTCTTCTGCATCGACCCATTCGACTACACCTTCATTGACTAAATCCTTGAATGTCATTTCTCCAGAAGAAACCATCTCTAGGTGCTTCTGAGTCAAACGTGGTGCCCCGTCATATAGAATTAGCACAGGTCGAAGAATTCGGCCTTTGTCAGTATTGATGAAGATATCATTGTTCTGAGTATCGTATCTGATTGAAACTTCAGAGCGTATTGCTCCACGGCGACGTGCATTCTTGAATTGAGTAACTAGATTCTTACCACGCTTGTGGATTCCGTAAATGTCACCATTAACGTGAATTCTGTCACCATTAGTCCAGTCGTCAGGCTGGAATACATCCATTTCATCTAATCTGGACCTGATTTCAGTTTCAGGAACTGCTTCAGAAATATCAATCATTTGAGCTGCATTCTTTACAAGACCACAGTTCTGACCTTCTGGTGTTTCGTTAGGACATAATCGGCCCCACTGAGTAGGGTGCAGGTCACGTGCCTCGAAGTGAGGTTGGCTGCGGACCAGAGGACTGGTTACACGGCGCATGTGAGATAGGGCTGAAAGATAGGTGGTTCGGTCTAGTAATTGACTTACACCTGAACGGCCACCTACCCAGTTACCTGTAGCAAGAGCGTGCATGATTTTACTTGTTAGAACGTCAGGTCTCAAACACGAGGTGATCTTTAGTTCACGCTTACGATTGTGGTGCCTTTCTAATTGGTACTTCAAGTCACGAGCGAGTTGTCCCATGGATACACGGAATAAATCTTCTATCAAGTCACCAGCTAAACGAACACGCTTGTTTGCATAGTGGTCCTTGTCATTTGGTTTACGGCTAGTGATAGCCATTTCCAAAACTTGTCGAACAATACGTCCAAGGAAAATCGCCTTCTTCTTGCGGTCCTCGAATTGGTCGCCAAGATGGGGGAGAAGTTCACGGTCTAGCAATTGAGTGACGCGTGCTTCACGATACTCTTTTTGCTGTCCTGCTGCGAATTTCTTCTCAAGCCACTGGTGGGCTTCATCAAGTGAATCAACTGCATACTCTTCGTTATCCTTTACTTCGTTGATGTTGGCAACGATGAACTTGAAGGTTTCAGTTGGTCCTGCGATTGCTTGGAACAACTCTTGGTCGTTTTCGATTCCAAGTGCTCTCATCAATAGGACAACAGGAATTGCGGTAGTACCAGCAGTACTAATCTTAACCATCAACATTCCATCACGGCGCTTCTCAACAGTTAGAGGTTTTCTCATACCATCTTTCTGAGAGAAAATCTTTGCAACTTCTGTCTTCTTGGCATATCGCTTGTTAATCTCAACTGTTACACGGTTAGGTGCAAGGTCTTCCATCGAGATAAGAACACGTTCTGTACCATTAATGATGAAATAGCCTCCTGGGTCCAGAGGATCTTCTCCCTTAACACGTAGCAAATCATCCCACATCTTCTGGTCTTCATCTGAAGTAGTTGGGTGAAGTACGCGGTCACCAGCAATATGATTTGCATGCAAGTTACAACGACGGCTTCTAACCATAATAGGCATGTTTCCAACTTGAACACCCTTTTCAGGTTGCCCAGGAACGCCATTACGGTATATTGTGAAATCCATACGTACAGGTGACATGTAAGTCAACTTACGAAGTCTGCACTCCATAGGTGAGGATGGATGGTCACTACCATCGGCCTCACGAATTGTTGGTTCTCCGAGTTGGATGTTCTTGACGCGGATGATGATGTCTTGGTCGATTACGTCAAGTTTGACTAAACCGCCATGCTCATCTTCGACTTCCTCATCAGTACCTACACGGATACTTCTGACGATTTTCTCCATGCGTGAAACAGAATTGTCACCGGTTGGGATACAATCGTCGTATGATGCCAGTTGGTGATTAACTAAACTACGTGTCTTGAAAAATGATTCAATAATTTCCTTCATGATATTCACCCCAGCCTCAGCTGCCCTCCACTATCAGTCGATATGCAACTGAAACACCAGCAGATGGTGATTTGCGGATAACCTTGATTACGCGGTCAGCAATCCATCCTGCAGGAAGAGGAACATGTTCCTCATCCCCTTCAGAATTTGCTTCACGTTCACGCTCAACTGTTTCCTTAATCACTTGGACAACTGGATCGGTAATCAGGACCTTTGGTAAAAGTTCCTTGGCTAGTCGGGGTTCGCCTGTTTCTTCATCAATGGCGAGTAAGCCCCATGGCTCCAATGCAGATTCTTCATCTTCCACTGGTATTAGTTCCTGGTGAGGAACAAGAACGTGATTGAGTACATTGAATTTGGTTCCAGCCAAATCCATATCATCATCATCTAGGGCTTTCTTAGAAATTGTAATTTTACGGCTACGGCGTTTTTGACGTCGATTACCCAGTTCTGCTAGAGCGTTCATAGCCCCAGTAAATATTTCATCATCTTTCGATACTCCAAGACAAGAAGCGATTTCATCAGCCGTCATGGCCTTGATATCAGTCATGTTACGGTCCGTGGCCAATTTGTGAGCGTATTCCTCAGCAATTCCCATTTCCATCAAACGCTTCTTGGTTGCCGATTTAACTACCAATCAAATTCACCCCAGTAGCCCTCACATACATCGTTCCTGAACCCAGGAGGCGGGCCTGACGGGGTTCGAACCCGCGACCGTCCGGTTAAAAGCCGGAAGCTCTACCTGACTAAGCTACAGGCCCAAATGTATGTGTTGGGCTTTCTGGCCGACCTGTGAAGGGTACTTAAATCCTTTGCCAGCAAAAAAAGCACGCTGAACGCATCACGAAGGGCGTATGACGAAGGGGTTCGTCTCTGTACCGCTCTTATCGCCAAGAGGCATAAAGGCTTCGGCATAGACGGAGGGTTGAGCCGGATGGAAAAAGATGAGGTGTTTTCTGCTGAAGATGCAGAGTTTGAAGTAGAGAGGTTGCAAAGAGAGCCCAGTACCTCTTTTTGGACCCCTACTGGTGACCTCAAATTCACGCTTATTATACCTCCAACTGTGTATCCCCCAAGAGATGACACCGACTTATTTGCGCGTAGATTAATCGCATTAGGCCCTGGCCGAGGACGTAAATTACTCGAGATTGGATGTGGGTCAGGAGCACTTTCAATCCTTGCAAATCACATGGGATGGAAGGTTAGCGGATGTGATGTGAACCCCTTCGCCGTGGCCGCCACAGTCGGAAATTTATCCGCTAATGGATTCATCGGAGAGATTAGAGAGGGAGGGATTGGTCCTGAGCCATTTCCATTCAAAGAAAAATATGACCTAATAATTTGGAATTTACCATACATCGATCCAAAAGAAATCGAACAGGTTCTAGGACCGATGGAAGAGGCTGCTCTAATCGATACTGACGAACGGGGGCTAGGCAACAGGTTGTTACGGATTGTGGCAAGCAACCAACTACTCTCACCTCAGGGCAGAATTCTGGTATTAGGACGAAAAGAATCGATAACTGATAGCAATTATTTTGCTCACAGAATCTGGGACGAATTAAATTTTGAAGATGGTGAAACGTTAGTATTGAAGTGTTTTTGGCGACCATACGAGGGAGCTGAAAATAGGTATATTGAAAAAACCGGTTCAACCAATGATGACCTACTTCTGGAAAGTGGAATTGGCACACATCTTTCGACAAGATTACAAACAGCAGGTAAAGGAAGAAGGAAACGCCAGTGGGCCTCTATAGAAGGTTGCTATGCTGGCTCTTGGATAGTAGCAGAAGGCAAAGGAATTAACCCAGGACATTTGCAATTATCGGGGGGATTAGCCGTCATTAATTCATTGCGGGATAAACAATTGAATTTGAAATGGCCGAACGATATTCTAATCGATGGCAGGAAATTATGTGGGATTTTGGCGGAAGGAATAACGATTCAGAAAGGCATGAGAGTCGTATTAGGAATCGGAATAAATTTGAAAACAGCAACTCACAATTCTGATTTCGACATTGCATTCTTAGATGAAGTATTGGAAATTGAATTCGAAGAGTTCGACCGCAGACTGCATTGCGAGCTGGCATCATTATTGGAATGTAGAGATGACTTACCTGCAATTAGATATGAAGAAATAAGAAAGGAAACTCTAGAACAGATGAAAGCCCTTGGTCTGCCTAAATATAAGAATACTATCTTCAGAGATTTTGACCTGAACGAGCGCGGAGAGTTAATACTAGCGGGTAAGATAATCGATGATGGAGAAGACATCACCTGGGTTTAATCTTCCAAGACTGCTTCGATAGGCTCTTCCTCTTGTAACGATATTTTCTTAACAATTCCAAATACCAAAATTGCAGCACCGATAGGATATAATGCGAAATCATAGATCAGACCTCTGCTAACTGAATATTCAACCACAGAATCTTCAACTGAATAAAATTTGAAAGTATGTACTCCGGATTCTTCAGCAATGTATTCCCATTTCGAATCTTCGTTGCTGAAAGTTTCCACATCGCCTGAAGGAGAAGTCACAGTAGGTGTAACTTCACCCTCAATCACTTCTAAGGTGAATGAATCGTCTTCTGAAAGGTCATATTTAACCTCAAATTGGGAATTGGAGTCTTCGTCTATCACTGTTGGAACGACCCATGTTTGAATGATAAACATAAGGAGTAGAATCGATGAACCGATGAGTATCATCACATTCTCACCCTTGACAGGTGGTGCCTCTCCGCCCGCTCCCATATCAAGCGCTAGAGTATGAAGCATTTCAACGCTTTCTAGGCTTACGAGTAAATCCCATTCGGTCCCGAACTAATCTTATTTTTCCACTTGAGGTTTGGCTAATGACACGACCACTAGTCAATTTAGACTTAGTTTCTTCATAATTATCTAAAGAAACAACAAGGATGCATTTTTCATTCTCAAAGTCGTAAAGTTTGACCGGAAAATCTTCAAGATGTTTTTCTAAGTCACTACGTGATTCAAAACCCTCGCAATTACAACCAATCCAACGACGTTTGCCCCGCAAAGCCTTGGACAACTTCTTGGCCATAGATGTCGGTTAATGCCACTTGACTTAACATGATGGCACTACTCGCCCCTGTTAGGCGAGAGGCATGTCTGAAGTAATTGAAGACCAATTTGAACAGATTGGAATATTGCAATTGATCAAAAATATGCTATCCCCTAGGACATTACCCCACATCATCATGATCGCTCTGATTTCGACAATCTTGTTGTTTTTGGTTAACACACAAGAAGTGTTCGTTGCAATGGCCTTCATTTCATTGTCTGTATCATACACCCTAATTGCAGCTCTCTCAAATAAGGAACTAATACAGAGTTTGACGAAATTACCTGTCGAGAAGGGCGATTCGAACTGGTTTGTTCGTCTATTGTTTAGTTTTCGAATAACTATCGTGCCCGTACTTCTGGCAGCAACATTAGTTGGCTTGATGTGGAGCATATTGGGAGGACAAGGAAATGAATGGATATCTCCAATGTTAGCATCACTATTCATAGTCTGGTCTATCGCACAAGCAGCATCGTTTAGAACTGGAATGGTAGAATGGCTGGCTAATGGATTGGGTGATGCAAAATTACACACATATCGAGAGAAGGCATCTACTGCGTCCCAATTTGTAATTGTCCAAGTATTTGCTTTTATCATAATCTGGATTGGACAAATGGCTACTGATGCAGAGCAAATGAATTTCCAAGATGCGTTACTTGGCGGATTTGCATTCCTTGCAATTAGCATTGTATTGCAAGTCATTACGATGTGGCTCACGAGAGATGAGAGAGAATCAGCAGGGAATGAAAAGGGCCTTGCTGGTTTTTCATTCAAATGGATGATTGTTGCTCAATTATTTATCACCTGGCACGCATTCAGCATTTATCGAAGGGCTCAGATGAATCCTAGCGAAGCATCAACACTAATCGAAGAAGGTTTGTTGATGGCCTTCACGGTGATCTTTGCTGTGTGGTCACTAACTACTTACACTGTCCGAGATGGTAAAAGATTGATTTCCGAAAATGCATCCCTGCCATTAGGAATCTCGTTTGGATATGCATATGCAGGATCCGTGGCAATGTTAACGGGAACATTTGACAGTTTGAAAGAGGTTATGATTTTTGGTCACATCTTGTCAATATGTGCAATGATGTTACTGTTGCGGCCTACGTTGAGAGCAAGCCGAATCACTTCAGATATTTTCGGCACCGCAAGTACGATTTCAATCGAATCGGATTTAGAGACTGAAGAGGGAGATGATTCCGAAGATGAAACACCTGA
Source organism: Candidatus Poseidoniaceae archaeon (assembly GCA_949373075.1). Taxonomy (GTDB): domain Archaea; phylum Thermoplasmatota; class Poseidoniia; order Poseidoniales; family Poseidoniaceae; genus MGIIa-K1. The sequence continues at coordinate 4,158 of CASIBX010000004.1, read as the reverse complement.
AGACACAATAGAGTCCGATGTTGAAAATGATGTTGACGATATCGAAGAACAGACCACTACGGATTCCGATGTTGAATTAGTAGGCTAAACGAGACTTAGTCCTGTAGTCTCATCCAAGCCCGATACAACTGCAACTACTCGTATTTGGCCTTGTAAGTCATCACTTACTCGTGCACCTAAGATGACTTGAGCGTTTTCGTCAAACCTTGCAGTAAAAGCATCTGCAATCAATCCGACTTGACCCACAGTCATCCCAGGGCCGCCCTCAATCTGTAGCAAACAGGCCTTTGCTCCATCTAGGGAAAGATTTGCAAGAGGGGCGCTAAGTGCGTTTTCCAATAACGAATTTGCATCTTCTGGGTCGCCTTGGCCCACCATTAAAGTCGAACCCCCAGAGTGCCCGACAATTGTTTTCAAATCCATCAAATCGAGATTGATTAGTCCAAGACGCATTAATGTACGAACCAGTCCATCGACGAATTCTTCAACCCAAGAAGCCCCTAATCTCCAATCGATTCCTCGTTCTCGCGCTTGCCATGCTAACCTATCTAAGTCCAGGCGGACACAAACATCTGAGTTCGCTTCTAGTTTTGCTAATCCTTCTTTAGAAACTCTTACTCTAGTTTCCTGAGCCTCGAAGGGTATAGCCGCAATAGATATCACAATCGCACCAGATAAACGTGCTTGCCTAGCAAACTCGGGAGCAGCTCCTGTCCCTGTACCGCCGCCTAAACCGGTAAGCAGAATCACCAACTCGACACCGTCAAGTAAAGTTCTAGAAACATCAGAAGCTTGTCGCATTCTTTGCTCGCCAAGAGGTGGTAAAGCAGCGCATCCAGCTGAATCTAAGTCTCTACCAAGTCGTATCACGTGAGCGTCTGGGGAATTGAATGTAGATTCATCAGCATCGATCAGAACCAAATCGATATCATGGCCAGTTCTGGAATGCGCTCTTTGAGCCCAAGAACCGCCTAGTCCGCCGATACCTGCAATGAGTATCTGCGCACCATCCATGTAAGTCCCTTGCATCGGGGGTTATTCAATCTCTTCCTACATATCGCATGTATCGGCGACGTGCATCTCTCGCCCAAGCATTGTCGGGCTCCAAGGCCAAAACCTTGTCATATAATTCCACAGCTTTTTCAAAATCGGAAAAGTGCCTTCCGTATAGATGTGCGAGATTGTTTAGAACAGGAATGCACTCACTATCTTCTTCTAACATTTCGAGCAGAATCTCTTCTGCCCGTCCAAGATTATTTCTGAGCATTTTTTCTTCTGCTTCATCCAACTTTGTAAGTTGGTCGTCCGAGAGATCGTAAGTATTCTCAAAAGCGTGGTCGGTCATGACCCACGCTCGATGTTATTTCAGATATGTTTTGCCGTTATTTGGCCGGTCATAAAAAATGCCGAAATTGTAACACTGCGAAGGCCACTTATCTGTGATGGGGTACGAACGATTATAGGCACAATACTAATCGCATAAATCAGGTGGGATTGGCTATGGGCATGTCACGGGTTTTTATCCGAACTTTGCTACCTGTAATCCTTGTATCTCTAATGCTTTTACCTGGCCTTAGCGAAGCATACCCTGAAGGCATCGGTGGCGAGCAAAATAATGCTGGAGAGACCATCAATGATGTGGCCAAAGAAGGATGTCTTTGTCACGGCGAATTACCTAGTAATTCCGTCATGGTTTTGCTTGTAGACGTTCCACACACTTGGGCCGCCTGAGCAAGTTTACAACATGCGACTGGAAATTGTAGGAGGCCCAGATACCGACATGGGTGGATTTTCTGCACGAGTCAGTGCAGGTGAGTTTTCTGGAGATGGACAAGCATGGGAGGACGATGTTATGACTCGAACTCATGTTTCATCTGCTACCCGGATTTTCGAAATCACTTGGACATCTCCTGCAGCAGGTGCAGGACACATCGACTTCTGGATAAGTGGTAACGCAGTCAATGGAGCGGATGGCCCTGCCGGAGATTATTGGAACCAACTGGTCTTCAATCTGGTCGAGTCTGTTGAAGACGACGGCAGAGGAACCCGCACGCTGATTGCTGGAAGCGGAACTCCTGAAGCACCAGAAGCTGATTCCGGCGAAATAGACATCTCAACCCTAGGTGCTGGATTCAGGGCACACGTGCTTGGGCTGCTGGGATTCGGCGCAGTAATCGCCGTGGTGATATTCTGCGGATTGCTACTAAGGTATGGATTTTCAACCTCTTATGAAGGCCGAAGTAATCTGCTTCGCCTACGCTACAAGATGAACCGAAGAGGTGATCAGTGATGCCCAAAGATACAATCACTCAACTTCTTGAGAAGGTTGCATCTGGCAAAGTAAGCGTCAAGGATGCAAGGTTGGCACTTGAGGATGCATCACTAACAGAAGAAGAAATGGATGCGGCAATTAATCACGGCGTGTTTAATCCTGCCGAACCAGGAACTATAATCTCTGCATCACTAGCGCCATCAGGGTCATCTTCACTGACTGTGTTTTTCTTTGGCTGGGGCATATTTTGGGCAATCTATCTGGTTTGGAACAATGCTTTACGGATTGCTAAATGGCTCTGCATGGGACCAACAACAATTGTCCTACCACCTAGCCATGGGACTTTCAACTCTTATCATGATGGGAATCGTCTACTCTGAAGTGGGTACTTGCCAAATACAATCATTGTGAAGCACAGCCAAAACAAGTACGTGCCTGAGCACCAGAAAGACTGGAGAGAGTACAACTGGTGATTTCCGATGGAGTGACATGAAATTACGACCCGCACCCCTGCCCGAGGGAGATTCCTTAGTCACTTGGACGGCGAACTCTGGCCGTTAATCGCAGACAGTTCATGCGACTATGGATTTCAATGCTGCTGGTGGCGTATTGGCTGCCACACTTAGGGGCCCTGGGCTTTGCATGCGATCCTTCATGCCACCCGCTGGCGGCGGCGGCGGTGACGCATGCAGTCCTGTTTCTGGGCTAAAGGGACGTGAGGATGAGGCTTGGTATGGAGCCAAGCACTTGCAACCGATGATCGAAATCTGACTTTGTGAGGGTGAAGCCGCTAAGTCAAATGTCGGGATGTCCGGAGCACAGGGTGTCTGGAATGGATTACCTGTTGTCGTAAACTACGTCCCTCACGCTGAAGAACTCAGCAACTCCAGTATGCCGACAATTCGCCTCGGTTCCAAGAGATGGCTGGCTACGACTATAGGTGGCAACTTACGTTGGTCACGCCACTGAGTACCTGCTGGATGAGCCCTGACTGTCTTTGACCCAAGTGGCAACCTTGATCATGGTGTTTCGCACGTTGCACCACACCTGTGTTGCATCCCTGGATGGCAATTAGTTTCCAATCAGTTTACTGATGACAATTGGACACCGGGTGGAGGAGACGGAGGAGGAAGTAAGATGTTCTGTATTTGCCATTCTAGTAGGTTCGATCCAACTGCCATTGAAGTAAACCGTAACGCAAACCGTTCGACTGGTGCTTCTTTTGAATACCTAGGTGTAAGAAGAGCAGGGGGGCCTGCACCTGTCGGATTACCGATTATTCCTATTATCATGAATGGAGACACCATCGAGGCGTCTACAGAATATACGGGCTGGCTGACCTATTGCGACTGAGGTGATATTATGAGTACAATATTTTGGGTACTTTGGTTCTTTATCGCCTTCATCATAGTGTTGATTGCGTTTACTCTTCGCAAGGAAAACGAAGATATTCCTCGACGTGAAATTCTTCGAGCTGTTGAAACCAGTGGAAAGATGGGTTTTGCAGAGAGAACTTTCCTCTGGGTTTTCTCTTTCCTCGATACTCGTTTCAGAATCCAGGATTATTGGAACATGAGTAAGGGCGCATATTACAACATGCACAGACAGATGCCGCTAACTCACGCTGAAAAATACAAGTTGCGAATTATTTGGTATTGGTACCCTCTATACTGCTTAGGTGGAATCTCATTCCTATCATTCATTATTCTAGTCATAACTGGAACTGTTCTAGGAATATACTACGTCCCCGGTGGAGAAGGAGACCCATCCCCTGCTTATGCAAGCATGGAATACATCATGACTCAATTGCCATTTGGATACATCATACGTGCAGTTCACCATTGGGGAACTCACTTCATGGTTGCTTCTGTATTCCTTCACATGTG
>CASIBX010000003.1 GCA_949373075.1 Candidatus Poseidoniaceae archaeon | reverse complement strand
TAGCGAGCCATACATTCTATTGGAATTCCAAATTATGAAGATTACACCACCGATTACCAACACTAGGTAGCCAACTAGTGAGACCATGTTTGTAGAATCAGGTTCCATTTGAGGGGGTAGTCCTAGTATTACTCCAATCATGCCCAAAACTGGCATTGCTAAAATAATGGATAATTGTCTCTTAGCATTGGATAATACATCAAAGTGGTCGCTGTATAATGTGCTAATACCCTTGCGTGCTCTCTGGTAATCCTCATGGATTAATTGGAACTCAACAGAGGAGCGCCAAGTCATAAGCCAGAGCCATAATGCTGCACTCAAAAGGACGGCAGGACCCCACCAAACTAAATCTAGGAGGTGGAATGCGAATCCAAGAGCAAGAACTCCAGAATAGATCGCTGCGAGTCGGAACTTGTCGTTTTGCCCTACTAGTCGTAGCAATCCAATCGACGCCCCGATTAATGCTATCATAGCGAAGAATGAAACTCCGACATTTGGAGACCAAGATTCGACTTCACCAGACAACGCGTAAGTCTTTGAAGGGAGTTGCTGGTTAGATGTAGACTTAGAGTTCAATTCAACTAAACAACTGACATCGCTTTTTTGGACCCACCAGTCAAGATGATCAGATTCAACTTCCCAAGTCATTTTCATCTCGGCACCAGGCTGCAATACATACTGTGTTAGAACTGGGTTCTTGACATCAACACCACTGCATGTTAATTCTGCAGTCACCCACAATGCGATTGATGTACCATCATTCCTTAGATTAGCAGTAACATCCGAGATTTGTCCTTCTTCCAAACTACCTCCTGAGAATGCAAGTCCATCGATTATTGGTATTGCTTTTGCAGCAAAGTAGAACTCAAATGTAGCTTGTGTATATTCGCTGAATCCAGCATTGTCATCAGGATGGTATAGTCTAAATGTCAAATTGTAGCCATCATTCTTCAAAATGTAAGGCCGGTCGGGAGAATCAATTATGACTTTCAATGGATCCGTTGTGTCCCATGCAGCCCTTGGTGGCAATGTAATAACAGAATGTGTGCCGTCATCACAATCATTCCCTAAGTCAAGGGTTTCTGTTGTACCGTCAATGTCGAGACCGAAACTCCAAGGATAATTGGATTCGTCAACATCATCAATTGAGGTTAAGTTAACTCGGCGCTCAGCATTACAAAGTTCAATCAAGTAAGAGACTTCAGGGGGATCTGGCCCTTCAGGGATGTGAGACCAAGTAATGCTCTTTGATAGGTTCAGATTGTCCTCAGAAGGCACTAATGGGAAATCTTGGTAAGAGAACATCCGAGACATCTTCAATTCGGTCTCCTGGATTGCAGAACCTGTCACATCAATGTCGCTTGGAGACATGGTCAGCCTTAGTAAGGCCTGTAAGTAGAGGTCTGGCTCGAACTCTTTTGCTTCAACTGTGAAGTCTAGCTGTACGGATATACCGACTGGGAGAATTAAAATGTTAGGCGCTGAAGATTCGATTTCCCAAGAAACCGAATTTATTTCAAGGCCAGGTTGCAATATGTCATATTGTAAATCTACAGTGACATCCTTATTTCCAACATTTGTTACGTTTACACTCCAATCTCTTGAAGCATAACGGTAGTAGAACATTTCGTCAGGCCAATCCTCTACCTCTACTACGAATATTGGCGAAACCTGTAGTACGATTGTACGAGATGCCAAGAAATCGTTATTGACAGAATGATAAAGTGAAATTGTCACATTGTATGCGTCACCATTAGACATTGCAAAGTCACCACCCAATGCAGGTATGACTACTGTTAGGTCATTATCGAGTGTGCTATTTATCGGCAACACAATTTGATCTTGCTCCCAACTTGCACTCCAGTTTCCTTCAATTACAGCCACTACATCAAGAGACTCTTCCAAATTACCAGTGTTTCCAAAGGTAACATCGATAATTTCATTCATCCCGGGTGTGACTTCGATTAAATCTTGAACATTTATCTGAAGATGATGATCTGCGGAAATATTTGCATTGATTGTTGCTGATAGGTTCATCCCGTTTGAAGCCGCAACCCAAATTGTGACCATGTGTAATTCATCAGCACTAGCTTCAGAGTCTGGAATCAATCGGATTTTGATAGATTTGTTATAGCCTGGTCCGACATTCAGTTCCAATGAAGATTCAATATTGAAGTTCACATCATTCTGTAAACTATCGTCCACCCAGATGTTGTAAACAGTTGCAATGTTACCAGTATTGTTGACATAAATGTAAGTCAGGCGTTCTTCTTGTGGGGAGAGAGTGATAGTTTCATTTGTTGAAGGTAACAACTCAAAGTTAATGGATTCCTCAACTCGGATTTGTAGTATGTATCGATTCAAGATTTCACCAGTATCTCTGTCTTCGATAAGAATGGTCACTGGCTGAAGAGTATCTGCGCCGGCTTGAGGGTCCGTGGTGACATCCAAAACCACCTGAGAGATGTGGTTAGTAGAAAGTGCAGGATGGTCGGCCATCGATGGTGAAAGGTTTTCCACTATCGAAGGGTTTTGCGTATTGGAAGTTGCTAGAGTTACAGACCATAGAGGTGGCAAGTTATCTTCAACTTCAAGGCGGTATGAAGACAAGTCATTACCAGTATTTGAGAAATCAAGGGAATGAGTTGTTACATTTCCAACGTCTGCAGAAATTATGTTACCTGCCATAGACTGATTGGTTATTGAGAACGTTCCGTTAGAGATACTAGGTACTGTGATTACGATATTACGTGTAACGCTACTATTTTTCACACCACTATCTATCTGACTCTGAGTCAGTACTGGATAAGCAGTTACTGGGACAACCAATTCCCCAGCCATAGGCAATTCATCACTAGGTCCATCTATGGCGAGCCATGATTGGAAAACTTCGTCCATTTGCAAGTTGCTAACCGATGCAGGAGTGACTGAAGTCAACCACCTAGCAGGCTCATTTAGGCCGCCAGTATTCAAAGGAGTGAATACTGGTGTAGAAACTGAAATTTCTGCATCTACACCGCTAGAAATTGATGTACCGAGATTATGTCTTACTTCAACTGACAAAGAAAGTATTTTATCAATACCACCTGAAGCGTTTGCATCGAGTATTTCCTCTTTTGTTAGGAGGATTTCTTCTATATCTGGCCCTGGGTCAACGGTAATTATTGCCTCGACTACCAACTGCGTAGAATTGTATGAAGGCATTCCCCCGCTTACAGGAGTCGCAGAAAGCCAAGTGGACAAGGTGTCGCCTGCTGCATTCCTTTCGCTAATCAAAAGAGGAGAAGAAATTGGAGCTGGTGTGACATCGATAGAAACAAATCTTGATTCTCCAACAGGTATCACGGGTGTTTTGTCTGTGGAAACGAGCCATTGCCAATTATCTGCTGGAATTGTAAGGCCTGCTGATATATCGAATGCTGAAGGCATAGTGCCGTCATTTTTAATCTCGAAATTAATGGATTTGGTAGTTGCAGGAGTCACGCTCACTGGTCCAGCATCTTGGGCTAAAACTTCTGCAAGATAGGTATCCCCTACCAAAACGTGTCCGACTGTACTTATGGTGTACGGATCAGAAGACGTACTTGTCAAATTAAGATATACATTCTCGAGAGTTGGCTTAACGGCATTAGAAGGGACGGCCACCGATATCACTAGACTTGTAGATTGGCCAGCAGGCACTACAAGTGGGTTACTTCCTGCGTAAGTGTGCCATCCTTGGTCTGAGCCATGTTGAACTGTTAATGAGTCGGTGCTTCCCAAATTATTGATTAGCCAAGTTAGTGAAGTCGTTGCGCCTGGTTCGGTTGAGCGGTCGTTAGGCTCAGATACTGAGATAATGAAATCCGAAAATGTGACTGTTTCGACGCTAGTGATTACAGTATTGTCCCAGCCAGTTCCGTTGAATAGAACTTTAGCAGATAGAGTCCAAGTTCCCGTAATCATAGCAGCATCAAAGGTAGCAGATAATACCTCTCCGGTAGCAAGAGTCGCTAAACTACCGGGTTCCAGTATTTGTGTTCCTGACCAAAATGACATTTTGTTATTAGGATCTGAGTTATCTGTGAAATTTAGTTCCAAAACCGCAGATATGTCCATTACACCCTTATTGATGACGTTTGCGTCAAAGGTGTGAATCGAATGGTTTAGCCTAACATCGGTAGAACTTCCAGAAGGAGAGGGTATGTTGTCCCCCAACACATTTCCTTGATGGAACATAGTAACATCGAACTGCTTAGGAGTATTTATTGTGGCTACATCAGAGCCGTCGGTTGCAATAACCTCAGCGGTTAGTGTCTGGTCATCGCCCGATTGTGCAGTCCAATTGACCAAGTATGTGTCACTTGTTCCCGCCTCAATAGTGCCTGCGTTTATTGTAGTGAACAGAGTGACGTTAGAAGCAGCAGATGCTTTGTGTTTCAGATTGATAGTCACCTCTGCATCATTACCGCCGGTATTTGACGCTGTAATTTCCACTACATGGGCGCCAGGAGATAATGTAATGTCTCCGCTGTCATCGATAGACCCTCCTAATGAGAAGGTCATTTCAGCTGTAAAGGAAGGCATTGCCCTGCCGCTTGTAGCATCAGCAGGAATGATTGGAACTATTGCTTGGGCTAGAAGGACTAGTAATATCGAGAAGGCTACCTTGCGATTAGGCATCTGTCATCCCCCCTCTGAATGCATGGATTTGAACCGACTTACCTTGGCGAGTCCATGAGGCAAGTAATTGCTCCATCAGCAGATTGTGAACTAAATCACCAATGCCGAGTCGACGGCGCTCTTCCCAAAGTAGCAATTGTTCTGCTTGCGTCAGGACTCCATCCCGGAGGTATAACTCAAGTGTACGCCTGTAGGAATCTCGGTCTGAAACAGCATAAACTATCTCATCACCAGGAAGAGTATCTGCTCTGTCCTGCAAGATGTTTCCAAGGTTGAGTGCTTCCTCATAGGAAAGTCCTCTTCTGTCCAAATCACCTTGGATGGTGGAAGCGATTTCCTGCAAGGCGTATTTGGTTGTGGCTTTGTGGATCTGCCGCATGAACTTACGGCACTTTCGCGACATACGAGTTCCGGCCATAGATTTGCTTGTAACATGGGGGATTATAAGACAATCGATTGGTTATGTCAAAATCATGCACAACGGGGGCGGTTTAATGCATAGTGAATAAAAAGATTGCTGCAGCCCAAGAGCGCCAATAATAACCCCAATGAAAGCCTTGATTTGCTATTGCTGCGTGGGATTGCCATGGCAGAACCAGTAACGCTTGCAAATGGAGACATATCACCGAAATTTAGTGCACTAGATTCCAAGGGAATCAATCACGATTTAGATGAAATAATGGCGGCAGGCCAAAGTACGATTTTGTACTTCTACCCGAAGGATTCAACCCCCGGATGTACAATTCAAGCATGTGACTTTAGAGATGATATGGCGCGCTTGGTATCGAAAGGTTTCCAAGTATTTGGAGTCTCGAAAGACTCGGTTAAGAGTCATGAAAATTTCATTGACAAACAGGAAATTAATTTCCCTCTTCTGATGGATGAAGACGGTTCGATTCACGAAGCTTTTGGAACATGGAGATCTAAAATGAACTATGGCAGAGAATACATGGGTTGCGCTCGCTCAACCTTCGTAATCGGCGCAGATGGAAAGTTGGTTTTCGCACGATACAATGTCAAAGCAAAAGGCCACGTTGCAATGCTGATGCGAGAGTTGGGAATAGATGAGTGACCTCGGCGGCCAAAAGGTCGAACTTAGGCATGGGGCCACCGCATGGAAGCCGTGCCATATAGGAAGTGAATCAATAGGCAAAGGCACCAATATTGGAGCATTATCCCACATTGGAAGAGAAGTGGACATTGGAGTCAATTGTAAAATTCAAGGTACTGTTTACATTGCAGATGGATGCAAGATTTCAGATAATGTATTCATTGGGCCCGGCGCAGTGCTCACCAATGACCGGTATCCTCCATCTCAAGGCAGATGGTCTCCAGTCGTAGTTGACGATAATGCAGTAATAGGAGCTAATGCAACGATTGTAGCAGGAGTTAGACTACACACCGGTTGTGTTATTGCCGCAGGGTCTGTGGTCACAACAGACGTACCCCCTCAACAAGTATGGGGAGGAAACCCAGCCAAGTTCTTGATGACGAGGGAAGAGTACGAAAAAAGGAGAGATGCAAATGAGTAAACTTGTAGTCACTAATTTCCTTAAGCGATGCATAAAGTATGCTGACGCTTCTATTTCACGAAAGACTGAAAGAGGCGATGATTCAGAGATTATCGCCGAATGGAATTCATACCGTAACTATACTCAATACGCTCTTGAAGAGGTTGAGAAGGGTGACCTTGACCACTGGTTTGCAAGAGTGAGTGAGAAGGCAGAGATGGAATTAAGCATGGATGAACTCGACTATAAGAGTCGTGGACAATGGCTATCTGCTGCGGTTTCACCACGGCCATTGGCGCTGATATCTACACGTGACGGGGAGAGAGAAAACATCGCACCGATCACTAGCGTGTCCGTTGTATCAAACACACCTCCTCTTGTAGCGATGTCATTATCTCAAACTAGAGATGGCATGAAAAGAGACACTTACCTCAATCTTAAAGAAAATGGAGAGTGCGAAATACAATTCTTAGCAGCTAACATTGAGGCTGCGAAAGATGCCGACCTTGCAGGTAAGCCAGTAGAACACAGCGAGTGGGACTTACTCGAATCGGATGGGCCAATTCACCCATTGGCTGTTTTCGTATTGCGTTGTAAATTAGTTGAAGACAACCCATTGCCAGAGGGAGCAGTAGCAAGATTACTAATTCTCAAGGTTGAGAGCATAATCGTACCATCATACCTTCCTAATGAGGACGGATATTCACTCCTGTGCCAGCATGGTATGGACAGATTAACACCGAGCCCACAAGATTGGGGGCACATAGCAACTCATCATCGAAGTTGAGCCAAGCCTTCTAGCAAACTAGTCTTGGCTTCCCATGAAATTGCTGTATTCATTGAAACATCAGGTACACGCCTTCTGCTATCTCCGTGGTTCGAGTCGCCATAAACGATTTCTGCACCGGTAATCTCAGAAATCATTTCTGCTAATTTGAGCATAGTTATCTCCTCGGTAGAACCCAAATTAAACGCCCTACCTTCAATTCCTTCAGCATCGGAGACCGCAAGTAGTCCACCGACAACATCTCCAACCCATGTAAGACTACGAGTTTGTAGTCCATCACCATGAACGACTATCGGGTTTGCTGACATCATCATTGACACAACTTGACCGTTTTCATCACCATGTAGGCGGGAACCATATGCGTTACAGGGACGTACAATTCTCACATCCAGTCCTTTTCTAACCTCGAACTGGCAAAGTAGTTCGCCGATGTGTTTTGAAGCGCCATATGAGTGGCGTTGATGATGGTGTGTGGGAGGAAACATGCTGTCTGATTCATTGGACAATGGCATATCCTCTTGTTCTCCGAAGGATTCTGGAGAGGAATAAAAAATCAGTTTGCATTTTTGCTCAGTAGCCATTCTCAAAGCATTTCTGGTACCATTGATATTTACATCGACAACCAAATCTGCCTCATTATGGAATCTCTTGGTTCCATTAACTGCTGCTAAATGATGAATTAATTCAGGTTTGAAATCATTACAAGCAATTTCCCAATCATCAAATGACCTCACATCACCATTTACAAATTTGGCACCATGATTTACTTGATCTCTTGAACCTCGTGATAAATCATCCAGAACTACGACTTCATCGCCTCGATCTAGCAAGGAATCTGTAAGATGAGAGCCGAGAAACCCAGCACCACCCGTTACGAGAACACGCATTCAATCACCTGCTCTCTCTAAAACTTCCAAAACCACATCATTGGAGGTTTTTGTTACACGTACTAAATCTCCATCATTTACTGCTAGGCACGGGTCCTGGTCAAATCCATGACTGTAAGGGACATCAAGTAGGCTGCAGGCGGGTAATGTGAGTGAGCACACATCTCGATTTACAATTGCTTTTGGCCCTTTACCTGTGTAAATTAGACCCATCAGGACATATGGCGCCACAGTAGAGCCCGAGCCTTTTGGATAAATTAGAACTGTATCTTCAATCGCTCTTCCGTCAAGAGGGTGGCCAACTTCCTCGACCACACCTGTATCTCGATTTACATATCCGAGGTAGGTTAAGGCCACATCACTAACCATTGCTCTACCCTCCACAATCCAATCCTCTTGAGAATCTAGGCCTCCGCCTTTGATTGTACAATCTCCCGATTGATGGGTTTTGGATGAGGCGTGCTGAGGCTGGGCTTTAGGTGAAAGTGGAACTACTTCCCCCTGACTCAAGAGAGGGTCAAATGCGTGCATGATACAATCTTGTATTGTGCCTACAGAGGTAGGCATTCGATTTAGTCCACTGGTTAGGTAGTGTTCTGCTTTGAGAGAATTTGTCATCAAATGGTTGTAGTGATTACGATTGTATGGGGTTACTTCAGGGCAAGTGTCTCGTAAGATTACGGCCCCTGATTCTTCTAAAATGCCGATTGAGCCATCTGCTTCCGCTAAATCATAATTGTAACCAGAAGTGAAAACCCAGAGACGGTTATCTGGTATTTTGAAGCCCATCTCGCTATGCGAGCGAACTGCTGAAGCAGTGATCCTAATTTCTTCCAAACTAGCTTGAGGACAACCAATTACTATCAAATCTACCTGCCCTTTAGGAGCGAGTTCCTCGTATCGAAGGGCTAAGTCTTCATCGGTAAATTTCAAAGATTCCTCTTCGCCTGTAAGAGAAGGTGTTGCCGTATGCCCTTCTGCCCAAAGCATTGGGCATCCATAATTTGCAGCAGCAGCCGTTAGGGCCTTCTTTGAGGCGAAACTGATGTATGAGGGCAGACCTCGAATGAAAGGCATAGGGCCGTATGGAATGTTCCAGCCTGGACGAACTTGTTTGCCAATCCAATCTCCTAATACCGACCAATCTGAAAGTGTCGATAATTCACAATCCACATCCACAACGATATTTGGAACTCTATTCTCTTCTAGATGAAGACCCCACTCAGGTGCATATCCAGTTAGAGCGGTCGCTAATGCAGATAATCCGGATTCTCGATTTGTAATCAGATCGGTCCACGAGTTAGAGAATGCAACTGCATTAGATTCTGACCATGAAGCATAGCCTGCTTCATCTTCCTCTCCCCTGTCATAAGGAGTGCATGAAAGAGATGATTCGATACCAAGGCTTTCGTAAGCCATGATTATCTCAAATTGTTGCTCTAAAAAATCGGGATAATCAATATCCATTTCTTCCATTTTTCTTTTGTCGCAACCTGCTGAATTCAAAGTGGTAGGGATTGCGACAGAACCCTCGCCTGCTAAATCTGCTAAGAACCTTCGAAGACCATGGCCTCCTGTGATTACTGAAACGCCAGAAACGTGACTGTGATTTACATCAATGAAGCCTTTTGCTCCCGCTGTTTTTGCCAAATCAACAACTAGCCTAGCCGCTTTCTGACGAGTCAAACCCTCGTCGCCAGCAAGCATAGATGCAAGTCGAATGGGTAACTCCATTATTGGGTGCTGTTGGAACACACCAATGAACACTTTGTAGGGAACACTATCTAATCCTAGGAAGTCTCTAGACAATTCATGAAGGACAAGAAGCCATCAAAAAAGAAGAGATTTGTGAAACTCCTAGGGATATTTTCAATTATACTAGCACTGATAATGAGTAGTCTAGCATTACACAATACAATGCAAATAAACGATTTGAAATCTGGAGATGACGGTACTTCCACCATGACTAAAATTTCCACATTATACGGAACCCACGGTTGCGAAGATGGCGGATTTAGTATTCAAATTGGCATGGATATTAATGATGATGGAACGCTAGACGCAGAAGAAGTTTCAGAAATTAAGAATGTATGTCATGGTGAGCAAGGCGAATCCGGTTCGATGGGAAATCGAGGATATAGTGGATTTAACGGAACTAATGGCTCGAACGGAATTGATGGTGTCGATGGTTTGATTGGCAACTCGCCCTTCATTCAATCTTACAGTGGTGCTTACGGAGCTTGCCCTGATGCTGTAGTGATAGAAATGGGAAATAACTCAACTTCTCAACAAATCGAATCAAGTATCAAAATTTGTTTTGAGGATTTAGTAAGTGGAAGATTGACCGACATTCAAGAAAACACAGGGGATTCATTTTCCACTGCTTGTGAAGGCGGGATAATTAGTGGAGAATTCCTGATATTTTCTGCAGTTCAAGCCGATAAGTGCTTATTGTATTCGTTACAAAATGGTGTGCTGAATCAGATTTCGCCCACAGTCGACTTCGCACCAGGCTCAATTCTAGGTTTCATTGAACATCAAGATAGAGTATGGTTTGATGCAACAGACTCTTCGGGAACTCAACTTTGGTCTAGTGATGGAATTAATACATGGAAGGAGTCTAATTTGAGTTCGAATATTTTGAATGGGAATTCGATTACTAAGAACGGGGCAGAATTGGTACTGACATATACAGATGGATTAGCAATATTTGGTGAATCAGAATCTTTCATCAGTGGAGTCTACAGCAATACCACTTCATCAAATGGGATTCTGCTATACAATACTCCCACGGGTATTTCAATAGCAGGAAATATTGCTTCAGGTGAGATAAACTCGCAAGCCGCATACCATTTCGGAAGCCACTGGTTTATCGCAACTACCGATGCCAGCGGTCCGCAATTGCACAGTTGGGATGGAATTAATCTGGTGAAAATGAGTTCGAATTTACAGAGTGATTCTGGCCAAACGATTCCACCTACAGTAATTGGAAATAGCATCGTCTTTGATTCAGGAGGATTGGTTGCTTTCAACACATTAACATCTACCTTAATCGAATTAAACTCATCTCTACAAAGCGTGGGTCAATCGACTCACATACTCCACCAAGGGGAATTGTGGTTTGATTGCGGCCACCCCTCAACTGGTTACGAGTTATGTGTTAGCGATGGTGAAAGCGCTTGGGTGCACAGTGATCATGTGCCTGGAATGACGTCATCATCTCCCTCAAACCTTGCCACGCTGGAAAGCAGTCTGCTCGTAACAGCTTCTCAGCCAACAGAAGGAGGTCAGTTGTATTTGGTAGAAGAGAATGAACTAACCTTACTTTGGGACCATGATGTAGGAGGCCTAGATTCCGCAACACATGGAGAATTGTGGATTGGACAAGATATGGTTTACTTCATCGGAGATTCATCGACTACTGGATTGGAGATATATGGATGGGCCCATGGGCAATTGAGCGATGAATGGATAATAATTCATTGACGCCAATCGTGTCTTGCCGCTAGCGGTTGGCGCCAGCCTTGACCGAATGCCCGCATTGAGACTCTAGGTGCAGGTGGCATCTGCCATCGCTTGTGTTCATTTCTAGAAAGTCGAGTAAGAACTTCTCTTACAGTTTCGCTATCATGACCTTTTTGAGTAATCTCGGTAGCATCGAGACCGCCTTCGATGTGAAGGCGTAATATTTCATCAAGAATGGGATATGGGGGGAGGCTGTCCTCGTCTTTTTGGTCAGGAGCCAACTCTGCGCTTGGCGGTTTGGTAAGCGTTGATTCGTTAACTGCATCAGTTGCAACCCTTTTGTTGAATTCTCTTGCTAGAGCATATACTTCCATCTTGTATAAGTCTCCTAATGGTGCATATCCACCGGCCATATCACCATATAAGGTGCAGTAACCTTGGCCTAATTCAGATTTATTTCCTGTAGCGATTGCCATTGCACCATTGGCATTTGCATGAGCCATTACGATTAATCCTCGTAATCTGGCTTGCAGATTTTCACCCGCAACCGGGTCGCCATTTTCCAATAATTCTGCCAAAGCAGAATCTGCAGCAGTATGTAATTCTGTGATTGGTTGAAGTGAAAACTCAATACCTAAAGCGTCTGCTGTTGCCCTAGCATCGTCAATACTATGCTGGCTTGAATGTCTTGAAGGCATTGAGATCCCGGTGACATTAGCAGGTCCGACAGCAGCACTTGCAACACAGGCTGCTAACGCTGAATCTATTCCTCCCGATAGACCTAGAACTATTTTTGAGATTCCACTCTTTCTACAATAGTCGGAAAGGCCGATAATAATAGCATCAAGTAAATCATCTTCTTCGTGCTCCACATCCTCATCTGAACCTAGAATGGTTATCTCGCCATCACCGATCCAGACGCACCCTTCTGGACTTGACAAATCTGCGATTAAGATGCCTTCCTTCCATGCTGGTGCGACTACAGCAGTACCATTTGGCCATGCGATTACTGAACGGCCATCGAATAGTAAATCGTCATTGCCACCAACTTGGTTTGCTAGCAAGAATGGATGATTCAAAGATGCTGCTGCACAACGAGCAACAGCTACCCTGATTCCTGATTTATTCGCATGATAAGGTGATGCTGAAAGATTGACTGTAGCGTCTAAAACAACTCCTTGGCGGCCCCATTCAACGATTTGTGCTATCGGGTCACTATCGTAATCATTTGGTGTAGCACCACAATGTTGCCAAGCATCCTCACAAATTGTAACCCCGATATCTAGTCCTGCAATCGTACGAGCAATTCCAGGTCTTTCATCAGCCTCGAAATATCTGGCCTCATCAAAGACATCGTAGGTTGGAAGTAATTGTTTACGGGTCACCTCACGAACTGAATCACCGGCTCGGACAACTCCGTTACCGGGTAAAGAGCGGTCATCAAGAGGTGGAACTGGAGTTCCCACCAAAATTGGAATCGCTGATTCAAGATTGTTTGCAGTAGTATGGCAGGTGTCTATGAAATCGGCTTGCAATAACAAATCGCGAGGAGGGTATCCGCTGATTGCCAATTCAGTAGTCACTGCTAGACTAGCTCCTGCTTGCGAGGCTTGATTTGCTAACTCGCTGATTAGTGACGCATTACCACCTATGTCGCCAACGATTGGGTTGACTTGGAGTAAAGCGATTTTAGATGTCACAACTGCCCCTCCATTATTGTCCATACGAAATTAGTCTCTATGCTTTTTGCACCATTTACTAATCTTCAAACTCTTCCTCTTCAGCTTCTAAATCCCATTCTAATTCAGAATCACCCTGTCGTACAGTTGCAAGTCTCATCCAAGACAGAATGAAAAGTAACCCTACCCCAAACATAGTCAAAGTTATTCCAAGAACCCACGGATTGGTAGAACCAATACTGTCCTGGAGGAATCCTCTCTCTTGGGTAGGCATCACATCAATAAATTCTGATTTCTCAGTTTGGTCTAACAATGTGACTTCGACCCTCTGAATACCGGGAGATTCTGGCTTCCAATCAACGACCATTGTCGATACAGATTCTGCTTCAACAGAGACTGATGTTTTGGTTAACTGGTATCTCTCACCATTTAGGTCAACTACCTCGACCAGCAACTCAGCATCACCAACAAGCATACCCGAATTACGTACGTGTATCTGAATTATTGTTGGCTCATCGACCTCTAGACTTGTTTTGGATAATTCAATACCACTCCTGTCTAATGAGAAAATAGGAGTGTGGTGGACAATGTCCCAAACTCCTGCGGGGTATGCTTCACTGTTGCCGGAATTTTCGAATTGGTTTCCTGCGAGGTCTCTACCCTCAAATCGCATTTTCAGGACAACTTGCTCATGAAGAATCTCAGGAGAGATTCCGGATAAATTGATTTCACCAATAAACTCTAGACGTAGCCCAGTCGTTTCATCTCCATCTAATTCCATCACAGTATTACCAGACACAATTGCATCGTTAGCACCCTTAGCAGTAACCCACCAAAACAGTTCAACTGAATCTGAATCGACACCATAATTTTCAGAAATGATAACTCTGACAAAATGAGATTCAGCGTCAAGTATTGATGATTCTCGCGGGGATGTGAACTCTACTACTTGAGGTCCAACCGCATCGACAAGAATCCATTTTACTGCCTCGGTAGGGCTGGTTAGATCGATTCCCTGTTCCGGCATGCAATCTACATTCCAAGTCATAGCGTGTTGCCCAGAAATAGTTGGAGCATTCATAGCGGCTGTGAACAGCCCATCAATTGCAACAGTAGCAGTTCTAACACCGTTCAATCTAACCTCGATATCACAATCGAATTGGGGCTTTTCCAAACTTCTTACAAACAACAAATCTCCGGATAACTCCATTGAAGAACCAGGTGAGACTCTTGCTCCATCTTCGATGACTGCTCCATTTTCAACCCAGAGAGATAAGTTGCTGGGAATCATCATTTCTGCGGAAAAACGCCACCGATTTTGAGGGAAGTTTGCTGTATCGTCATTTCCAGCACGGTCATAGATTTTGACGACAGGCTCTCTCCTAGTCTCTCCTAGGTCAGGTAATGTCCACTGAGGAATCAATTCTAAGTACAGAACCAAATCTTGGTCATAAGGGCTCGGAGTAAGTCCTTCTAGGTCATTTATTTTACATGAAACAATTGCAATGTGTTCCGTATCGCTAAAGCACTGCCTAGAATTTGAATCCCATCTTAGGGTCAATTTGTCGCTAGCGATATTATCTGCTAAGGAAACTTCAATCTGGCTAATATCGGAAATGCCATTTAATTCTGTGAATGAAATGTTCAAGCCGTATGCTTGGCCAGGGTGGAGCCAAGCTCTACGACCATCTGTCCATTCAAATCCATCACTAGAAACCAATGGCACTCCATCGTTTCTAATTTGATACATGAAGAGATGGTCATCAATCATATCAGAACCACCTTCGAGAAGAACGTGCCCAGAGGGGTCACTGCCGATTACATATCCTGCGACCTTTTCACCCGGATAAGCAGCAGTGTCATCGATAGAGGCTTGGTAGGAGCCAAATGTTTGGTCTAAATTTGTTGGAGTAGACATTGAGCGAGGGATAAATTCACCAGGATTAGGCCAACCGTCACCATTCAAATCATTCGCCCATTCAGTCCACAACATCAATGTGACATCGCTTGGAAGTACTGGCTGGTCGGTGATATTGATGATTATTTGCTGATTTGCAGACGGTTCTAAATGGTCGTGATATCTGATATTTGCACTCGCCACCACGGGTGCTAGTGGGTCGATCACAAAGGTCCGGTTTAGGATAACTGAGTCACCTAACCCACCCCCTGCCATAGGAGTAATTACCACTTCATAGGAAACATTTCCACTCGTGAATGGGGCTTTGGTTTCTACAACCCAATGTCCGCCTTCATAACTAGAGGTGTTGGCAATAATTTGACCATCTCTTGATAGATACATTTCAAATTCGCCAGGGAATGGTTTCTCATCTGCACCGCCATTTTCAAATCCAATGTCAACGTTGAATGTGAGGTTGTCTTCAGCCATCAAATAAGTTGTATCCGGTGAGATTAAACCCCTGTCTGTATAGATTTGCATCGATTCAATTCTAACATCGTTATCGACTGCGGGGTTGCTCCAAGTTTCAACTGCGGGCATCGAAATCACACCGTTAGTCAACTGTATACGTGTCTCTAGACGGAGGTTGTTCTGGTCGTCGAATGATTGAGCAGTTCTAAACGAAGTCATTAGGTCATGAATACCTTGAGAATTATTGTGCATTATCCCGTCTTGAGAAATGACCAGAGATTCATGGTCCCCTATTGAAATTATGTTGGCACCTAAAAGTGGAATGAACCACATTGCTGTTTTATCATCAGAGTAAAGATTTAGAATCAATCTGTGAGGAGATGAAGAATGTACCTGTGCTCTGGTATTGACTTGCCTCCAATCTTGGGATGGAGTCAAGGTTTCTGAATTATTTAGCCAGGTTAGTGGGCCCATTGTGACATCACCTGAAGAGGTTGATGAAAGGATACTAACCTCTAATGAGCAAGATGATTCTGCATTGAAAATTAACGGAAGGTTAGATGCTTTATTCGAATCCAGTCTTGCTCTATTCATCGCCATTACTACCTCGTCGATAGCGACCGCTTCAACAGTGTCTTTAGCATCATATGTGATAGTTAAACCAGCCAACCTTTGAGTACCTGCATCCGAAATTAATTCGACTCGACCGTAAATGAAATCGGTACCTCCAACCTTCTTGACTGGAGCTGTGCTAGATGTTTCAATATTCAGAAGTTCAAGTTCACTAGCATTTAGAGAGAGCCTGAGTCCATCAACATAGCCATTGCCACCGGTTTGAGCAACCATCTGATTGCCGATCCATAGTGCGACTGTCTGAATGCCAAGACCCACTGAACCCACATCATCAGCAGAAACCTCGAATGAAGTTGCGTCTCTTGGAACGAGTATGTTATGCCAGGTGGTTGGGATTAATCCAACATTGACAGTTGAACTAAAGTTACCTCCAATAAATACATCCTGATTCCCCCAAGTCCCAATGTCTTCGTCGTGCACCGACCATTCAGGCCTGCCATCTCCATCGACATCCATTCTTGCAGAAACAACGGGCGTCGTAGGATACAATTGTAATTTCATATTATCAACAGACCAACCGTCCAATGTACCTTGGAGTTTGAATCGGATTGAAGATGAG
The DNA here is from genome assembly GCA_949373075.1 of Candidatus Poseidoniaceae archaeon. Taxonomy (GTDB): domain Archaea; phylum Thermoplasmatota; class Poseidoniia; order Poseidoniales; family Poseidoniaceae; genus MGIIa-K1. The sequence goes on along the minus strand of CASIBX010000003.1, from coordinate 34,358 downwards.
GAGTTATCTAAGTCGATTCTTTGATTGGATGAATTAATTTCGGACCAATCTCCATGGCCTAGCGAGGCAAATATAGTGACATCGCCTTGTATATCGATATCGAACTTGTAAGATGAAAAAGGCATGTTAATATCGAAAACTGGAGATTGCAAAGTATCGTTTGCATCCCCACTTATTTCGAATAATGATTTATCCCAACTAGAATTGTCAAAACTCCAACCGGCTAACTCAGGATTGGAATTAAACCCATCATAGATTTTGCCGCCACCTGAAATACCAAACAAGCGAGGAGAAGATCCTGATTGATTAGACTTGAACTCAAGGTTGAGTCTGAGCGACTTGTGTGTTTGCCAATCGACTACTGAAAGGTCAACCCAGTCGCCTGTGCGGTTGATTAAACCAGGAATTGGATTATTTGTATCTGCGTCAATCACAGTCCAATTTAGATGAGCATCCAAAGGAACTATCGCATCGATATACATTGGAGAATATCTTCCTTCATCGATTTGCTCATTAGCGCTAGGCGACCAACCAAAAGACCGTGTCGTTAAATCTGCACCACTAGTTCCCGGGATGATAATATCATCAAAGAACCAATAATCACAGCATGTTCCTGAACCTGACGATTGCCTTGCCCTCACTTGGAAAGTTGAGTGGAAGGCATCGGAAGGAAGATTGAAATTAACGTTAGTGACTGTTCCACCGGAGGTTGAACCGGCCAAATATTGAATTTGATTCCAACCATTGTTCGAGTTCTTGTATTCAAGATAGAAGTCTTCGTTGACATCTGGCTCTTCGCCACACTGATAATTTCCTTGTTTTATCCATGCTTGAAGAGATAATCCTTGATGGCCTGCAAGATTCACCTGAGGGCTCGTAACAGTGACTGCGCCGCCCCTAGTCCACCATGAAGAACCAGCACCACCGTTTGCTCCACAAGTGAGTGCGGTGTTATACTGACCAAAACTCGCGCTAGAGGAAGTCCAGCCATTATTGCCTTTATCGAAGTCCCAATTGACACCTTGGAATCCAAGTATCAATCCACCGTCTGTATCTTCCATCAATCCTTGACTAGAGACTCCTGATTGTGTCCAATCAGACCAATCGAATCCAGTAGCTCTCGTACTGTCACCAGCGGCAACGGAAAAGGAAACTGTCTGTAAAGCGTGGTTCTGGTCAAGAACTAGTGAAGGACCGACTCCATTGTGTCCTGGCCCGTTGATTACAACTTCAGTGACATCTCCAAAACCGCTATCCTTTGACACAACATCATCCGACAAGATATCATGGGATGAATCCATCAAGACCTGCGACAGGGGGCCTGATAGAAGGAATAAGAGACTAAGCGCGAACGCTTGAATCCCCTTATTGACTTGCGCCATGCGTTTAGTGGATGAACTCAATGTAATTCAAACCAACCCATGCTAACCACTTCTACGAAGTGGGTTTTAAGCGCTTTTTGTGAAATATATTGAACGACTGTTTCAAGACATGTTCACATCTCGCATGGGACATGGCCAGCCCACGGACTACCAGCGAACTGGATTCAGTTGCATTGGAAACCGGCCTACTTGCTACTTGGGAAAATGAGAAATTGTTCGAAACAAGCGTAGAGAATCGTGCGGATGGTGAGCCATTTATTTTCTTGGAAGGTCCACCTACAGCAAACGGCAAACCGGGCATTCATCACGTGGTTGCTAGAACCTACAAAGATCTTGTATGTCGATGGAAAACAATGCAAGGGAATTTCGTTGAGAGAAAAGGTGGATGGGACACTCATGGATTACCAGTTGAAATCGAGGTGCAAAAGCGCCTAGACCTTATGAGCAATGAAGCGATTGAGGCCTTTGGAATGGAGGAGTTCAACAAAGAGTGTCGTGAATCTGTTTGGACTTACGAAGCTGCTTGGAGAGACATGACTGAGAGAATGGCTTACTGGTGCGACCTAGACAATCCATATGTCACCCTTCACAACACATACATCGAATCATGTTGGTGGGCACTGAAGAAAATGTTTGAGAAGGGCCTTCTTTATCGAGGATACAAGGTACTTCCTTACTGCCCACAAACTGGTACATCATACTCCAGTCATGAGGTGGCATTAGGCTACAAAGAAGTTGAAGAACCATCTGTATATGTTAAATTCAAGTTGGAAGATACCGATGCATCGATACTGGCTTGGACAACAACTCCGTGGACATTGCCAGGAAATGTTGGTCTTGCAGTAGGCCCTGATGTTGAATATGTCAGAGTAAAAGTTACCGCAGACCCAGAAAATTGGGAAGGCCACGGTGGCGCTAAAATTGGAGAAGAGTTGATTTTGGCAAAAGAGCTATTCAAAGAAGTTATTCGACACCATTGTGAAGAGATTGAAACCTTCCCAGGCAGCGACTTAATTGGACGCTCATATACACCTCTATTCCCTGACGCAGTAGACCGTGCAGGCTCAGATACAGCTTGGACTGTTATCGGCGCAGATTGGGTTACAACCACCGATGGTACAGGTGTAGTTCACACCGCTGTAATGTATGGTGAAGATGACTACAATTTAGGAATGGAAGTCGGACTCCCCGCCCAACACACAGTGGGTATTGACGGGGCATTCCTAGCTGGAACTCATCCCTCTCTGGATGGACGCTATGTGAAAGATTGTGATTCGACCGTTATCGAATTGATGCATGATGCAGGATTGCTTTACCGAGAAAAGATGTACCTCCACGACTACCCTCACTGCTGGAGGACTGGTCATCCACTTCTCTACTACGCAATGGATTCTTGGTTCGTTAAGATGACTGCTGTCAAAGAAATGCTTCTCGAGTTTAACTCACAAGTTGAATGGGCACCAGATTGGGTTGGCGAAGGCCGGTTCGGTGAATGGTTGCGCAATGTCAAGGATTGGGCTATCAGTCGTGAAAGGTATTGGGGAACCCCACTGCCGGTTTGGATTTGTACAGAATGTGAACATCAGCATTGCATAGGTTCAACTGAAGAAATGGCTAGTATGGCCAAAGAAGGAAGCCCTGTTGCTGAAGATTTACACCGACCATATGTCGATGACACCGTACTAGTTTGTACCGAGTGTGATGGCGACATGAAGAGAGAACCTTTCGTAATGGACTGCTGGTTTGATTCAGGATGTGCATCATTCGCTCAATGGCATCATCCGTTTGGAGAAGAAGGTAAATTCGAGAATAATTTCCCTATCGACTACATCTGTGAAGGAGTAGATCAAACCAGAGGATGGTTCTACACATTGCTGGCAGTAAGTACAACTGTATTCGATTCGATATGTTACAAGCGATGTCTATCTCTTGGACTAATTTTAGATGCTGAAGGTAAGAAAATGTCGAAATCTAAAGGAAATATTGTCGACCCTTGGGACCACTTCAATCGTGAAGGTGCAGATGCTACCAGATGGTACATGGTTACCGCAGGAGCGCCATGGAACCCAATGAAGTTCGACCCAAACGGTGTACGAGAAACCTATGGAAAGATGTTCTTGACATTGTGGAATATCCACCGATTCCATTCAGATTATGCTGCTCTCGATGGGTTCGACCCAGAGACATCTCCTAAAGGAAAGAATACTCCATTGGATAACTGGGTTCTATCAAGACTTGCAGAAGTTGTTGAGGGAACTAGCAAACAATTTGAGGAATGGGACTTCCATAAAGCATGTCGTGATATTGAAGAATTCGTAGTAAATGACGTATCTAACTGGTATGTACGACGCTCAAGACGCCGTTTGTGGGATGAAGCGGACGGAGATGACAAGTTGGCTTGCCAGCACACTCTCCACAAAGTGCTGGTGACAGTTAGTCGCTTAATGGCTCCAGTCTCACCGTTCATGTCCGATACAATTCATCGTAATCTTGAGGGAACATCAGTACACCTTACTGATTGGCCAGAAGCAGGAGATATCGATACAGACATTTTAGAGACAATGACTCTAGTGCGAGAACTTGCTGAGACCGGACGCAGAATTCGTGTAGATGCAGACCGCAGGCAGCGTTTACCATGCGCAGAAGGTTGGATTGTTAGTGGACCTGATTTATCTGATTTCCACGAAATTTTAGCTGAAGAACTGAATGTTGAAATGATATCTTTAGAAAAAGATCTAGACCGTTTCCAAAAGGTAGAGGTCACGCCTAATCGCCGCACATTGGGCGCTAAGTGTCGACAAGATTTGCCTGCTGTTCTACAAGGAATTGCAGATGGCGAGACTGAAGCAATGCTGGCAAGCATAGAAGCCGGTAATCTGGTCATTGCAGGATATGAAATTGGTTCTGATGACATCGAATTACGCCGTGTAGAGCGCAAGGGATATGCAGCACAGACTGTCCAAATTGCAGATAGTTCAGTATCTCTTGTATTAGATATGAGTGACAGCCCTGAATTGCTGTCAAAGGGACTTGCACGTGATATTACTCGTAGAATTCAAGCATCTCGCAAGGATTTGAATTTGGCAATCGAAGATACAATCTCATTATCTGTTTGGATGAAAGATGCGCCGGAATTATTCGAAGAAGATCGTGCTTGGATAATCAATGAAACCCGAGCAAACAAAGCAGAATTTAGTAACGGTGATGGCAAAGGAGATTCATTCGAAGTAGATGGTGCCACCATTTGGTACAGCGTACAGAGGTCATGAGATGAGAGCGCCAGTTGCAATTCTTCTTACCCTAACCATGCTGCTAGCTGGTTGTTTTGGTGGCGCTGAAGAAATGGTAATTGATGAAAAAGAAGAGACACCTATTTGGGAAGATTACCAAATGATTGACAACATTCCCGCTATTTCACCATGGGAGTTTACAACTATCGATTTGAACCTTAATGAAAGTACTTTGACTTCATGGGCCGTATTCAACAAGGATTACGGCGGTAACTGTTGTGAACATTATCTTGCTACTACAATTGAAGGAGACATCCTCAATATTGGAGGAGAATACCCCGTATGGTCTAAGGATAGAGGCCACGAATGGGACACATACATTCCAGGAGTTTTAACCGACCCTATGTGCCGAACTCCAGTTCCAACTAACCCTGGCCAAGAAGGGCTAGGAGAGGGAAGTATTGTCCAAGCAACAAATGGTGATATCATCTCAATGTCTTGGTTCCCTTACATTGGCGCTGATGCAAAAATCGACAAATTCTATGCGATTCTTTATGATGAATCTGAAGACCAATGGACATGGTGTTACAACCGAATGACTGAGCCATTCTATGACAGGTCTTGGCAAGTAGAAGTCGTCGGTCCAATCTCATCCAGTATTGGTAGTGGAGACTGGGCAAGCCTTGTCGTTTCCAACTTCTGGCATCAGACTCAAAATGCAGGAGGCCAAATCAGTGTGGATGGCCTAAATTACTACAACTTCCAATTTGCTGGAAGAACTTCAAATCCTGGTGCAGAGGAAGTTGACTTGAATTTCACCAACCTTCCAGAGTACTATGATGTCAACAAGCCACACAAGGAGATGCGTTCATTCCCACTGCCTAGCGGTGGTTTGTACTTCCCCCAATACTTCAGTGATGGAACTTCAGCATTCCTAGACACTTCACTAAACTGGAATAAACACAATGCCCAATTCCCTAGCGAATATTGCCAAATAGATTCCACTGGAGCGCTACATTGCGTGAGCCTGTCTGGAACAACTTTCACTCACCACCTCTCATTCGATGGTGGCAGTTCATGGGCAACAGAAAATTACTCTGATGAGAAATGGGCGCAAATCGAGGAATGGGAGTTCCAAGCGAATGGGGCTCTAGACTTATTTGTACTAAATGTCAGATATCAATCTGCTGAAGGCCCAGATGTTGACGTGATTTTCCATGTCAGGGAGTATTCTGAATCGATGGAACCTGACACTCTAACCCGCATAGGACTTGGAGATTTAGATTCGACAAGCGGCGCTGGTGCAGACATAAGATTTGATTTCGCATCACTTGGGATTCTGAACGATGGCGGAGTCATAGTTGCATACCACGACTCTAGTGACCCAGACCCACTATTCGCAGTTGAAATTGAGATGCCAGTTTACGGACCTGTAAACCAATAATGATGGCTTTGGCCATTAGATTGTGAAAGTGAAAGTAAACGTGTTCTCTTACCCCTATCTTCAAAACCTGTTGGCAAACGATTTTGCTCATGGTTCTGAAAGCTTTACCCGGAGTTGGAGCAGGCTTAGCGAGGAAATTGACCGATCATTTTGGCACAGAAGATAGAGTTCTACAACTTCTAGCAGATGGCCAAACTGAGGTTATCGCAGAGGTGGAAGGTGTATCACTCAAGCGAGCAGATAGTTTAGCCAGATCGTTAAACGGAATAGAAGATTTCCTAGCAACATCGGAATCGATTAGACTCCATAAAGAATTAGTAACCACTATCTCTTCACATGCAGTTAATGCATCCACTCGTTCAAGATTAAGGAATCTAATGCCTGTAAGAGATATCGAGGCACGAAGGAAATTGGTAAGTGAAGCGATGGACTGCGAGTTTGTAATAGAAGGATTAAGAATTCCAACTGAAGTGGAAGGCAATTATGACAGAGTTGTCGTTTCAAAGACACCTATCGATGAATTGAAGCGTTATTGCAGAGTTCTAACTCCATCTGCACAAGAGACTTGGAAAGATTACAAAGTATTCAAATCGATAACTTGGATTGGCTCTGATGGACCAGGACAACTCCCTGAAGGATGGCTAGTTCTGCCAGAAGGTTCGTCAACCGACATGGTCCTACCTGAGAAATGCGTAGGTTGGTTTGAACATAATCTAGAGTCCCTTGAACTGTTAACCAATTTACCTGAAGGTGATGGATTCTTCGAATATTTCAATGAAATTAGAATGCCTGTACTAAGAGAATTACTAGATGAACTTGCAAATGAAGCAGATGCTGAGTCCATCGCAAATGTTCGTGACAAGTTATGGCCTACTGTAAAAGTGTTAGAGAAAAGAATTCACACGGAAGTAGACGAAGCCATGCAAAATGTCAAATTAGATTTGTCAGGTTCAGATATGCTAGAAGCTCTTGCAGATGCTGCATCACTACAAAGAAAACTAGCTCAACAAACAAGAGATGCTATCGAAGAAGCGATAGAAACAGCAACTGATGAAATCGCAACATTGCTCGGAAGCGTAGGAGTTAGGTGCCCACGTAAAATCTTCAAGCCAGAATGGCCAACTAAGGTTGACCGAAGTACAATGGACAGCCTAGATTCACAACTAGAAGATTTGTGGAAAACCACTCAATCAGACCGACTAGTGTCTCTTGCTAGAAGGCTGGCACCCCTAAAACCAAAATGCGAGAAAGCCCTACGCAAATTGGTCGAACTAGACCAGTGGTTAACAATTGGACGTTGGGCTAGATGCGTTGATGCTAAGATGCCTGAAATGTGTGGACATGGAATAACCATCACTCAAGGAAGGCATTTGCTGATAGATGGAATAGCAGACCCTGTCGATTATGGATTAGGGCTTTGTGCAAGTAAGGACGACAGGCAATCAATTGCATTGCTTACCGGAGCTAATAGTGGTGGGAAGACTACCATGCTAGAATTACTAGCACACTGTACTATTCTTGCCCACATGGGCCTGCCTGTTCCTGCGAAATCTGCAAAGATTGGTAGAATTGAGTCTCTACACGTACTGGCTAAAGCAGGAGGGACTCAATCGGCTGGTGCTCTTGAGCAAACATTACTGCAACTTGCTAAAGTCGTATCTAATACTGACTCAAAACTAATTCTTGCTGATGAATTAGAAGCGATTACCGAACCAGGTGCAGGGGCTAGGATAATCGCTGGTATGTTAGAAGCCGCAGAATCACACAAAGGCACATGTATGCTCTTAGTAACACACCTTGCACCTGCGATAATAGAAGCCGCAGGACGAGATTTACGGACTGATGGTATTGAAGCCAGAGGACTAGATGAAAATCTAGAACTTATTGTAGATAGAACTCCAAGACGAAATCATTTGGCACGTTCAACACCTGAATTAATTGTCAGGAGACTTGTTGAAAGATCTCAAGGAGAAGCCAAGGCTGTATTCAAATCGATTCTAGGACGATTCTGATTAACAGGTTCTTCCAAGACCTTCACCGTACTCGATCATTGAGACTTGGAATAAGTCGTCACATGTTCTTTCCACAATTGGTAGTGTCAAAGTAGATGCAGCCCAATTGATTGAATAATCACCCGATGCTGCAGGACTAGGCACGTAATCTTCACCAGTTTGAGTAACCTTGAAGTAAATTGATTCACCTGCACTCAAGAATACATCCATTGGCATGAATTCCATCTCAGCAACTATAGTTGAAAATGCAGGTAACAGTTCTACTCCATCACGGCCTCCCGCATGGAATCTTAAATCCATTACAGCGTGTCCAAGGTGCATACCTGAATCATCTGTCATTTCAATGAAGATGTGACCACTGTTAGTGGTATGTGGAGTTGCGGAAACATGAATCGTTGGCATTCCTGCGATGTAAGTATCGTTCTCAAATGGTCCATATGAGAAAGTAATCTGTCCAGTTACTGCTGGAATCATAGAACCACTACTTGGGCCTAATGTATCAACTTCTATCGAGAGGTATTCTGTATCTTCAGAAGGCCAAGTGCTCTCAAATCTCCATCCGCCACGGTTATCCTGCATCTCTACTCCAAGTACTGGTGCTTCTCCTTCACCTTTGAGATACCAATCGAACCAGTAAAGCATCTCATCAGCCCAATCCCATCGCAAGGTGTAAGGGTATGCTTCAGCCCCTCTTCCTGGTGATTGTGAACTGTGTCCTGATATACGGTCAGGATAATCGTGGGCCCACTGACCAGCTAAGGTCTTGGTTTCGATTCCTGCATCTGCCACAATTTGATGAGTTGGGAAAGCCATGTGAGGGTCTACGTTCCAATCTTGCATTCCCTGAATAATGTAGACGGAACCGTTGTAATTTTCAACAACTCTATCGAGGAATGATCTTTCTGTCCAATATGTATTGCCAGCATAGTCAACCATTCCACCGCTCAAGTATGCCAAAGGACCCATTGCATATCCTTCCATATATCCTTCACAGATATTTTCAGCATCAGCAGCATCACCATCTACTCCAAAAGAGCCGTAAACACCGTTGTGCATAATCATGCCACGTGCTTCCATACTACCATTTCTCCACATCAAGTCGTGAACTCCAATCAATCCAGACATTGGAACGATAGTTGCAAGGTAAGGGTTACCAAAAGTTGCTGCTTGCCAAGGAGTGCTTCCATCGTATGATTTTCCGATGATTCCAACTTTGCCATTCGACCAAGCCTGACTTCCTAGCCAAGAGACCGCTGCATCGATTCCTCTCTGCTCATCGGTTCCCATCAAATCCATGCAATGATTAGAGTCGCCGGTACCAAAGACACTGACTTGCGCAACTCCATATCCATGAGGGACATAATTCTCGATTAGGAATCTACCCAACCTATCTGCTGGAGTCAATGCATCGACATCTCCGTCGTTGTAATATGGGCCGATTTCAGCAATTACAGGAACTAGACAATCTTCTGAAAGATTAGCAGCCTCCCAATCGCATCCTTCGATAACTGGAAGCCACAGACCGAGATGTACTACTGCATCGCCGGTTAATCCAGCTCCGCCATCAGCAGCGGTAATGGTTGGAACATCAACGAAAACACTGCGAACTGCGTCGATTCCATGGCTGCCATTAACTGTGACACGGCTGAAATCATCAGCATCAACATAAGTCAAGTCCGACCTTTCCCATGGTTGCGGGTATGCTGATTCTTCGACTGGCGCTGCAACTATCTCATCTTCTCCAAAACATCCAGAGAACATGGCTGGTAACATGATTACCAGCATCAATAGTGCCTTACGCATGCCCTACGGGCATCTGAACTTGGATTTGAGGCTATCCGTTATCTGACTGGTTTTTCAAAACCAACATCAGTGGGTGGGTTCTTGTGCTGTAACCTTTTGAGAGATAATATGCGCCGGATTTTTGTTGTCCTAATCATGATTGTTGCGACCATACCTGCTGGACTAGCAAGTGCAGAAACTGGTAGTTGGAGTAACAATACTGATGATTACAAAGGAGTTATGATTTCAGAAATTCTTGTGTCTCCAAATGGTGAGGCTTACGGTGGAATTGATTGGAATGGTGATGGAGACATCAGTATAGAGAGTGACCAATACATCCTACTGACCAATGATGGAAGTGTTGACGTAGATCTTTCAAATTGGACCTTAGATGATACAACAAACGGCGGAAGTGCATCATGTCTTATCGGAGAGTTGATAATTTTGGCTGGTGAATCAATTACGTTTTATCGTGCAGATACAGAGATTGAACTTGATTACTTCGATGGAGATTCCGCAGTACTAAAAGACTCAAGTGATGCTATTCAAAGTGTTTTCAATTACCCAGGAAATGATTCCGAATGGGATAAAGTGTACATGGCAGGGGCAAACGGATTGTTGGAAAAAGCAGACCCTAACCCATCTGCCACTCAAGGGACCTGCACTGTAGGAGAAACCGACAATACTGGCGGTGGCAATACTGGCGGTGGTAACACTGGCGGTGGCAATACTGGCGGTGGCAATTCAGCAAGTGTTGGTGAATGGTCAGTCAGTGAAGACAATTACCTTGGTGTGAAAATATCAGAGATTCTTGTGTCATCATCCGGAGAAGATTTCGGAGGCATAGACTTAGATGGAGACGGTGATGTCTGGCAGAATAGCGAACAATATATCCAATTATCAAATGATGGTACTTCTGATGTTGATATTTCAGACTGGACTTTGGATGATAACTTAGCAGGTGGAAGTGCACCGTGTTCAATCGGATGGAATACTTCGATATCTGCTGGTGAGTCAATCACATTTTACAGGTCCAAGACACAGATTATTTTTGATTACTTTGAAGATGACTTTGCTGTACTAAAGGACACTAACGGTAATGTGCAGAGCATGATAAAATATCCAGCAGAAGATTCGTTTTATGATGAAGCATATATTCTCAACGAAGATGGTACCTTAGGCAAGAGTGATGCAAACCCTGCTGATAGACAAGGTACTTGCTTCCGCCAAGGAGACAATTCTGAATCATCCTACATACTTCAGGGCAGGGTTGTTCCAATGACTGGAGAAAACAACGTTATTGAAAATGGTAACATTATGATTACCGATGGAATGATTGTTGCAGTATGGGCAGATGGACAAATCCCTCCAATCAATACTGATGACATAACAGTCCATGATACAGAAGCGACAATCTATCCTGGACTAATCGATTTGCACAATCATATGCACTACAATCACATCCCACTATGGGACTTCAATGTACACCTATCTGATTCTCAGCAATCTGAAGAAGGCGGCTACACAAACAGATACCAATGGGGCGACAATTATGACTATGGTCCAAGTATTACTTGGATGAAGACAAATATTCAATCTTTCAATCGCTGGGATATGGCTTCTGAACAGATGAAGTATGCTGAAGTTCAAGCAGTAGCAGGAGGAGTTACTGCAGTTCAAGGATCACCGAGTAGTGGTACTGACTCTTGGGATAGTATGCTTTCTAGAAATGTCGAGTTGTATAACTTCGGACAGGACGGAATGTACACATGTGCCGTTTGTGGCGCTGCCGATTCGGACTACAGTGGACAGCATCTAATTGACAAGAGCAATGCAGGCACCCTAAACGCATGGTTTGTTCATCTTTCTGAAGGTGTCGATTCGAGTAGTAAATCTGAGTTTGATGTCCTATACAATAAGGGATTAATCATGGATGAAACTGTTGTAATTCATGGAACTGCACTTGATCGAAGTCAATTCGATAAGATGGCTCAAGTCGATGCAGGCCTTGTATGGTCACCAGTTTCAAACCTACTTCTGTACGGAGATACTACAGATGTGGTAGCTGCAGATAATGCAGGAGTCACAATCTCACTCGCTCCAGATTGGGGCCCAAGTGGTTCAAAGAATAATCTTCATGAATTGAAGGTCGCAGACATGTGGAACCGAGAATCCTTAGATGGCCATTTTAGTGATTATGAATTAGTTGAAATGACTACTAGCAACGCTGCTGAAATTGCAAATTGGCAAGGGTTCGTCGGACAAATTGGCGCCGGGATGTTTGCAGATCTAGTTGTCATTGATACCTTCCATGACAACCCATATCGCAACCTAATCGATGCCATTGACCCAGATGTAAGATTAACCGTCGTTCAAGGAAAAGCGGTATTCGGTGATATCGACTTGATGACTGCAATGAAAGGTGACGATTGGGAATACATCAATGGTAGCGAATTTAGCAAGGCAGTAGATGTCACCTCAACTTCAGAAGTTGAGGGAATGCAAACATGGGAGAATATCGAATCAGGATTATCTATGGCTATGCTAAATCAATTTGATGACATCAAAGCAAACTGGAATGAAGTGTCAGATATGTCAGATTCTGAGCTTGAAGATTGGCTAGCAACTACATTTGATGGAGACTACAGAGACAATGTAAATCACTTGAAAAGCATTACTTTAGACCCAATTTTCACAATGGAAGATGAGAGATACTTCGATGTAATAAATCGCTCATCTCACGCCAATTTCCACATCGACATGTCCGAACTCTACGACTACTATGACATCGATTACGATGCGAATGGAAACCGACCTTACATTACAGATTCAGACTACATTAACAACTCAAATGCTGAACCTGAACCGAGACCAGGATGTATGGATGCTACTGCCTTGAATTACAATGTTCAAGCAGATCAAGATGATGGCAGTTGTACTTACGCAGGAGATGACAATGTAGATGACAACGACATTATTGACGACAATAATGGAGTCGATGACAATCTTGATTCGGACGATGACTCTGAAATATGCACAGGAATTTGTGATGAAGATGTTTCAGATTCATCCAAATCAGATGAATCTGACCCAATCGTACTACTCTCAGTAGTTATGGGCGTTATCATGATAGCAGCGATAACAGTAATTTTCATGTCTAAAGAAAAAGAAACTTTGGCCGATGGAATTGAGAAGGAAGACCAAGCGTTTGTCCCTGAATTACCACCAATGGAACCACCTAAGGATTCAGAGTAGATCCCATATTGGTCCTTCAGTAGTGTCTGTAACAACCACTCCAAGAGCGGTTAACTCTTCGCGTATAGCATCTGCAGCAGGCCAATCTTTTGCTGTCCTTGCACTACTTCGCCGTGAGATCAATTCCTCAACCTGCTGAGCAATTTCGGCACGCCGAGGGTCTTCTTCAGGCTCAACCAAAGTTTGTTCACGGGTTGGAAGAACTCCAAGAACAGAACCGGCTGTATCTTCTAGCCACTCTACACAGTGTTGAGCATAGGCGCCTAAGTCATCACCCTCAAGAATGCCTAGCATTCTGCTCATTTCTCTTAATGCACCCAATACTTTAGCACATGCTTCACGGGAATTGAAGTCATCATCCATAGCAATAGCAAATCCTTGTGCCATCTTTTCTAGAAGTCCCAAACTCTTGACAAGAGGTACTTGTGAAGTTATATCTCCTTCTGGAAGAGGCGGACAATTAATTCCCATCAACTCTAGTGCTGCTTTGTATACTCCCATCAAACGAGTATGATTCTTCTCAGCGTCTTTGAGTAGTTGCTCATTCATATCGATTGGAGAACGGTAATGGGCATTTATCAGAGATAATCTTAGCACATATGGATCTACTTTTTCTAAAATATCAGAAATAGTCCAGAAGTTACCAAGAGATTTACTCATCTTCTCTCCGTCGATATTGACAAATCCATTATGTAACCAATGATGAACGACTGGGGAACATCCTGTATGACATTCACCTTGGAATATTTCAGCTTCATGATGGGGGAACAATAGGTCATGCCCTCCGCCATGGATGTCGAATTGTTCTCCAAATGAATCCATAGACATGGCAGTACATTCGATATGCCAACCTGGTCTTCCAGGACCCCATGGAGATTCCCAAGTCGGTTCACCTGGTTTAGCCGCTTTCCAAAGAGCGAAGTCCTTGTGGTCTCGCTTTCCTGAACCTGTGCCATCAACTCTACCGCCTGCGCCAGAGCGAACTGCGTCAATGTTTTGTCCAGTTAACAATCCGTATTTCTCTGGTGCACTTTCAACGCTGAAATATACTCCATCATCCGCAGCATATGCGTTTCCTTTCTCTATCAAATCGGCAGTGATTGAAATCATATCATCAACAAATTCGGTGCAACGTGGATATTTATCTGCACGTAAAATGTTCAGAGCATCCATGTCTCTGTAGTAAGTGGCAATATTATTTTCAACTAATTCCCTCCAATCTTCACCAGTTTCATTGGCTCGAATGATAATTTTGTCATCTATATCTGTAAAGTTTTGAACATAGTTTACATCATATCCAGATTTCTCTAGCCAACGATGAATTAAATCGAATGCGAGATAACATCTAGCGTGTCCAAGGTGGCATAAATCATACACTGTGACCCCGCAAACATACATGTTTACAACACCGGGATTCATAGTGGTAAAATCCACTTTTTCCCGCCGACGAGTGTCATGTACACGCAGAGGCATTAACCCAAGGGGAAGAATCACTGTTATTCAAACAATGGCATGATTCAAAGTGGTGAGGCCAATGCCCTGACATGGATGGGGTCGTAGTCGTAACTGGGGCTAACGGCCATATCGGCAATAATTTGTCTAGACAATTAGTCGAACATGGTTACACCGTCAGAGGTACTGTTCGCAGTATGGACAAGGCTCCAAATATCGAGATGGAATTCGTAGAGGCTGATGTTCTAAATCAAGAAGACTGGCCAAGAGTTTTGGAAGGCGCAACTGGACTGTTTCACCTTGCCACAGTATATGCGACTAGCGGCGATGGACAACTAATCCTAGATACTGCAAACAAAGGTACTGAGAATGTACTGAGAGCTGCTGCTGCGTGTGGAATCAAAAGAGTGGTCTACACATCTTCTGTAGCAGCAATCGGTTCAACTCCAAAAAAAGTTGTAAAGGATGAATCAAATTGGAATGATAATTTCTCTATGCCTTACACAAGGGCAAAAACAGAGTCTGAGCGTAGAGCTTGGGAGTTAGCAAAAGAATTGGATATCGATTTACGAGTTATCAACCCCAGTGGAGTTCTAGGTGGCTCGTTCTCTCGTCCTACACCTTCAACCGACATTATCGGAGATGCAATGAAAGGAAAATATCCAGTGGTTCCAAAAATACCTCTGGCTTTTGTCCACGTAGAAGATGTAGCAACAGCACATCGCTTAGCATACGAAGTCGATGAGGCACATGGCCGGTATGTTCTGGCACCATACCAAAATGGAACAATTTATGACTTACTCAAAAGAGCAAAGAAGTTGTATCCAAAAATGAAATTTCCACGCTTTGGAATACCATTGTGGCTACTACCTGTAGTGGTTTTCCAAGATTGGTTCATGGGGCTATTTAGCGGAAAGAGACTGCTCACCCGCTCAGCCGCTAAATCATTCTCGAAAGGTGATTCCAAATACTCTAGCAAAAAGGTGGAAAACGAATTAGGAATCACTTGGAAATCATATGATGATTGCATCCATGATACAGTGGAGGCTTACAAATGATTGAGGACAAGTTGGCTGCAAGGTTAGGGTGGTCAATTCCAGCATTTACTATTGTTGCTTCATCAATCGCCCACCTATTATCTGGGAATTTTAGGGATTTTCCATTCTTCATATCAGAAGCAGATTATCCAGGGGTAGAGAGAGTTATTTTTACGGCTGGTTTCGCAATTTCAGGTATAATTCTAACATACCTCTCTTGGGTACTTTTCAAGAACAACAAAGACAACTCTAGATGGTATTGGATGTACATTTCATTAATTTGCGGAGTTTTGGTTGGAGTCAATCTCACAATAATGGCATTCGCTGACATGTACAACCACATTGAAATTCACGTATTTACAGCATTGAACGTGTTTCAATTTGGAATTGCTTGGGGGATATCCACTCATCTTGCGATTAAGGATTCGAATAAGACTGGAAAAATAATTAGAAGAATATCTATTCCAACTAGCATAATTGCATTTTTCGGATTGTCTTATGCAATCAATTTGGGATTACAAGCGAATCCAGAATTTATCGATAACCATAACTGGGACATGGCGAAAATGCAGCCTTGGATTGATTGGGCATCCCCATTCGAATACCTACTCGCCTTATCTTTCATCATCACATTGGCGTCATTTGAATACGACATCAATGGTTTAAGGGAGGAGGAATGATGGCCAAATTACTGGTTGTTGATCTTCTAGCAGAAAGAGAGGCTTTCGGGAAGAAAGGTGTTGAAGAAATAGTTCGACATTTCCCCGGACATGAAGTGCTTCTTTGGGCACCGCATACCGATGATGTCAGAGATTATCAATTCGGAAAAAGAATCGATAAGCCAGAAGAATCGGATGTTATTGTGATTACTGGAAGTCGCAGAAATGCCTCACAGTGGGAGCCTTGGATGGATGATGTTGCTGATTTGATTCGCACATGCACAGTGCCTCTATACGGCATTTGTTTCGGACACCAAATAATCTGTAAAGCGCTTGGAGGAGAGGTTATCAGAGCACAAGAAAATTCAGGTTTCATAGCGGAGGTTACTTACAACGATGGGACTGTAACAAAGCAATTATTCACTCACCAAGACCATGTTGTTGACTCAGGTGAGATGGAAGTTATCGGTTCTGCAGCACACTGTGAAATTGCAGTTTGTAAACATCCTACAAGACCTATCAAAACTGTTCAATTCCATCCAGAAGCCGTACAATCTGTAATTGAATATTCATTAGAATGCGGCGACATGACCCTTGAAGAAAGAGCCGCATTTGGTGAAGGTGTTCAGGATTTAGACGTGTCACAATCACTAATCCTGACCAATCTCTAAATGCGATAAGTGTTAGAAATTAACTTGATGGACCCTAATCAACACTATGAGAATTTAATGCAACAAGGCTACAGTAGCGCTGCTGCAACAAACCTCACTCAACAATATTATCCAAATTTCGACGGCCCTGCCCAAGGAATGGCAATGATGACCCCTCCTCCAGGAAGTATGGAGATGGGAGGTATGGCTGCCGGAGGATTAGGGACTCCAACAGGTGGAATGGCCGCTGGCGGCATGGCAGCAGGTGGAGCAGCTGCCGCTGGTGGAGGAATGTCCGTTGCAACTATCGCAGCTGTTTTAGTTCTTGGAGGGGCAGGAATCGGAGGATATTTCCTTTACGATTATCTTACAGAGCCTGATTTCTATGGCGAAGTATACTGGACTGAGATGGGTGTGGCATATATCTTCGAAGAAGATGGATGGTCAATTGGATTCCCATTAATCGATGGCAGTTGCGATATGTACGAAAATGAAGATGATCTTTATTGGGACTTAGCAGAACTCGACCTATGAAAAAATCAGATGGAATATGTAAATCGGAGATGGATTATGATTCATATTCTTCTGAAGATAAGGGAGATTATTACGAAATTTGTGTTGATGGTGAAGATTGCATCAAAGTTTATCCTTTTGAAAGAGGCATGATTATGGAATTCGATGGAGAATGTATGACATATGTTAGTGATATTGATCCTCCACCAATAGCAGACTATAGTTCCGAAGACTCATATTTTGGATTAGAAAGAGGTGAGTGGATGAATGAGTGGGCTGACATCACTAAAGAAATATTGGACGAGGATGATGCACCATCTTGCTATGTTGACAGTTACGAATCATCTGGCGGCGGATTGGATACATTCCAATTCTCTGATAGAGATGCTGCGGGCCAAATGACAGATGAAGGAGGTGATGCACTTGTCGATGTTAAGATGACACAGGGCAATGGTATAAGTTGGTCTTTGCTATCCGTTAGCATTTACGTGGATGGTGGCGCATCTTTCACCTGCGAAGAGGTAGGCACTGCAGATGCAGATTGCACGTACACTGTAGACGATGACAATTACTGGGACGTATCTGAAGAAATCACAATTTACGAAGGTGATTACCTTGACCTATGTGATGGAAGTAATGGGGGATGCACAGTAAACGTCACAATAACCAAGATTGGTGTAGGTGGAGAGGACAGTAGGATAATATCGGAAATATCTGCTTACGCCGATGCATACAACTGAGCATCAGGCTTCGGCTTTAGCAGCCTGAATCTTGGCATCATTTGCCTTGATTTGCTCCCAAACGATTTCAGCGATGTCTTTGACTTCCAAAGCCCTCTACACAGGTGTAATTAATTTCAGACTCTCAATTGTGTTTCGCCAAAGTGATAAATGTAAGGTTCAATACCAGAACTTGTTATTATGGATTCAAACCAGTATTATCAAGACTTGATTCAGCAAGGATACTCTAGTGCCGATGCTGCAAACTTTACGCAACAATACTATCCTGATTTTCAAGGGACTGCACAGGGAATGTCAATGATGACACCACCGCCTCCTGGTAGTATGGAGATGGGTGCCGGACTCGCAGGCCAAGGCGTAGGAGGAATCGCTGCAGGTGGTATGGGTACTGGTGGTATGGCTGCTGGTGGTATAACTGCAGGTGCAACAGGTGCAGCAGCAACTGGCGGAATGTCAGTTGCTACGATTGCAATTGTTTCAATTTTAGTTCTCGGTGGAGTAGGAACCGGTGGATATTTCCTTTATGATTACCTTACAGAACCTGATTTCTATGGGGAATCTAAAACTTTCCAGTTCGACGACAGAGATGCTGCTAACGACCCTCCCATGAGCGCAAACGGTAGCGACGCCCTTGTCCACGTATCAATGACCCAAGGAGAATCCCTAAGTTGGTCACTCATAGAGATTAGAATAGTTGTAGATGGTAGTGTATCTAACCTGTGTGTTGCGGGGGACTCGTATGAGAACATTTACTATGGCGACCAGTGCACCTACTCGTTTATTGACGACAATTATTGGGATGTTGCTGAAGAGATCACAATCTCTGAAGGCGAAAATGCAGACCTCTGTGATGGTAGCAATGACTGCGTAGTCGATGTCATGATAATCAAGAAACCGATGGCCGGAAACGATGGTCAAGTTTTTCTTTCTTCTTCAACAAGGAACCCGGATAATTTCGTACAGTTCGATTGGAGAGATGCATTGAACGACCCTGAGATGAGTGAAGACGGCGGAGACGCCCTTATCCACATACAAATGATGAAAGGACAATCCATAAATTGGGCTTTAGTAGAAGTTAGCATAGGCTATGGGACCGATGATGGAGTACAAAAGTGCGTTGATATTCGCAATCCAGACGAAGATGGCCAAATGTGCACATATTCGTTTCTTGATGAAGAAGGCAATGAATGGGATCTTGGCGAAGAGATCACAATCTCTGAAGGCGCAAACCAAGAATTATGTGATGGAGTAGCAGAGTTATGTGAAGTCGTGATCACCATAGGCGTGAAAGCAGTTGGCGACAGCGATGGCCGGGATATCACTATTTGGACAAATGCTGAGCCTTGATTAACAAAGTAATCCTTGATTCATCCATCCGATTTAGCAACTTGAATGTTGCAAAATGTAGTGTTTGCACTTTGGCTAGCCAAACAATTAGTATCATTCGCCGTCTGACTTAGCAGCCTGAATCTTGGCATCATTTGCCTTGATTTGCTCCCAAACGATTTCAGCGATATCTTTGACTTCCATCTTTGAATCAATACTTGATAGGCCATCGGTAACCATAGTAGAACAGAATGGACAACCTACTGCAACAGTATCTGCACCTGTCTCTGCAAGTTCCTTAGCACGGATGACATTGACACGGTCATGATCATCATCAACGTGTTCCTCCATCCACATTTGCGCACCACCTGCACCACAGCAGAATGAACCTCGACCATGGTTTTCGGTCTCAATATCTACTCCGCCAATAGCAGCACGAGGAGCTTCCAATTCCCCGCCTATGCGACCTAAGTAACACGGGTCGTGATAAGTGACATTTCCATCATGAGCAGGAGCAGGTAATTTTCCTTCAAGTTGTAAATGATTGATTAGTTGTGAGTGATGCATAACTTCGATATCTTGTCCACCAAAGTCCTTGTATTCTGTTCCCAGTGTATGGAAACAGTGAGGACAGGATGCTACAATCTTCTTCACTCCGATCTCCTCGAAGGTTGCCAGGTTGGTTTCTGCTAGCATCTGGAATAAGTATTCGTTACCTGCACGACGAGCAGCATCTCCTGTGCATCCCTCTTGCATTCCAAGAATCCCGACATCTAGTCCTGCCTCTTTCATAATCGAAATTGTGTCTCGAGCAACCTTCTTGTTACGCTCATCGAATGAAGCAGCACAACCAGCGAAGTAGATGTATTCAGCAGGTTCTGCTACCTTAACATCGAGGTCAGCAGCCCAATCGCCACGCTCGTGCATTGGAATTCCATACGGGTTAGAATCATTCTCTAGGTTCTCGATAGTTGCCATCAAAGGCATGACTGTGTCTTCTACAGATTCATCGAACTCCATTCTTTCCATCATCAGAT
Organism: Candidatus Poseidoniaceae archaeon; assembly: GCA_949373075.1. Classification (GTDB taxonomy): domain Archaea; phylum Thermoplasmatota; class Poseidoniia; order Poseidoniales; family Poseidoniaceae; genus MGIIa-K1. The sequence goes on along the minus strand of CASIBX010000003.1, from coordinate 13,839 downwards.
GACGGCGTGCGTCAGTCAACTTTGGTACATGTTCAATGTTAACTGGACAAACATCAACACAAGCATTGCATGTTGTGCAAGCCCAGATTGCTGACTCTCCAAACCTAGAGATAATGTCCTCTTCAGGAGCCTCTCCTTTCAGAAGAAGTTCGGAGTGTTCGTTTGCATATCCGCGTACATCGTGAATAATTTGCATTGGATTGAGGTCTTTGCCTGATGCATAAGCAGGGCAAACATCCTGGCATCGAGCACAAGAGGTACAAGCCCAACCATCGATTAGACTTCTCCAAGACAATTGAGTGTACTGAGATGCTCCAAATGTCTCTAAATCTAATTCTTCTAAAGGAACGGCCGTTCCATTCTCATCCATTTGCAAAGGGCGCATCTTACCTGCGGGTTGGGTGTCAAAGAAGAACACGTTAGGCAAAGCCATGACCAAGTGCATGTGCTTTGAAACTGGAATAAGGAATAGGAACACACAGATTGCTAACATGTGAGCCCAGTAAGCTAGATTCACAGTGCTTTGAGTGATTTCAAATGTACTTTCGACCCATGCGCCAATCATTTCGTAGGTAGGGTCTGGACCTTCTCCTGCTTCTACTACGAATGCAGTAGTACAGATTGTCATGATTAGTAACAAAATTACATTTCCTTCAAGTTGACTCTTGCCTTTCAATTTATCAGGAGTAAACAGAACTCTACGATTTAGAGCAAGGAAACATCCAATCAATGCACTGGTATATCCTAGTTCAACCATCCCATTCCACAACGGGTTCAGGAGGTCAGGAAGTAGATGTTCACTGAATCGATTACCACTTGCTAAGTCAAACATATCTGATGAAAGCATCAGGAAACCCCAGAACATCAGAACGTGCATTCCACCCGCGATTGGATCTTCGAGAACCTTACGCTGTCCCAGCCATACAGTTGCGGTTTCCTTTAGTCGTGAGCCCCAAGAATCAAAGCGGTTATCTTTAGAGCCTAAAAGAACTAATCTGGTGGCTTTCTGAACCTGAAAAATGAAGAAACCGATAGACACAACTCCTAGAATTAGAAGGAAATACCAACCTGATACGCCACCATAGGTGACATCGAGTGGATGTTGCATCAACCTTACGAGAAGGTCCACCCCTTCAACCCAACGGACAAGTACCACCATCATAACCGCACAACATGGTGCAGGCAAGCGCGCCCGGGAAGTGTATTCTCTTTGGAGAACATGCTGTTGTTTATGGTCAGCCTGCAGTTGCTGTAGCAATAGACCAAAGAATGTCAGTTACACTTGAACTAAATGACATTTGGAGAATCGATGGGATGAGATTTAACCCAGGCAGGCACCCCCATGTTGAGGCATTGAAACAGAGACTTTGGGCAAATGGCCCTCCTCTATCAATCAAGATTATTGGTACAATCCCACCTGCTAGCGGTTTAGGGTCTTCAGCGGCACTTTCTGTTGCAGCAAGTGCTGCATTAAGATGCGCCCAAGGAAGGCAGATAAAAGATGATGACTGGGCGGAAGGATGGACTGCTGCTAGGCCCAATAACGTGTATACCGGCCCGTGGGAGACTGTGAAGGGAGATTCTATCGAACTTGGAGCCGCCTCAGTCGATGTTGATGAATGTGCAATTCTAGCACATGCTGTGGAAGCATCCGCACAAGGAGGAAGAGCATCTCCACTTGATTCGAGTGCTTGCGCCCACGGAGGATGTATCGTCCTTTCAGACAAAATTGAACCGGAATTGAATTGGCTTTATTCTAGAAAATTGAACGATGTTAAATGGGAAGTTCACTCAATCAAACTGCCTGAGTCTATCGATGACGTATGGCTTGTGATAGGAAATACTGGAATCCACGCACCTACTTCCGAACAGGTTGCCAAGGTCGCCCTTCTGCTCGAAGAAACTCCTGAAAGGATTCGAGAAATAGAAACCATTGGAATGATTTCCCGTAGAGGGATTTCAGCATTGATGGAAGGTAATATGGAAGGGGTTGGCAGAGCTATGAGCGAAAACCACCTACTTCTTCGCAGCCTTGGAGTGTCTTGTCCTGAACTTGAAACTCTAATCTCTGCAGCAGCACCATCCTCACTCGGCGTCAAACTAACTGGCGCTGGCGGCGGGGGTTGCATGATTGCGCTTACCCGCAACCCAAAAGAAACGAGTGAGGCTATCGAATTAGCCGGCGGTAGAACTCTAATCAGCAAGATTGCAGCACAAGGAATGACGGTGGATTTAGATGAAAAATCTCCAATCTGGAACCCGTTTGAGTAGTGCTGTCCTTTAAATAGGGGTTTATAATCGGCCCATTCATGAACGATGAGGACCGTTTGACTGTAGTAAATGTCGTTGCCAGCACCCGAGTAGCGGAAGAACTTGATCTTCCTGATATCGCAATTCAATTGAATTGTGAATATGAACCAGAACAATTCCCTGGTGTCGTATACCGTGTAGCAGACCCAAAACTTGCTATTCTTATGTTCCGTTCCGGACGTGCAGTTTGTACTGGCGGAAAGGATGAAGATAACATTCACACCGGTATTGAGCGCATGATCAACGATCTACGCTCTGCTGGAATCACAACATGGGACCTAAAGGATGTTGAAATCGAAGTTCAGAACATGGTTGCAACCTACGCTCTGCACTACCCTGAAGATTACGAAGGTCTCCAGAGAATGGATACTCAAGAAATGAAAGAAGGAGACCCACTTGCTGGACTTCCTCGTAAGTTGAATCTAAACAATCTAACTTTCCACCTACCATTCGACAAGGTAGAATACGAGCCAGAGCAATTCCCTGGATTGATCTATCGACTTGACTATCCTAAGGTAGTCTGCCTAATCTTCGGGTCTGGTAAGATGGTAATCACCGGAGCACGCCACAAGGATGAAATTCTTGAGGCTGTTCAGATTATCCAAGATGAATTAGCAGACCTGCTGTGATTACAATGCAGCATTTAGGACCGATTGTGGTCTGCATTACAACGTCTTTTGGCGTAGCATCTATTGTTAAATATGTTAGTTCCAGTTACAAGGCTTAGAGATGATGGATATGATTGGCTGGATAAGTACCTGGGATATCAGGTGCGGTATCGCAACTTATTCGAAGTTCTTAGTCGAGCAAATGGATGACGTTTTGATAATGTGCCAATCTGGTGAAGGCGAAGTTGAAGGAGCAATACCTTGCTGGACAAGAGATTCTAATGCATTCGGAGGAATAATTGCCCAGGTTGCAGCAAAAGGAATTGATACGGTCGTAATTCAACATCAACCAGGTCTTCTCAGGTTTTCTTATCTGAATGAATTGTTACTGAAACTTGCTGACATGGATGTCAAGGTGTTCATTACAATGCACAATACTAGGGACCGTTCAATCATATTTCCCAGTAAGAGAATAGAGAAAGCGATTGAAGGGTTGAAAACTTGTTCAACTATAATGGTACATTCTAACTCAGATGTTGAGAACCTGAAAAAACATGGAATCATGGACAATGTAGTAATGATACCACATGGGATATACCCACCACCAAAGTCCACAGCTGAATCTCTACCAGTAAGCGGTAGAGTGATGGGGACATTTGGGTTCTTGTTACCTCACAAAGGGCAACTAGAATTGATTGAAGCTTTTGAAAGGCTTCCGGGGTGGGATGAATTGATTATGCTATGCGCTACTAGAGATGGCAGTAAAAATATGGAACAAAAAGTCAATACTATGCTCAAAAATAAAAATCTGACTGGAAGAGTTAGATTGGTTACTGACTTCTTGGATGATGATGTCGCTATTGCCACACTTGCAAAATGTGAGTTACTCGTATTCCCTTATCAGAATACTAAGGAATCTGCATCCGGCGCTGTTAGAATGGGAGTCGCTGCAGGAGTTCCATTAGCGGTAACTCCAATTCCAATATTTGATGATGTATCAGGGGCTATCAAATTACGAGGCCGAACTGTTGATGATATCGTTGCAAGTATTTCTTCAATAGAACAGAGTAGTTTAGACTCCTCACGTAAGTCAATGATAGAATTACGAGACTCCCTACAGTGGGATGAAGTCGCTAAGCGTATTCAGAAATTACTCAAGTAATCGATAATCAAGTCCGCTGCATCCTCGGCATTCAGATCCGTAGTATCGATTCTAATTTCAGGATTCACTGGGCTTTCATAGGGACTAGATATTCCTGTGAAATTAGGTAAATCCCCGGCTCGAGCCTTCGCATAGAGTCCTTTGACATCTCTCTGTTCACAGACTTCCAGTGGTGTGTCAACAAATACTTCGATAAATTCTCCTTCACCCATCAGGTTTCGAACCATTTCTCTCTCTGAAACGAATGGAGATATGAATGATGTAATACAGATTAAACCTGCTTCTACCATCAACTTGGATGTTTCTCCAACCCTACGAATATTCTCAACACGGTCGGCTTTTGTGAAACCTAAGTCTCGATTCAAACCATGCCTAACATTGTCTCCATCCAGGGAAATAGTATGGCGGCCCATGGATTGCAATTTCTTTTCCAAAATATTTGCTATCGATGATTTACCTGAGCCAGATAATCCAGTGAACCAGATAACCTTGGGTCGCTGACTCTTTTGTTCTGCTCGACTTTGCTTTGTTACATCCATAGATTGCCAATGGATATTTTCAGCTCTTCTTAGTGCATAATCGATTAATCCCATTCCAACAGTATTGTTAGTCATTCTATCGACAATGATGAAACCACCCATTGTAGGGTCTTCATCATAAGAATCGAATGCTACTCGACTAGATAGTGAGATATTACAAACTCCAATTTCATTCATATCTAGAACTTTGGCAGGTAATTCTTCCAATGTATTGACATCAATTCGGTGATTGAGTCTACCTAATGTCATCGATGTAGTTTGTGTGTTCGACTTGAACAGGTATTGTCGCCCGGGCATCATCGCAGACTCATCCATCCAAAGTATGCGAGTTTGGAATTGGTCTGCACTGCCACATGGACTATCTGCTGCAACGATTGAATCTCCTCTTGAGATATCTATCTCATCACTAAGAGTTAGGGTAACTGAGCGGCCGGCTCCTGCCAACTTTAGGTCGCCTTCCATAGTGACAATTCGTTCAACTGTAGATTCGGTTCCACTTGGAAGAACTCTAATTCTATCACCTGGCGAAATCACCCCACTACCTATCAATCCCGCAAAACCTCGGAAATCAAGATTAGGACGGTTAACCCACTGAACTGGCATTCTGAAAGGTCTTGATTGCGAAGTCGAAGAAACTTCAACACGCTCCAAGTATTCCATGATTGAAGGACCATCATACCAAGGGGTATTCTCACTAGGACCTACAATATTGTCTCCTTTCAGAGCGGAAATTGGGATTGCTGTAATCTCATCTAGATTCAGTGCTTCATCGGCAAAGTTAGTATAATCTCTAACGATTGATTCGAAAGTATCTTGCGAATAATTAACCAAGTCCAGTTTGTTTACCGCTAGTATAATCCTCTTAACGCCAACCATTGAAACAATGAATGAATGGCGACGAGTTTGTGTTAAGACACCTTGACTAGCATCGACCAAGATGATTGCGACATCTGCAGTTGATGCACCGGTTGCCATATTACGAGTATACTCTTCATGGCCAGGTGTGTCTGCTACGATATATTTTCTCTTGTCGGTTGAAAAGAATCTGTAGGCTACATCTATTGTAATCCCCTGCTCTCTTTCTGCTGCAAGACCGTCTACAAGAAGTGCAAAATCGATCTCACCTTCTTGGGTACCAACCTTCTTTGAGTCTGCTTCAAGGGCTGCAAGGTGGTCATCAAACAACATATGAGATTCATACAACATACGGCCAATGAGAGTGGATTTGCCATCATCAACTGAGCCGCATGTGATGAAACGAAGCAATTCTTTCTGCTCATGAGCAGCAAGATAAGAATCGATGTCCGTGGCTATGAGGTCACTGACGTGTGCCATCAGAAATACCCCTCTTGCTTTTTCTTCTCCATAGAAGCAGTACTGTCGAAATCAATTACTCTCCCTTGGCGCTCTGATGTTGTTGTGAGTAACATTTCTTGAATGATTTGAGGTAATGTATCCGCTTCGGATTCAACTGCTCCCGTAAGTGGATAACATCCCAGTGTCCTGAAGCGGACGGTTTTCATCATCGGCTCTTCTCCTTCTTTTAGCGGAAGACGGTCGTCATCAACTAAAACCAGAACACCATCTCTCTCAACAACCGGTCTAGGTTTTGCTAAGTAGAGGGGGACGATTGGGATTTCCTCCAAATGTATGTATTGCCAAATATCCAGCTCGGTCCAATTTGAAAGAGGAAAGACCCTAATCGACTCCCCTGCATTCTTTCTTGAGTTGTATACATTCCAAAGTTCTGGCCTCTGACGTTTTGGGTCCCAGTGGTGGCTTTCGTTTCTGAACGAAAATATTCTTTCTTTGGCTCGAGATTTTTCTTCATCTCTGCGCGCCCCACCGAATGCAACATCGAAACCATGAGCATCTAATGCTTGTTTCAATCCTTGCGTTTTCATCATGTCAGTATGAACAGAGGAACCATGAATGAATGGGTTCATCCCCATCTCTTTACCTTCTGGATTAATGTGAACAATCAAATCTAATCCAAGGTCATTGGCCATTTTCTCTCTGAACTCTATCATCTCAGAAAACTTCCACATTGTGTCAATGTGCATTATTGGAAATGGTGGCTTTGCAGGGTAGAATGCTTTCATTGCAATATGTAACATTACAGAGGAATCCTTGCCTATCGAATAGAGCATTACTGGATTTTCTGCTTCTGCAACAACCTCTCTCATGATGTGGATAGCCTCGGCTTCCAATCTTTGAAGATGGGTCATTCTATCGTGCATAAAAACACCTCAAGCAGACCTACGGGCGTTGACCTCATTCATCAAGGCTGGTATCTCTCCCTTCGGGAGAGCGTCAATGCCGCCGGCGGTAGCTCTACCACCGCCGCCAAACTTTGCACAAATGTCGCCAATACCACTTTGACCACGCAGTGACACTTGCAAGGTTTCCCCTTTGTCGATTGCAATCACGTGCGGGCCAGGGCTTTCCGAATTGATTCGATGTGCCATTACTCCAACAACACGACGAGCCCAAGGCTCGTCTGGCAGAAGGTAAATACCATCAACAATCTCAACTGAATCCGCTTTGGAAATATCTGTAGCAAAACCCTGTTGTAACATCGTAAATTCAGATGTATCCATAAATCGCTCAGGGGTAATAGATTCAAGACAAATCGACAGTAATTTGTCGGGATTGATGTGCAAATCAGAGAGATCAGCCCCATATCCATTGTAATTGAGTAATTCTCCCAATTCTTTGTATTCCGGTTTTGACGAATATTTGGACAGCCCATCGCCATGAAGAGCAACTTCCGACCAATCTGACTTGACTTGTAAAAAATTCTCGACTATCTTAGCGGTACAAACATCAGAAGAGGTGTCAATATATGCTTCAAGTCCTTCGATTACATCTCCTGGAAGATGATGGTCGAACCATGTCATTTTGAAGCCATCTGCACAAAACTTGCTAGCTCTTTCATGATTTCTTGCTAATGAGATATCCATCACCACAATTTCATCACCAATGTTAGGATGAACTTTTGTGAGTAATTCAATATCTCTCTTGACACCGGTAACTATCTGCCCTTCAATTCCATGCACAAGGCCCCATTGTACCATGGAACAGATACCATCTGCATCACCATTGAAGGCGAACCAGCGCATGTTACGGCGTGGCCGACTTTGGCAATGAGTCTATTCCCTGACTAAAGTTACCAAAAAGGGGTCTAGAACGGTATTTCTACTCTTTTTCACTGGTTTTAGGAAATATCGAGTCGCCCTCATCTATATCTATCCGCCATTTGCATAAACGGTTCATGCGCCGAGAAGTGGGGATGGTGCTCATCCTCTTGCTTTCGACTTTATTGGTCGCGCCGCAAGCTAGTGCTGGAGGCATTGGTAGTGAAGATCCAGGCGTAAGTGACGTAGTCACTTGGAGGGTTGGAGACAAGTGGGTTTACTCAGGTGCATTCGACCCTACCGTTCTTGTTCAAGGTGCAGGAGTTGATGCGGTTGTTGGTAAAATCATAGGAGATGCAACCACTACTGTTGAAGGGGTTACTGAAGTCGATATCGATGGTGTTCAAACCCTGGTTTACCAAACTTCATCGAAAGCCGATTTCGACAAAGGTGGCGTCGCATTAGAGGGATATACTGGCAATCTGTATATCCAATATCAAGTCGATGAAGTTAGAAGGGTTTCAGATTTAGCAAAACTGTCAACCGACCTATCTCTGAATGTCAGATACGTACCATATGGAATTTCATCTCTCACTCAACAAATTGCAGACATCACAATCACAACCACCTATGACCCGATGAGTGAAAACTATGACTTCCCGTTAAGGATAGGAGAGACATGGAACACCTCCTATGTATCCTCAACATCATGGTCTGGTTCTTCGGATTACATCACACCATTCCCTCAGCCAACAAGTGGTGCAAACCATACAAATTGGGAGATTACCGACATTGGCAAGCCCGTTAACAATCTTGGAGAACAGATTGGCTATGGAGGATGTAATGCATCATATGAATTGACTTCCTATGATGATAATGGAACTGAAACTTCGTTCGAATGGTTCTGTCCTGAAATTAGAAACTTCGCTTGGTCTAACACCGAGGAGGACATCGGTTTGGTAATTGATTTCAGGCTCAAACAATATCTCCCAGTTGGCTCAAGTGGAGTTGAAGTTACTACTAATCCGGGATACAGAAATTTGAATGTTGATGTGGATTTGTCAACACAAATAACAGCACTGAATACTCCAATTGAGGTATGGGCAAATGTGTCTGACTCCTCTGGTAATCCTCAATCCGGATTGGATGTTGAGATCAGACATGAGGCTGAAGGGTTTGTGACAACTGCAACTACCGGGGCAAACGGAAGTGCTTGGGCAATTGTTTCGGTTGGAGAGGCCACCGATACATCTGCTTCGACCACCGATTGGGCGAGTCATGGAATCGTTGCATCAACTGGAGGGATGTATGGCGTGGCTACAATTACTCTTGATGACAATATCGTGGGACTTGATTTAGTCGCGGGGTTAGAGAGAGCGAATATAATTCGAAACCGAAGTAGTGAATTGGTCACTCTAAACTCTATTTCAGGATTTAATGTCCTACCAGGGGACTACTTGATGATCCAACTACCGGTTTACAACAGAGGGATTACAACCAGTACTGCAACTACTACTCACATCAAATATCCGGATGGCTTTGAAGTCACTAAGGTTCTACCACCTCTAGGGATGTTTGAACAGTTTATCTTTGAAATCGAATGGCAAGTAGATGCCAATTCAAGTATTGATAATCAAACGATAGAATGGGAAGTTGACCGCCAATTATCTAATCCAAATGATGCAGATTCAACTAATGATGTCGGAATTCTCCCGCTATTTGTTGGAAGCTCGCCCACCTACATTGGAATGAACCAAAGTGCTTGGACCAATGAAGAAATATTCATTGATGCTTCATCGAGTTTTGATGAAGATGGTGGCATTGTTTGGTGCACATTCGATATTGAATTCGATGATGGCTCATATTCAATGGCTAGCCAAAAGGTGATGCGTAACAGTTGTTCTTTGAATTGGACATGGATTGATGATGGAATATACTCGGTCTTGGTCACAGTTAGTGATGAAGAAGGAGATTCAACTGAAAACATTCTTGAAGTTGAAATCTACAATCGTGCTCCAAATGTTTCTATCGTTTCACAACGAAGTCAAGTAAAGGTAGAACACCCAGTCACCCTCTATGTATTTGCCAATGATTCTGATTCTGAAGATTCATGGCCAGGATTGGTCGACGTGCATTGGCCTAACACTCAATGTGATGAAGGATATTACACAAGAACATGCACAACTACGGCATGGGAAGAAGGATTGAACACATTTACTGCGGTCGGCACAGATGATGATGGAAACCAAACATATGCAACCATCGATATTGAATTTACAAATATTGCCCCACACGATGTAGCAGTAGCAATGTGGGATGATAATGGCGCAATCATCGAAGCCACAGGACAAATGTCTTGGCAGGTCACTGAAGACCAAGATGTTGAGTTATCAGCCAGAGCTGAAGATTCGATGGATGACTTAGAAAATCTCAGGTATGAATGGTCCTTTGGCGTAGATACCGACGGTCGAGAATCACGAGTTCCTGCAGTTTGGACTGAGTCTGGCATGCAGACTGTTTTAGTCAAAGCAATCGATACTGAAGGCGAAGATAGCGGCTGGGTTGAGAGATGGGTCGATGTTAGAAATGCTGAACCTCAAATTGAAGATTTACCGGAAATCATGGCTGTTGCTGAAGGACAAAGTATCAGTATTTCAGGCGTAGCATGGGATACTGCTTCGGATATGGAAGACTTGATTGTATGCTGGGATATTGACCCGGGAGCAGACAATGATGGAATCGGTTCTGCTGATGATGATTGTGACATTACAGGGTTTGACCTTACTTGGTCTTGGCAAAATGCAGGCGTACACAATATCGTATTCCATGCAACAGATGATGATGGAGCTAGGAGTTCATCTACAGCATCAGTAACCGTTCTTAACCTACCTCCAATGGTCCGTATGAAAGCACCAAGCAATGCGATTTCAGGTGAAACTGTGATCTTGGATGCTTCGGCTACTATCGATTCAGACATTGACAGAGAATACTTGACTGTCGTCTGGGATGTTGATTGCTCAGTGGATAGCGATGGTGACGGGATAAAAGACAATGATGCAGACCTCGTTGGCATAACGGTAGAATACGCATTCCCTAGAGCAGGTAAATTCACCATAAAGGCGATTGCTTGGGATGAAGAAATACTCAAACCAGGAACTAGTTCAACAGTTGTTGAGGTTGATTCCCCTGACCGAACTGCTTTCGAAGAAGTCATGGAGTCTCTAACCGGAGAAGAAGCAAATCCGTTTGTACAATTAGTGCTCATAGCACTGGTAATTTCAGGACTAGTTATTTTCTTGAAGAAGGGACAAAGAAAGCGAAAGTCAGTTTGGGATGATGATGATGTTCCGATGATTGAAGCACCTATGGAAGCACCATCTTTCGGTGCATTTGGCATGGAACAAGATGTTTCCGCTCTAAATGAAGAAAATAGGGAAACAGTTCCTATCCCAGAAGAAGGACTGCCCGAAGGTTGGAGCGAAGAGCAATGGGAACACTACGGCCACCAATACCTCGAAATGCAAGAATCCGAGGACGGACAGGATGAAAAGTAACGGACATACTACGTATGTCCATGCGCCGAGTAATTCCTATCTTTATTCTCATCTTGATGACGGCATACGGCCCGCTCTCAATGATAGACGATTTTGAAGACCATCAGGTGAATTTTGCTGGTGAATCAGCAGCTAATACACACGATGTTCCTAATTGGAGAATTGGCGACACTTGGGTCTATGAAACTCAATTCGACGTTGCAGGATTAATCCAAGCAGCAAATGTTTCAGCATCGATACAGACGCTAACTGGTGATACCTCGATGGAAGTTACCGATATCAAATTCGAAACTATACAAGGGGTGCAGACTTTACTTTACGAAGTTACAATCTCTGGGGATTACTCTTCAGGAAACAACGGTGCTTCACTAGAAGGCACTTCTGGAAGGCTTGAAATCGAATACGATGGAACCGACCTTTTACGCGCCAATGACTTGGCAGTGTGGGATAGTACCTTCACTTTAGTTGTGGATTTCGCCCCATTTAATATTGGATTTTTATCACAAGAATTAGCAGACATAACTTTCGCAACCGTATATGAGCCACCTCGAGAGAAGTATGATTTCCCTCTACGAACTGGAGACCAGTGGACAAGTAGTTACTCTTCTGCAACCAATGTCACAGGTACTTCAGGCTATTTCGACCCGACAACATTTGACTCTCCTTTCGTCGAAGACAATACAACTTACCAAGTTACTACAGACGGCATACCAACAGAAGACGGCGATTCGCCTTCATACAGTGGTTGTGATGATTCTAGCAAGGTTAACTCTTGGAATAACACAGGAACTACTAATGGGTTTGAGTGGTACTGTGATTCCGTTAGGTCTTATGCTTGGTATCGAATAATTAATCCAGCAGGATTCCAGATAGATTGGCTACTAAAGTCGTACAGTCCAACTGATTCTTCTGGCGGTAATCCAACGTCTTCACCAGGAATAAGAAATACTGTGATTGAAGTCGTTCCCGAGTTCGTTGCAATTCTACCTAATGCTACTGAAGAAGTAGTAGGTCACTTCACTGTAAACACTGCTAACGAAGTTGGTAAAAACCTGCAGTTACGCTATGAATCAGATGGCGTGATAATGAGTCTAACAACTGACTCTGACGGGAAAGTGTTCCCTGATTTGGATGTCGGGTTCGCACAAGATGCTTCGCCTTCATCTGATGATTGGACCAGTAATGGTGTGGTGATTTGGGACCCTGTTAACAAAATTGTGGGGGCCGGGACTATAGTGATGGATCTATCTGTTGTAGGTGTTGATTTAGTGGCAAAACCAGACTCGATGATAGTTACTAGAACAAGAGGAAATGATTCGCTTATCCTATCAAAAGCGAGTGGTTATAATGCATTACCAGGGGATGAAATTCAATTTTCAGTACCTGCACAAAACAGAGGTGTACTAACCTCACCAACTACTGAGATGGAAATTGTAACACCTGATGGAACTACAGTTAGAGGAAACCTCCCTGAACTTGCTCCATATTCTGAAGCACGAGTTGATGTCAATTGGACAGTACCTGCAAATACTCCAATCGGCGACCAAACTCTAACATTTATGGTGGACCCTGACAATCTGGTAACTGCTGATGCTAATCGCTCGAATAATGGAGCTGCTCTAGATATTTTCATCGGTAGAATGCCGGTGGCAGATATGACCTTGACAGACAATGTGTTCACATTCGTTAACGTTTCAATAGATGCATCTGCATCTTTTGACACAGACGGTGGGTATGTTGGATGCTTCTTTGAGATAGAAGATGGTTTTAGAACTGAATTTGTCGATGCCCCAACATGCCAAACAAATTGGTCATGGTTTGATGATGGTGTTTGGGAAGTCAAGGTAATTGTTGTCGATGATGAACTTGATGAAGTTGAGATGGTGATGAACGCTACAATTCTCAATCGAGACCCTTACGTGAACCTAACAACCTTGACACCTACGGTTAATGCAGGCACACAGATTACCTTCAATGCCACAGACAGCGGAGATACAGACACTGTGTCGCCAGAGGGGCAATATGTCACTGTGACTTGGCCAGGTAGCGCTTGTGAAGAAGGATTATACGGACCTTATTGTACTATTACTACTGAAGAAGAAGGAGTTCATGAAATCGAAGTTATGGTAACTGATGATGATAATGCATCTGTTACAGATACAATCACATTCGAAGTAATGAATGTAGCACCAACTATTGGAGAGATTAACTTTGCAATCGGTGGAATACCATACCTGACCGCAGAAGATGGAACATGGACTATCGATGAAGAAGTAATGGCGACTCTACTTATTGAAGCAGATGATACGCTTTCTGACAAAGAAGAATTATTGATCACTTGGTATCCTGACGACCAAGACCAGAATTGGACTGTTACCACATCAGGTCCTACTTCTGAAATCACAGCCTCTTGGGATAAATCTGGACTACACACAATTCGTGTTTTCTCTACAGATGATGATGGGGTTACAAGTGACACGATACTTGGATATGTACGAGTTGTAAATGTGGCACCTGTCCTCGATGTAT
>CASIBX010000002.1 GCA_949373075.1 Candidatus Poseidoniaceae archaeon | reverse complement strand
GCTGTGGTGGCCTTGCACCCGAGGCTGGTGCCGAGGCTCGGAGCAATAGAATGGATGGATGAATTCACAGTACCGGTTAATTCATCGATGATTCCAGACAACAGAGGCACCTATCCTCCTGAAGATTGGGTTTCAGACAAGCATCATCTTGCAGTGATGATCGATGGAAGGAGAGCACACATATCGAGTGGAGATAGAGATAGAGTTGCTGTATTCATGATGGACGACCACCCACAACTTGGCAAAGAAGGAGATTCTCCGCCGTTTGTCACGAAGTATTGGAAGATTCAAAATCCAGGCCAATTCTTTTGGGGACACGATGGTCATGTGCACTCGATTATTATTCATCCAGAATGGGAATCAGATTGTGATTGATTACATCATCCAGAAACTCAGTCCAAGAATGGTGTAACATGCCAGAAGCATTGCTCCTTCAAGCCAATTTGTTGTACCATCATTTAGAATTGAATTAGCCACCAGGACTGAAAGGAAAGTTGCTGCTGTCTCAAGTGGTCCAAACTCTAGTGATAGCCCTACTCCCATCAACCAAGCGAATACAACCATCAAAGGCGCTACGAAGACTGCGATTTGAACGCTGGAGCCGATTGCTATTGCTAAGGACAGATCCATCTTGTCTTTGCCCGCTACGATTACTGCAGTGAAATGTTCTGCCGCGTTACCAAAGAATGGTAGTAAAATGACACCGATGAATAAAGTAGGCATCTTCAATTCATCAGCCGCTGAATCGATTGAATGAACCAATACTTCCGCCATCCAAGCAACTAATACAGTCGCTAGAATCAACAATTTCCAGGCATCTTTGTTGGCCATCTTAGGTTCTTCATGCTCAACTTCTGCATCTGAAGCAAAGATGTGAGAATGGGTTTTTAGTTGGAAAAATAAAGCCAAACCATACATTACTAGTAAGACGATTGCTGCATAGCGAGAAAGTTCCAGAATACTATCCGATTCGCCTCCTCCAATATTTACTGCTGCAGGAATCAGCATGGCAAGTACTGCCAGAAGCAATAGAGACCCGCTCATACTCAGGGCTGGTTGGTTGAAAGTCTGCTTTTGGTGCCTAATACCACCCCATAGCAAGGATAGGCCCAGAACGAGTAACAAATTGCCCAAAATACTTCCAACCAAGCTTGCTTGAACGACAATGAGCATAGTTTCAGCCTGATCCGGGTGTTTTGCTGCAGTGTAAATTGCCAATCCAGCAATGATTATCTCAACTGCATTACCAAAAGTAGCGTTTAGTAAGCCACCAAGCGACTCGCTGGTACGTAATGCAATCTCTTCGGTGGCGTGTCCCATGAGTAAGGCAAGAGGCATTATTGCTATCATCGAGAAGACAAAACTCATTCCTGTATCGTGCGCAATCCAAGAAAAATAAATTGTTATTGGAACTGCAATAAGCAACCAATTCAGTTTATTCTCAAACGGACTAAATGATTGTAAAACCCCAATTTTGGGAGTGTCAGTTTCGCTCATGGGCATCAACTTCTCTTACGCTTAGGTGCCTTTCTTCGACCTGCTGAACGACGCTTTCGCTTTGGCTTTTCATCGTCCTCATCATCATCGTCGTCATCGTCGTCATCGTCGTCATCATCGTCTTTCGCAGACTTCTTCTTACGGCGTTTAGGCTGAATAACGTTAACTGCGAATGGATCGTCTTCTTCAGGAACAACTTCTGATGTCTTCTCCGCAGGAGCTCCACCAGTAATTTCGGCCATATCTGGTTCAGCCGATGTTCCAATGAATTCATTCATCCAATCATCGCCTTCATCATCTTCTTCGCCCTTCTTCTTCTTAGGGCCAGACATAGCAGATGCTATGACTAGTAAAGAGGCAATAACAGCCAGTAAAGAGATACCTGCAGTAACCCATGCTATCATGTATGGAGGGTCGGTTACATTCAATTCAGGATAGATTGTATCCGGGTCTGCTTGAACTGGGTCTGTGTACTCACATACAGTAGAACCATCGTCTCTGTGACGGCACCAGTCAGTGATGAATTTGACCTTTGAAGTGCGTTCATTGCCCGCAGTATCGGTAGCCTTCACTGAAACCTCATGAGTACCAGGAAGGAAGTTACCAGAACTGAATACCATCTCGATTGCCCAATCTCCATCTTCACTGACAGTTAGGCCAGACACCTCGCGCCAAGGCTCGGTGATAGAGGAACTTGTTCCATAGTTCTGAACGAACCTCATCTGCATCGATGCGATTGCTACATCGTCGTTTGCACCGGCTACAACCTTGATGTCATTACCATAGAGGTACATTGCGCCATCATCGGAAGATGTCGGACTGAAGATAGTAACTGTAGGGGACTTTGCATCGATTGAAAATTCAGATATCACACGGTCTATTGAATTCAACGACATATCGGTTAGATTGATTGCGATGAATAAATCTCCTGCAGTAGCGGTTGAAGATATCGAGAATGTTTGGAAGTACTCGGGACCTTTGTCTGGGTCGTTGTTATTTTGTGAAAGCAAAACCATCGATTGCTCACTTCCGCCAGTCAATGAACCTCCAGCGGTTGAAATATTTACAATCGGGAACTCCTCTAAAGTCTCTGAAACCTCTATTCTTAGAGTATATTCTCCACGTATCAATGAAGTTTGTTCAACAGGAATATTATTTTCATCATGTATTGCGTAAACGATATCCGGGGCCTTTGTATCTTCAGATACTATCATCGAGTTACCACCTGAACCAGGGAAGATTTGTGGGTTGATATTCCCAGATGAGTCTTCCATAATGATGGCATACCATACGTCCCTTTCGGTATTATTTGCTACAGGGATTTGGCGGACCATAGTCGAGAATCCGTTTTCTGGTATTGGGCCCTCAACATATTCCCAACCCTCATCTGTATAGTTAGAAAGAGCAAATTCGGCGTTACCGAATGGGTCTCCTAAGTGACGATAAAGCGAGTATGACTCTCCCACTTCTTGGTCGGAGTTCATCCATTCGATATCAACGACTTGTAGTCCTCCTAACATCAAAAGGTCAGTAATTCTGCCAGGAGTTGGTTTCTTGGTATCCTCACTTATTGGACCATCATAATTCTGAACCAATTCAGTATACATCATCGTCCCATTACAACCAGGACAATTGTACATTGCTTCGCTGGTTACGTAATAGTAAACATTGGACATTGAGATCTCATCAGGCAATGATACATCGAATTGTTCGATTCCATCAGGAACGCTTCCCATCCAGAATAAGGATTGATTTTCAACGAATTCGTTACCGACGAAACGTTGGCTTGCTCTCCAGACGTGGTATCTCTCGCCCTCTATACCAGCTTGGTCTTTCCAAGTTACTCTAGTAGTTCCGTCACCAATGAATGTTGCATTAACGTCACTCGGTTCCTTAACCCAATTTGTATCGGAGTCTTCGTCTACAATGTCACAAGAGGACTGTGCTATTTCAGAATTGGTAGCACCAAATTGGTCAACGATTACAACACAGTAAACGAAATCGCCGTATGTGTTGAATGGTACATTATACTGGAATGATGAGACACCTTCTTGCACGGTTGCGATAAGTTGGACGTACGGATTATTGGTCGAGTTGAAATATTCACCGTGGCGATAAATACGGTACTGTTCGCCTTCTTCCGAGATGATATCGTCCCAAACGATGGTCGTAAATCCTGTACCGTTATCATTTGGTGTGAACAATGCTTCCACTGTGTCTACACCATCTGGAGGAGTGTTATCTTCGAGTATAGCGGTGTCCATAGCATTGTTAGATAGGAATCTGGTATCTTCATACGCAGCACCCTCAGAAGTCCAATTTGGCAACATATAGGTGACTGAATAGTAGACCTCGCGGTTGGTCATAGGAGGAACATCAACAACGTACTGGGCGGTTGTTGGCGCTAGTGTCGCTATCGGAACATCAGAAAGTAAGTTCTGTCCGTTCTCTCTATCTATTTTGTATTCAGTGCGCCAGATGTGGATGTCAAAGGCATCATCACCATCTTCAGGCAGAACTGGATTGATTGAGTTGTAATTGATCCACTGGAGAGTAGTCTCACTGGTTCCAGGGTCGAAATTGGCAACTAAGTTGTATGGTGAGCGGATTGGAGTCGTAACTTCCATCACTGGCTCAAACACTAAACTAGCATTAACACTGAGCGTGGTGGTGATATTTCCATCTCCCAATTCAGTAGTGATTGCATAGAAGAATGCTCCATCAGTACCTGCTCCAACTTGGTAAGTAGTTGAGTGCCCCGGGTGATAACCTGCTGAACCTGAACCGCGGCATCTGTTCGGGTTAGAGCCCCAAGGTTCTGAACTTTCAGAGTCACAAGCATCGACAGAATGCCATGGAGAAAGGGACTGGACATTTTGAGAAGTTATTGGAGACGAGCTACGATAGACGTGATATGTTGCATCCCACAAATCCTCATACAGGTCTTGGTCTCCGCCTGATTGGGCGATGTTTCGCCAAGAAACGGTGGTCGTCTCGCTTGTGTCATCGAAAATAGCCGTGATGCCTTGGGCTTGTAATTCACTCGGGATGCCCTCATCTGCAGAAACAGACGGGACCATCGGTAACGAAGAAAGTAGTAAGATAGAGAGAACTAAAAAGGTCGTTCTGCGATTTCCACCGTTCAGCAATTCGCTAGCCATCACTTGGTTGCTTTTCATGAATCGGTTATGAGGATACCGCCGTAGGCGGTGGTAATGATGCCGACTTTGGACATCTTGGGTGCATTCCGTAAGTCTTTCTCATTCATTGTCGGATTTGCTATCCTTAGGTGTTGAAAGAGGCTTGGATAAATCCTGTGCCTGTAGGTCTGCTCGAGCTTTGTAAAATCTAACAACGAATGTGTAAATCCCACCTACTCCAGAGATCGCTAAAATCAATGAAATCGGATTGAATTCTATACCTTGCCAAACACCCCATGCATCGCTACCGAGATAGGCCATAAGTGATGCACCTAGAAGCGCTATGAATGTCAAGACCATTCTGTCTGCGCGGCTAAATCCACCGTAATTCCGATTGCCGGAAACTGCTTGTGCTTGGGTCCCCAAATAGGAGCCAAACATAGTGAGCATTGCAGCCGTCCATGCTAACTCAATATGTCCAAACCACACCATATTGTAACCGAGTGCTAAAATCCAAACTACATCCAAAACACGGTCGAGTGTATGGTCGAGATAATCACCCCAACGAGTGACTTGGCCTGTTGCTCTTGCCAAGTTGCCGTCCAAGCCATCTAATGCCATCGCTGAGGCCATTAAAAAGGCAGCACCAAGGAACATCAAAGCTCCTTCTTCGCCCTCTCCCGCACACATCATTAACCATGCAGCAGCAAGGCCTGTAGGCAGAGTTAGCCAGGTCAAAGTTGCCGGGTTTACCCCTTCGAGACGAGAAACTAGCGGCTCGCTCAAGTTCTTGAAGAGGTTGCGACCTTTTTCCAGTGCCATGTTGCTCCGGCGTAACCGGAGACTTTTGTGCATTACTCTTGAGAAATCCAATCCAGAGCCGTTCTAGCAGTAGTATGGGGTGGGCAGCCTGAATTAATCCATTCAATTGCGTTCTTGAAACCTAGGTCGGAGGAAACCGTTTCATAAATCGGCCTTTTATCGCCGACCAAACCATCAATCCAAGGCCCTCCCATCAACTCAACTTCGTAATTATCTCTAACTTTCTTAGCCGAATATCCTCTGGACTCTAAGCGTTTAGATAACTCATCGAGGTTGCATCGCAGAATTAAGATTGCATCGACTGGCAAATGATGTGCTAAATGACCATCAATCAACGTTAAATTGTCTGGGCTCCTCCATAATTTAGACAACATTTCAACATCCATTTCAGCCGCTCCGTCATCTTCGATTTCACCCAGGCAACCATGTTCTCTTGCATAATCTGTCATATCGATTACTGGCAGATTTGATTGCTGACAAAATGTTGTCTTTCCACAACCAGGAGTACCAATTACCCCGATAGAGCGGATTGTGGACTCTACTGCCATTGGTTAATCCTAAAGTGGCCAAGTGTTAAACACCATGCCATGATAAGATGAATGATACTCATGTTTGGTGCTGCTGACCCTGAACAGGCGATTATTCAACTTGAAGCATATCACCAAGAAGGGCGTGGGGAAAGAGCAGAAGTTATGGCTTCTGCACTCGTTGACCAATTGATGGCTCAGAAATCTCGAGATGATGCCACCCAAGGTATCCTCGTCAAAGGTTTGCGAATATTATCGGCTGTGTTGAACAGCCGTGCAAAATACAAGCGCGCTAGGGTGATGATTGCCCTTCTTCACAAACACAGAAATAAACACGGAAAAGCAGTAGGCCACGACCTTGCTGCCGCAGCTTCAGACTATCACCTCGCTGGATTTGTTCATGCTAATGCTGGAAAAAAAGGTGCGGCGAAAAAGGCATTTGCAAAATGTGAGAAATTACAACCAGGGCATCTTGCTGCTGCTCTTGATACGGCTGAACAATGCGGTCATAGTAAGCGTCTTGCAAAATTATACCCGCTAGCCGGCCCCGTAATTAGCAGGAATGGAGCCTACATTCTCGAAATTGAAGGAAGGCCTGCGGCTGATGCGAAGAGAGTTGGTGTGGTACTTGGTGGAAATATTCAAGTGGACATCGAGCGGCAGATCGCCGCAATATCTTCAGGAGAGCAAGCAGCAAATGCTAGGCTACAGGCAGCGGTCGATTCCCTAGTCCCAACTCACGACTATCACACTTACAGTACGAACTAATTGGTGAGTAAAAGGTAGCGGGAGATGGATTTGAACCATCGATCTACGGGTTATGAGCCCGTCGGTCGAACCATGCTAACCTATCCCGCTAACAAGCCATCGGCGACGGTTACCACTCTTGAACCCACCGACACTTGTTTCTGCCCACACAACGGCGGGTTTTTGCATAATGACCTTCTAGGGTATAGTGATGAAGATGAATCTACGACTATTAGCCGTGACCCTAACTCTGCTTTGCGCAAGCCTAGCAGGATGTTTTGGAGACGAGGATAGTGACACTGGAGATTACTCTGGTCCAATCGATCTAATCGTCTATTATGATTCCACCTCCGGTATGATTGAAGAATCGGACAATAACGGCCAAACGGGTCCAAAAACAGGAGTTGAGTTGTCTTTTGACTTTCGCAGATACCACCTCTGATGATGGCAGTATTACTAAAATTATGATTGACCCTGATGATGGGTCAGACCCTGTAGAAGGAGACCCTGCAGATAATGCAGTTATTTCCTACACCTGGATGACTCACGGTGTATTCACAGTAACTCTAACCGCAGAAGATAGTGAAGGTAACTCCCACAGTATCATGGTCAAGGTGAAAATCGACATGCACATTGTTTGGACTGAATCGAGTACTGCATCATCAACAATGAATTTTGATGCTACTCCTGACTGCGAAGACGGAGATCCATTACCGGATAGAATTACACTCAGTTCAACGGCAGATAACCCATCAGGTCCGCCATGGGCCCCGGGAGGTAGTTCTGATGTAACTTGGTCCTTGACAAACCCTAGTGAAGAAACCGTGGGAGATTCCAGTGGAACAATTGGCGCAGGGGCAGCTGAAACCTGGGACTTCACAACTAGAGACACTGTTGAAGGAGTATGGTCAATAAATGTTGAAGTGTCACAAGAAGGAACAAACACAGACCCAGTGAATGTCAACAATGATGTTACTATTGCCTATGCTGAAGGTGCTGAAGACCCTACTAACCCTCGTCCAGAGTGAAAGTAAAGTGAAAGTAAACTGCGACCTTGCAGTGACTCGTTATTGATGCATGGGTTCAATAGATACCACTTTCAAGACCACAGTAAGGACTCCTTCTTGCCTTGATATACTTAGGCTGGACAGTTCGCTTCATGGCAGCAAAGAGCAAGTCGAGTAAGCAGAAAGAAGAAGAAGCCCCTGATGCAGAGGTAATGATAATGAAAGAGGAACTAGAGCCTGAGGCGACAATCGAAGACCTTCCAGGCGTGGGCCCAGCAACCGCTGAAAAGTTGCGTGAAGCAGGCTTTGATGAATTACTAGCACTAGCAGTAATGAGCCCAGGTGACCTTGCAGAACAAGCTGAACTAGGTGAAGCAGTAGCAGGTAAGATAATTCAAGCCGCTAAGAAAATGGCTAACATCGGTGGATTCGTATCTGGTTCCGCCCTTCTTGAGAGAAGGCGTGAAGTTCAGAAACTATCCAGCATGGTTCAATCGATTGATGACCTACTATCTGGTGGATTTGAAACCCAATCTCTTGTAGAAGTTTACGGGGAGTTTGGTTCAGGTAAAACCCAGATCGGTCACCAATTAGCAGTCAACTGCACAATGCCAGTAGACCAAGGTGGATTTGATGGAGATGTTTTCTACATCGATACTGAAGATACATTCCGTCCAGAGAGGATTACTCAAATGGCCCGTGGACATGGACTAGACCCAGAAGCTGTGCTTGAGAGAATACATGTTGCGCGAGCATACAACTCCGCTCACCAAATGCTTCTCGCTGAAGAGATTAAGAGAATGAGTAGAGGAATAAATGTCAAGATGATTATCGTCGATTCACTGACAAGTCACTTCAGAGCTGAATTCATAGGCCGTGGAATGCTTGCTAACCGACAGCAAAAACTCAACAGGCATCTCAAAGACCTCAAGCAATTAGCTGATGTCAACAATGCATTGGTCCTTGTAACTAACCAAGTTATGAGCAAGCCTGATGCTATGTGGGGAGATCCAACCAAACCGATTGGTGGGCACGTTCTAGCTCACGCATCCACATTCAGACTCTACCTTCGTAAGGCGAAAGGCGGACGCAGAATCGCTCGCCTAGTAGACTCTCCAAACCTTCCGGATGGAGAATGTGTATACCAGGTCTGTGAAGACGGGCTCCGTGATTGAGCAGCACTTCCGTAATCGGCTTCCCACCCCTAAGGGGTGGCGGCACATTCAAGGTAGGTGGAAAGAGGATGAAGCGTCATGCGTCACCTCATAGAGCGTGTTCTCGAACTTGCTGAAGAAGAAGAAGGGCCTTCAATTAGGCCAACTAGTGTTGAAGATATGGATTCGAATGACGCTGAACTACGCAGCCTGTTAGAGTCACTTCAACCTAGGATCCGAGTATATGGTGCAGGCGGTGCAGGATGCAACGCAGTTAGCCGTTTACACGATGAAGGTTTATTCGATAATCGCTATGTCACGGGACATGCAATCAATACCGATGCGCAAGCATTGTTGATGAGTCCGCTAGAAAACAAGATTCTGATTGGAAGAACTGCACGTGGAAGAGGAGCAGGTGGAGACCCAACTAAGGGTGAAGCCGCGGCACTAGAAAGCGAGAACAGTCTAAGAAGAATTACTGATGATACTCAACTTGCAATCATTACAGCAGGTATGGGCGGTGGTTCAGGAACTGGAGCCGCAGGACATATTGCTAGACTTGCTAAAGAGCAAGGCGCACTAACTGTTGCAGTTGTTACATACCCATTCAACTCTGAAGGAACTCTACGAAGGCAAAATGCAGAATGGGGACTTGAAAGATTACGTGAATACTGTGACACAATTCTAGTTATTCCAAATGAACGCCTACTAGAGATTGAAGGCGTTAGAGACCTACCTCTTGCAAGTGCATTTAGAGTAGGTGACGAATTATTAGTTCGTGCAATTACCGGCGTAACTGAACTCCTAACAACTGACGGTATGGTCAACTTGGACTTTGAGGACCTCAAGGCTGTAATCAACTCCGGTTCCGGGGTTGCTATGATTGGATTAGGCTCTGCTAGTGGACCTGGAAGAGCAGAAGCTGCTACTCTTGAAGCACTACATTCACCACTCCTCGATTTGGACGTGTCCGATGCTAGAGGCGCTCTAATCAATGTCGTAGGTGGTCCTAACCTAACTTTGGGCGAGGCCGAAAAGTGTGCGAAACTAATCCAAGGAAAGGTTTCTGAAAATGCTAGAATTATCTGGGGTGCTGCTGTTGATGAAAGTCTCGGCGAAGATATCCGCGTAATGTTAGTGCTGACTGGAGTCAGGTCAGAACAAATTCATGGCGCTAGTGAAAACAGACAATTACGTGCTCTCAAATCCCGTAATATCGAGTTTGTAAACTGATCAGTCCTTGACTGCAAATATTGCTAAACCAATTACTAGTGCAATCGCTATTCCTCCAATTGCAAACCTGTAGTTGCTGGGAGTAGTAGATAATTCTGGGGCTGAAACATCGCCGGTATAATCGGGCCCAGGCACTGCAATCGACTGCGAGTTCCATTCATCACCACTAACCTCATTGTTTCCATTTACTGCATTGCCGTGAATTACAAATGTTGCTAATTTATCTGTTTCTTCAGGTGCAATCCAAACAGCATTCCAAACCCTTCTGTCATTAATCTCTGAAGTATGAGTGTATCCATTATCAATAACTTGCCAGCCATCGCCAACTAACTCACCTTGAGAAATTAAAATCCTGAAACCTCCTTGAACCTCGTTCATCTCGACTAAAGAATCGATGGTCAGTGTGACATTATATTCTTGAGAGGAATTGTACATTTCAGGTAGACCTGAAAGAGTAACTGTTGTCGATTCATCAGAACCTCCATGGCACAAACAACCATCATCGCCGCGGTCGTTAATTCCTGTTGGTAAAGCATAACTTTGCCCTGCTAAGACCAGAATAAACAGTAATGTCAATACTTGCCTCACAAATCCCCCTACAAGCCGCTCATCTTCAATGTTAATCATCAAATGTTAACGAGTGTTTCATCGTTGTTTCATGAATGAATCAATACATGATTTCAATAACTATTGCAGGTTAGGACTTTTGTTGAATAGTATGTTACCATTTGAGACGACTGATATGCCAGAAGATGTTGAAGAGGATATTGACCCTTTCGCTGAACTTCAGATTGGTACAAGTGTGCCTTCCGCTAGCCAAAGTAATCCTCTCGCTGCTTTTGAGGAAGATGATGACCCCCTTTCTGCATTTACCGATGATGATGAAACCGACTTTGAGGACATAGTAATCTCTTTTGACGACGATGATGCTCCTGCAATCGAAAAGACCCCGGTTGGCAATGACGCTGAAGCCACCTACAAACTTCTTCTCGAAACTGTTTGGATCGATGACATTCTAGACCCTTCGGAAGTTGAATTATTGGCTCGTAAAAGAGGAGAGTTAGGGCTTTCTTTTGAGAGACATTTACAATTGGTTAGAGGGATTATCGGAGGTTAATTCGATGTCACCTACTCCTTTTGAGCATGGCTTAGCCTTGGCTTGGTCAGATGGTGCCCTGTCTAGAGATGGCGCTATAATGCTGGAGAACTTACAGGAGCAACTTGGAATCAATGATAGTGAAAGAGCCGAGCAAGAGCAATCTTGGATGGTTGAAGTTTCTAAAACTGCCAGAAGGTCTTTCGGGGACGGTGACCAGATTTTGCGGGAATGGCTTGAGGGATTAAACGACCGAGAGAGCCTAGCTCCTGCCGCCCGCTCAATGGGTAGAGCCGCCTTAGATGTAGGATTGTCAAAAAAAGGTTGGAAAGAAGCGATTCAGTTCGCAAGTGGACTTGGGCTAGGAGAAGAATTAGCAGCTGGAGTTTGGCTAGAGAAAGAGGCTGAACCCCTAAAGGGATGGCCTACTGCATTGGACCCTCTTGCAATAATCTTAGGATTGGTAATGTCAGTACCGAGTATTGCTGTGCAGAAGGTTGCTAAATTTACCAAAGGACCCGCATTTGTTTCGATCAACCACCCAGATGCCAACCCTGAATTCCTATCATGGATGCCTAATCTATTGCCTATCGATTCCGAAGGCTGTGAATGGGGCTGGGATAATGACACTACGATTGAATCAGATATGCCATCTAAACCGATGGTTTATTCCCAAACTGTTCTATTAGCATGGGTAAGAAGATTGGTTGCAATGCGAAGGGATAGAGGAGAAGGTGGTCTTTCGGGGCTTCCCGAAAACTGTCGCTTGATGCCCTCTTCTACTGAATTAAAAAGCGAGGGTAATATCATGACACTCTCAATGATTGTTGATTTAGGTGACGGGGGTTTAGTCAGGCCCTGGGCGTCGGTAAAGGTCGATGGAGAGCCTAGTATCGTTCCTGCACCTGAAGGGATTTCAGATAATTGGGTTATGATTCATGATGCTCTGGCTGGTTTACTAATCACTGGACTAGAAACATTGCCAAGACAATTGTTACTCGCCGGTGGGTGCGAAGTTAGTATACAAGTGCCAAAACTCGATGGCGAGTGGGTTGTCCACAATATCGAATAATTGTATCATTCAGAATGAATGACTACATCAGTAGTAATTTTACAATCCTTGCGTATGCTAGAAGATACTCCACAATGTTTCTCATGAGATTTTTCTACGACTCTTTGGACGAGTTTTAGAGGGACGTTCCCTTTGACGTGATATACTAAATGCATCGAAGTGAAATGACGAGTTGATTCTTCTGAACGGGTTGCATCCATTTCCACCCAAGCGTCACTAAATTTGCGGTCTTTCAAACCAAGAATCACATCGACCAATGAGCAGGCTCCTACCATCTGCAATGTGATTTGCATAGGACTCGGCCCATCGTCCCAATCCATCTCGATTTTTTGGCCCTTGGAGGTAATTCCAACCATATTTTGGGCCCCAGTCCATTCAACACGTCCTTGCATATCCCAGCCAGATAGTGCTTAGAAATGAAACCACCGTTGACCGCTGTGTTGATGAAGGGGCTCAAGTTGGGCCGGTATGAGCACCATGTCAGGCACCCCAATCACCATGGAAAATGGAAACCTAGTCGTACCAAATGACCCGATTATACATTATATCGAAGGTGACGGTATTGGAGTAGACATAACCCCTGTAATGATGGAGGTTGTAGATGCTGCAGTTTCCAAGGCATATTCGGGCGATAAAGCGATAACATGGGTTGAAACTCTTGCTGGTGAAAAGGCTTTCAACAATACAGGAGAATGGCTACCTGAAGAGACACTGGAGGCTATGCGCTCCGGATTAGTTTCAATCAAAGGTCCACTCACAACCCCTGTTGGCGGAGGAATCCGCTCACTCAATGTTGCACTAAGACAGAAACTCGACCTGTTTGCATGTGTAAGACCTGTTCGTTGGTATGAAGGAACTCCTTCCCCAGTAAGATCACCTGAGAATGTTGACATGATTATCTTCAGAGAAAATAGTGAAGACGTCTATGCAGGTATTGAATGGGAAGCTGGGTCTGAAGATGTTGCAAAGGTCATGGATTTCTTAATCAATGAAATGGGTGTTGATAAAATCAGATTCCCTAATACCTCAGGCCTTGGTATCAAGCCGATCAGTCAAGAAGGAACTGCTCGTATTGTTCGTGCTGCAATGCAATATGCAGTAGATAATGACAAAGATAGTGTAACCATTGTTCACAAAGGTAACATCATGAAATTCACAGAAGGAGGATTCCGTGATTGGGGATACCAATTAGCTAAGGATGAATTCGGTGCTACTGAACTAGACGGAGGACCTTGGTGTACCTTCAAAAACCCAAATACAGGTAACACAATAACCGTGAAGGATGTTATCGCAGATGCAATGCTACAACAGATCCTCACCCGCCCCGCTGAATATGGAGTATTGACTACTATGAACCTGAATGGCGACTACATCTCTGATGCATTAGCGGCGCAAGTAGGCGGAATTGGTATCGCTCCTGGTGCCAACATCAATTACGACACTGGAATCTCAATCTTTGAAGCAACACATGGAACCGCACCAAAATATGCAGGACAGAACAAGGTTAACCCTGGTTCACTAATCCTTTCAGCCGAAATGATGCTAAGACACATGGGATGGTCCAAAGCGGCTGACTTGATCGTAACTGGTATGGAAGGAGCAATCTCTGCAAAGACTGTAACTTACGACTTTGAAAGATTGATGGATGATGCTGAATTACTATCATGCTCTGCATTTGGGAAAGCAATGATTTCTCACATGTGAGGATTTAGCACAATAAATCTGCTAGATTCAACGTAGCCAAGAGTTGAGGTCTCGGCTATTTGCCACTACTCCAAATCCGAATCGCTCTTCGATTCCCCGTGCTACAAGTGTGAAATCTGAATCCCTTGTAGCGATTAGAATACTGCCAATCTCGCCGAGGGGGCGATTAGCCATTGCAGTTGCTAGGCACATCAGGTTCTGGTCTGCTGTTTCAGGATAGATATCTCGCTTGCCGATAACCGTGCGCATTGGCTCCCCACTCATCCTCTTCATGGTAGTTATTTCGTCATACACTTCGGTGTGGTCTACAAAGAATTGCTTGAATGAACTCCTGATTTCTTCATCATCTGCCTCATCTTCAAGATGTAAATCCATTGGCTTCCAAGTAGAGAAGTCACTAACTATTGCATCGACTATCTCCGTAAGGTTTTCTGAGGTTAGTATACTGTCAAGGGTTTTAGAGTCAACAAGAGTATCTACAAATCGGCTTCTAATTCGTTCAATATCGCCTGCAATAATAGTTAATTCATGCCTGACAACCTTCGGTAGCCACAACTGAATTACTCCTTGCTGTGCACGGTGCTTGAGGATTCTATGGAATCTACCTCTTCCGCCAATGTCAAGGGATGCTTCAGTATTGATTCCTAATTTATCAGAGATTCTGTGTTGTAATTCATCGATTAGAATATTCGTATCTACGATTACTAGAGGGCTCAAGGCTAAATTTCGTAAGTATGAACGTTGCTTAATCGGTAGATTGTGTCTGTGAGTTGCGAACAAACTACGCTCTGCATCTCCAAGCCTCTTGATATCTAGAATTGAAAACCGTCCAGAGTTCTGCGCTCTCTCCAATAGCATCAATCCTTCAAGCGGCTTTTCTGCAGATGCTTCGAGAGCGATTTCGTAAATCTCTTCCCCTGAAGGCTCAAGCATCATAGCTTGTGAATAGCGATTCTCAAAGGTGTGCCGGTTGCGTCTTCTTTCGCGCTGAAGGGTGTTTAGTGCGGCTTTGACACGTCCAGAAAATGGCTCATGGGGAAGTGGTCTAGGGTGAGATGTCGGGTAGTTTCGTAGCATGTCTAATTCTTCTTCAGAATGCTTGACTCTCTCGACAAGTTGAGTTTGTCCTTGTTGGTCCTCTTGATTTACCATTTCCGTCCTCTTAACGAAACTCTTCAGCAATCTTGTCGCTTCATCAGAACTGCGCTTACTTGCAGCAATATGTGAAACATTAAGGTAAAGTTGGAACCTCTTGGTAAGAGCGGATTTCAGAGCAGGTTCTTGCTCCAAAAGAGCCACTGCTTCAGACCATTGCTCAGCATGCGCTAGGTGGATGAGAGCTTTACGGTGAAGTAAAATCCTGTGCTCATAATCGAAGTCTGCATGTTCACCAGCTCTGCGGTAATCTCTAGCCGCGTTTAATTCTTCACCGTTGCCAGCATGAATTGCTGCACGTGCAAGAGTGTGCCAAGGAGATTGAGGATCGTTGTCTTGGTACCACGAAACGAGATTGGCCAAACCAATATCATATTCCAATACAAGGTGGCGCACAGCATGCATCATAGGCATTGCAGTCACTTCACCAGAAAGTAAACCGTCTAGTAATTCAATTACTCCAGAGGCATTGCCTGTCTGCAGTAACCAGGAGGCACGGTTCAGCCTTAGAGTATCGATTACTGCATTGAATAATCTAGATTCAACATCGGTTAAATCAGCGCTTTCAACACTCTTGGCTAGAGTATCAATTACCTTGGAGTCTGCTAGACCATCGCCTCCATCTTTCAAGGCTTGGCGACAATGGTTGAATGCTTTAATTCCGTTTTTATTAAGAGTGTCTACTACCCAGTTGTCGTCTGATTGAGCAGCCCCGTCAAGCATCAGAATCAATCCTCTGCTAGCCGGTGAAAAGGCGCTTGGCACTTCTGCTTGGTCAACGGTTGAAAGTGCATTACGCCTGGCTTTACGAATGGTTTCAAAATTCCAACCTTTGGTTCTTGCTGGAAGTAAATGAGCCACTAGTAATGTGGAGTAAGGGTTGTCTGCACAGCGTTGATCATCGACTAACAACACTTGAGCGAGGCGTGTCAAATCGAGAATACGAGTAAACAGGTCAATCGATGCCTCGATGCCTACTGATGCTCCCATGTCGTGAAGTCTGCGTGCTGCTGCTGCGCGGAGTGTGATGCCAACTCCTTCATCGACTATGATATCAGAAAGTGAATCTGGAGCCAGATTCTCAATCTGTGATGCAAGCCAAGCGAATGCCTCATCCCCTAACTCCTTGACAAGTGGCATCAAAACGCTCATGTCTGCATCCGACTCTACCGATAATGAAGTTAGTAATTCAAGGGCCATTTCCGAAGAGCCTTCCTTAACCAGGGCGGCTAATCTCCACCAAGTTAGAGTCTCTTTCTGCTGAGGAGTGGATGCAATCCCTAGCCCTTCTGCGAGTTCTTCACTAGTCAATTCAGAGGCATCTGCGGGCATTAAATCCCAAGCAGCCTTCTTTCGTGCCAAGGATAATTCGTCTTCGCCAGACAATGAACGAGAGTTCTGCCAATCGCTAGGATTGCCAGCGCGGAGTTGAATCAAGTCGGCTAACGCATCGGCTAAACCTGAGTCACTCTTTGCCAATTCTTTCAACGAATCAGTTGCATCATTATCTAAATGGATATTCAATAATACACTGATGATACTTGCCTCTCCTTCAAGAGCTTCAAGTCCTTTGATGTCACGAAGTCCTCTCTTGCCATTGAGTTGTGCTCTAGCTTTCTGTAATGCCATTTTGACGGTTGCATTAGTTACACTAGAATCAAGTTTATCCAGAGAAAGAGAAAGTGATTTTGATTTCGAAGGGTCAATCCAACCAGCGCCTAAATCGAATGAGTCTTCTTCTTCTTCGACGACATCTGATTGTGGAAATGCTGCGAATTGGGCGAGGATAGGTGTTGACTCGGCCATTTTAGCCCACACAGGGTGAACTCCATTTGAGGTAACTTGGTCTCGTAAATCATCTACTACGGCATCGGAGGATTCTTCCCAATCATCAGTGAACAATGTTTTGCGAATTAGCAATACTGCAAGTCTGAAAGCCGGTGATGATGCGCCATCATCCAACAAAACCTCACTTGATTCAGGGAGCCATTCCATTGGGCCACTACTAGCACCTCGTCCTCCACGGCGGCCTCGAGGTGACCTTCGACCCCTCATCATGTTGGATGGCTGACCATCCTCATCTTCACTTGGAACCTGTAGTTCATTTAATGCGATTAAAAGAAGAGACTTCCAAGGTTTATCCAACATTCTCCATTCTGGAGTCTTAGCAACTAGGCGTTGGCGAGTTGCAAAAGGTAGGTTCTCCTTCATGCCGGATTTTAGGCAAGCGGCGAGGTTATTTTCCTGTAGCATCACTCACCCCTCCGGGGTGAGGCCCTAAGCCGGACGCCTTTAGAGCCACCGGCTGTACAATTTGTTCCAAACAACCATCATGTGGGACCATCTGAACACAGATTAATGGAGGTGCTCCGAACCGTTATCCTATTGCTGCATCCCATCACGGCGGTAGCAATACTTGCTTGGATGTGGTGGCAATATGGCTGGAAGCGAAAAAGCCGGGAACTGAAAGGTGAAACCCGCCGAGAGGCGTTGGAACGCCACGAAAGGGTGGGGGAGCGTATACTTCAGGCGGCAATTCTTACAGTTTTAATCGCCTTTTTTGCAAGATGGTATACCGGTCTTGGATTAATTCCAGATAGCCTGCACGGCTTTACCGGGCCGATTGGGATTACCTTGCTTTGGATAACTGCAAGATGGGGACGATTTTCACGTAAGGATAAGATGGCTAAAAGAAAGCATGGAAGAGCAGCGGATCTGTTAATCGCGCTGATGATTTTCCATTCATTCCTCGGATTCCTTAACATTTTCAATGTTCTTTGAGCCTCCAAGCCATGCTGGAGACCACCAATTCCACTTACCCATCAATCTCATAGTTGCAGGAACTACGAGTGCTCGAACAATTGTTGCATCGATTAGAATTGCCAAAGCAAGACCCAGTCCAATCTGTTTCAAGATTACAACTGAGGAAAGGCCGAATGCGCTGAATACGACAACCATGATTGCGGCTGCACCAGTGATTAGGCGTCCAGTCCTTTGCAATCCATTTGCTACCGCTAAGGTATTGTCACCAGTTCTCTCCCATTCTTCGTGTATTCTCGATAGCATTAGAACTTCATAATCCATCGATAATCCAAATACAATACAGAACATAATCACAGGGTTAGTTGCCTCTATTGGTTGAGGCGTAAAGTTCAGTAAATCAGCACCATAACCCCATTGGAATACGAATACTAACATTCCAAACGATGCAGAAATCGATAGAATATTCATCACAATTGCTTTGATTGGAATGATTACACTGCGCACTTGGATGAAGATTAGAATTATTGTTGAGATGAAAATGAATGCCAACGCTATTGGTAAATTATCTGAAATTGCATCTAGCGTATCTAGGCTGTATGCTGCGAATCCAGCTACCAACAGGGCACCATCATCTCCGATTACCAAATCGTCGATTAAAGAACTCCTTTCACTACGAATTTGACTGACAAATTCTCTACTATCTACTCCGGTCATTGGACCGTCTAAAGAGAAGACGAAGAACGTGGTACTATTTGCTAAAAATTGCTGCCTAAGATATTCTCTTGTAGCATTCATTTGCGGAGTCAGTTCTTCGCTTTGCCAAAACTCTACGACTTCATCCGCCGACATTCCAGGAACTGGTCCTAAAGAATAACCAAATCCATCGAGGACTCGAGAGTCATTGACCTGTTCACTCGCCCATTTATGCATCAGACGAATGTTGGTTTCTTCCAATGGGTCTTCCCCGTCAAAGTCGATAACAATCAGTGCAGAATTCGCTGCACTTTCTGGCCATTTCTCGTCTAAGTGTTCAAACCCTACACGAGTTTCATCATCCGGAGGTAAAGCATCTCTAGATGCCATAGAGAATTCGGCCTGGAAGAAAGGTAATCCTGCTCCAAGAAGAATGATTAGTGTAGGGATTAAAACCGTCCAAGGACGGTCCATTACAGTCTTTGCAATCCTTGACCAAATACCATCCTCTGTATCGTTTTCAGTCTTGAAAGAGAAGGGTAATTTCCAGCCATCACTAACCTTGGTGCCAAGCATAGCGAGTATGCTAGGTAAAACAACTAAAGAATAAATCATAGCTACCGAAACCGCCAAAGTTCCACCGATTCCAAGACTAGGAATTCCCGTATTTTCAAAGAATAACATTCCCATTAGGCCAATTCCAACTGTGACTCCACTGAAGAACACCGCTTTGCCCGCAGTTGCAACGGTCATTGCTGTTGAAGTCCTGATGTCATGACCACGATTCATTTCTTCACGGAAACGGTTGACCATGAACAAAGAATAGTCTATCGAAACCCCTATTCCAATCAACGAAATAATGTTCACAGCATATTGAGTTACGTCCGTGACATTCGATAACCAAATGGTAATCCCCATGGCTGAAAGCACGGTCAAGAATGCTATCCCAATTGGCAATAATGCTGCAATTATTGTTCCGAAAACAATTAATAAAATAATTAGAGATAATGGACCTGAAACGAGTTCTGCCGTAATCAAATCATCTTGGATTCTCTTATCGAAAATCACATCGATAGCAACCCCGCCTGTTCGCCAGGTCTCAAAATCCTCATCGTCTATTTCCACATCTTCCCAGTTTTCCGCATACAATTCCTTTGCTTCAGTACGCTCCAAATTTATGGTTACAACATTCAAAGCCCAGAAACCTTCACCATCTTCGTTAATGAATTCGAGTCTCTCATCATCAGTTTTTTCCCATGAGTATTCGATGCTAACATCATCTAGGCTAGCAAAATCACTCAATGCTTCGGTAACAGCATCTTGCCATACGCTAGATGTATCATCTAAAGTAGGGTGATATACGAGGTAAGTGAAGGACTGGGTGCCTTCTTCTGGGGTAAAGGCGTCATCATACATCTTACTTGCATTCATTGATTCGAGGTCTCCCTCGCCCCAAGATTCAGCCCAATTTGGTCCCATTGTCATCAATGAAGCCATAGCGACACATGCAAGGATTCCAATGACCAAAACTTTCTTTCTATGGTCATAAGTAAACTCACCGAGCTTGTAGAAGGAACGGCCTTCAAGCATCTTAGGGTCGGTTACACCTTCCATGGCTGGGCGCTATAAACATACTATTTCAGTTGATGGTTGTATCCGTGTACATCATTAGTAACTGAAATACTTTAATCTGACAATCAGATTAGTTGTACTGGGAAATGTTTCTAATGCTGAAAAATTAACTCACTGCAACTTCAAAGGAACCCAATACCTTTTCCTGCTGTGAATTTTCGATTGTCACAGTAATATTACAGTCACCTGAACATAAATCGTCTTGACCCTCAGAGATAATAATTTGTTCTCCGGCACTCCATTCTGGGTCATTATCAATATCATAGGTGCAAGACACCGCCGAATCTTGGGAGTCACATATCATAGGTGCTCCATTATTTACTTGGATTTTGACTTCTACTGCTGCCCAACCTATTGAGTTCCCTTGATCCATCACGACTTGAAGTAACTCGTCCTCACCGTTCACTGTATTCGTTTGGGCAGAATCTGAGCCCGTGAACGAGTACGTAGATAATTGGGGGGTGTCATCGGAAGGTGCTACGTCTTCTTCGTCTTCTGCATCACCTGTACAACCGGCTAGCAAAAGTGTTGCAGTCAATAGTAAAGTGTTCAAGATTCTTGATTTACTCATACACTCCTCACTTGTTGGGAGTGTATTAACTTAATTGTATTAACGAAGCATCTTGTTTTCTCGATTATTCCAAAGATTTAGCCACTGCTCAAGATTGTGTTTTTTATCCCCTGAAATCAATTTTCTTTTGCTTCCATCTGATGGCTGTATTCGGCAACCACAGGCGTTTGCATGACCACCGCCAGTCTCATCCAGTAATGTTGCAAGTTTAGAGAGGTCATACGGATTTTCATGGTCTCTGAACGAATTGGCGTAGAAAGATGCGCCTAAAGCAGGGTAGTTTGCATCCTCGATACTTCCATCCATGAAACCATGAATTACGCAACAAGCATAGGCTTCATCTCCAGCTAAAGCGGTGATTAGGTAACCATTGCTTCGAACTCCTGTTTCGCTCAAATCACAGATTGCTAGACCATCAACAATAACCGTTTTTTCCTTGACTAATTTAGACTGGTTCTCTCGCTCCGCACCCAATAAATCTAGTCGCACAGCATGGCTTGCAAGGATTTCCTCAAGACTTACTCCTGATGCAAATTGGTCAAGTACGACTTGCAAATGATTAGGGTCAGATAATGACAGTGAGCGAGAAAGGCGTATCACTGGCCCATCTTCAGTGAATTCTTCAAGGGTAATTCCTCCTGAATCTAGTGCGTCGACAATCGGCATTATCTCTTCTAGATGTGATAAGTCGAGTTGATTTTTCATCAAATCATACGCGGCTCTTGCGGCAGACGGGGTGTCGCGCCAGTGGCAAACTCCGCCACCTTTTTCAAAAATCTCCTGCTCTTCAGGGGATGGTCTGTTGGTTAGGTGATGGTCCAAATATAATCCACAATCTGGATGAAATGGTAAATCGCAAATAGCCGTGCCCCGGTCGATTAAGTGGTCGAGACTGCCCCCTCGCAATAAGGCTGGATGAGCAAAATGAACTTCGATTTCAGGATTGCTAGCCTTGAGAACTGCTGCTGCCATCAAACCGTCTAAATCGGAGTCTGCAACGACACGGACAATCCCGTCTAAAGGCGACATGATTTTGGCGAGAGAGACCAAGACATCAATGTATAGGGCGATTTAGAAGCGATGGGGCTATCAATAGGGAGTTGAGCCACACAACCATGGAGACCTCTTGTGGAGTCGTCTTAGTGAACTATGGTTCAATTCTACTCCTACAATATCCTCAAGGTCACTGGGATTTTCCTAAAGGTCATATCGAGAATGAAGATGCTGACAGAAAGGCTACTGCTGCAAGGGAGTTAGCTGAAGAAACGGGGATAAATGATATTCAATTTGTTGATGGTTTTGAATACAGAACCGCCTATGATTTCCGACACAAGGGCAAGAGAATTGACAAACAGGTTTTCTGGTATATCGCAGAAACTGAAACGATGGCTGTCAAGATTAGTCACGAACATACTGAGCACCTTTGGCTAGAATGGGAAGATGCAATGAGTCAACTTACCCACCACGAAAGCCAAGGTGTACTTGCTGCTGCAAGTGCTCACATGAAATCAATCGGTCGTGAATGATTAACGGTTTGCATTTTGGCGACGAGTCATTCCCGCTGTGCCGGATTCTCTTTTACCCTTAGGAATCCACAAACTCTCATCTTCTCCTAATCTGGAAGATACCCATCGCGTAAGTACGAATACCCAATCGGATAAACGATTTACATATTGCAAAGCGATGGGTCTAATTCCATCCTTCATACAAACCATGGAGCGCTCTAATCTTCTAATTACTGTCCTAGCCAAATGCATGGCCACAATAGGGCCTGAGCCTGAAGGAAGAATGAAACTCTCCAGGGGATCTAACTCTTCGTTCCAAGCATCCATCTCTTCACATAATCTATCTGAATCCTCTTGGTCAATCAATTGCATATATTCTGGGATTTGTTCAGGCGGGCAGGCAAGTTCCGCACCCAAATCGAACAACTCGCTTTGAAGGCGGCCTATTGCAGAATTACACACATCTTTGACACGTCGAGTTGTTACTCGATTTCCTCCGTCGGAATGTGTATCCGATAAGCGATTAGATTCCATCAAGATAAGACCTAGTAAAGCGTTGACTTCGTCGCATGTGCCAACTACCTCAATACGTGCATCGCTCTTAGGAACTCTACTACCATCAACCAGTGAAGTTTCACCAGAATCTCCGCCCCCGGTGTGTACCTTTGTGATTCGGACCATGCCTACCCGAAGTCATGCTTCAACAAGAGGTCTGCGGCCGTTGATGCCTGTATCTAAAGGGTGCCACCATTCGATGTCATCTTCGCCTTGACACCATGAATACAATACAAGGTAACCGTCAACTACGCCATGCCACTCAAGATGGCCAGGGTCAAAACCTGCGATTCTAGCACCCATGTTTTCTAACGCATCTCCAATCGCCTGCCATTCTTTGACCAAGGAGCCGAGTTGGTCTGCGACCTCAACTACATGTTCATGATGAGGCGGTAATTCCTCAACCAATACTTCTAACTCACCAGTCAAATCATGAGCTTCATCTTGTAGTGACTGGAGGGATATTAAGAGTTTATTCGCCAGCGGCAACTCTAACCTTGCCTCTTCAATTGTTACGACTTTAGAGCCATCCGGTAATGCCAGAAGAGCCATCTCATCGAGTAGTTCGCTCAAATTCATCGGTTGGCCTGCAAGCGGCGGTGGATTCCATTCATTCTGCACGAATGGACCACTATCAGTGAGGCTTCTTCAAGCCTGTGGTGAAATTGTATCAGAACTAGACGTTTCGTGGGGTTTTACGTTTAGGCGATTAACAACTTTGCCCGAAAAGAAAATCGCGATAAATATCCATGCTAAAATCTCAATCCCAATAATAAACCAAGCAACAGGGCCGATTGCAGCTAACATCAGGCTCGTATCATAGGGCATTCCGTTGAATGCCATGTACACGACTTGAGAAAACAATGAGGCTCCGAACCAGACGAATATTGCGTACCAACTAATCGTCGATATTGACCAATCTTCCTGTTTCTCTGTCTCTCCCATAGTAACTAATCGACTTCGACCCACTTAAGAGATACCCTTTGATGTATCAATTAAAGCATTGTTTTTGAATTGATCACTCTTCTTCCAGCACTTTGAGCTTAGAAATCGCCGAATCTATAGCATCTATCCACTCTTTAGCAACTGCCTGTTCCCCACCGGATTCTGCTAATCTCTTTGACCAATGTTGTTCCTCTTCTGAATTTCCTAAGAACTTTTGAATCCTCTCTAAAGCGACCCAAGCCATTGGATTGAGGTGCTCTTCTTCTAAATCCCATGCGTTTTCAAAACACTCAAGCGCTCCATGCTCGCCAGAAACCTGACCCCGCTCTAACGCTACTAATCCGGCTTTAGACCAAGCAAGAGGTAGTCTTCCAATTAGTAGTCCTCTGAATACAAGCCATGTTTGACAGGCTCCAATTACAACTATTGTTGAAAATGCCGCATATTCTTCAAACACAGAAAGCGTGCCCCATTGCTCCGACATCAGCGCTGTTGCTGAAACTGAGAATAACACACCTGCGAAAGGTGCCACCACAACTTCATCCCGTGAATTGAGCATGTTGGGGATACCTCTAATCAATCCTAAAGCTCCATAAATTAACAAGAAAATGAGATGCACTTGGACCCCAGTTGGCCTAGGAGCGGTTTCGCCAACTAAGAGAAGAAAGGCGATTGATAGTAGAAGATACCCATATCTCTTAGATGGCCCTGGGAATGGTTGCCATTTGCTCATTGTAATCAGAGCAAGCGCAACCGCAAACTCCAGGGCCAGAAACCACCAAGTCTCCATTGGGTGAGGGAAGTGGGCACTCTTCTTGATTGTTGTCAAACACGGTGATAAGAACTGCCTCTAGATATTTCATAAGACCTATACAGTTGTTCGATAAGCAAAACTGTGGCTAATTCATGAGGAAATGTCATCGGTGATAATGAAATAGATTTGCGGCCATGGTCCTTGGGAAAACCATCAGCAGAACCGATTGCTAAATGAGTCTCCTTACTCGCAAGCCCCCATTCAGCAAACAATTCTGAAAACTTGTATGAGGTCATCATCTCTCCTGCCTCGTCAAGCAAAATCGCATCGCTTGGTATTCTTGAAAAATAATCTTCGTTAGATAATTTGGCACTATGAACCTCAAGTCTAACCTTAGATTTCAATCGCTGGGAATAATCATCGATAAGCCCTGCCATTTTCTTGTCAGAAGGTTTGCCGTGCAAATGAACAATTATTCGCCCCATGACCCGCCCAAGATGTTCAACCCCAAGACTATTGATGGTGTAGCCTGAGCAGAGAGCATGGGATGGTGGCCATTCAAGAGCAAGCGGAAAGGGCCCGCTATTCCCGACGTTATCCGCAAAGATACGCGTTCATGGCTCGCCGATTTACAAGAAACATGTGAAAGAAACTTTGATTCTCCTGAAGAAGCAAAGAGACAAATTCGGCAAATGGTAGGCGAATGGAAAGATGCTAATGATGAAGGAGTCATGGAGGACTCTTTACTTGAAGGATTGAACATGAGAGCATTTAGGATACTGAATTGCACAGATGAAGACTTTTCAAGTTGGTTAGATGATCTAAATTTTTGGAAACCCGGCTGGAGACCAGAAGGGTCCAGAGATACGGATGAATCATGAAGGAGAGCATTCCCCGCAGTAGCATGGCGAACGTAGGTAAGTTGCACATGTTGTACAGCTGCCCATTCTGTTGGAAGGTGCGCAGTCTTCTTGAGCACCTTGATATTGAACACGAAAGGGTGCAAGTTAATCCATTGAAACAAAAGAAGACCTTACCAAGTGCTCCTGAATGGAAAAAAGTCCCAGTTTGGGTCGATGCTAAGGAAGAAATCCATGTAGATTCAACACCTATAATGAAGCATATAGATGCAGTTCATAATGAAGGTAAATTATGGAATAATGGCGATGAAGCACGGCGTGACCAGTGGATGGCTTGGGTCGACTTGCACATGTCCAAGGCGACAATTCCAATCTTGTATGGAAGCATATTGTCTGCTCTAAAAACCACAACCAGGGTTTCTAAATTAGAAAATTTTGGATTCTTTTCCAAGCGACTTTATGCTTGGGCAGGGTTTCCGGTTATGTGGGGCATAATTGCTCGTAGCAGAGTGAAAAAGGATGGAAGAACCCCGAAAAAACTGTGGCACGACTTACTCACAGAGTTTGTTGGTGCATTCGAAGGAAAGCAATTCTTTGGAGGAGATTCTCCAGACCTTGTTGACATCGCAGCGTTTGGATATGTTCGCTCTATCTCTCCTTACCCCCAGTTTTCACAAATCAAAGAACACGAAATTGGCATGGAATGGTATAGGTCTGTTGAAGCAACTTTGAAGGTGTGAATATGGATTTTGTCGAAGATGTTTTTGGTCTTCGATTTATTAAAGTTGAACAATCAAAGGTCTTCTTAGGAACTGATAAAGGAGGCTGGGTTTATGCTAATGAAAGACCACGTCATAGAGTGGATTTGCCATCATATTTGATATTGGAAAGACCAATTTCTAAATCTCAGTTTGCTGAAATTATGGGGGGAGAGGATTCTTCTGACGAACCTAAAGATATGATTACGCACGAAGATATTGACCTATTATGTTCTAAATTATCATCTCACTTCGACGGCGAGGTTCGTAGACCAAGTCAATCTGAGTGGGAATGTGCTAAGGATAGTCTAATTCTTCCATGCGGATGGACCGAATTACTTGCTGATGAGGCAACTGGAAATCATAGAGGGGCGCCCTTAGATGGCAGACCCAGGGTTGGAGAAGTGATTGGCCCACTATCTGGGCACAGAGTTTCTCAAGCAGCGCATCCTACGCGTGAAGGTATTTTTGCAAGAGTCGCTACGCCAGGAGGCAGACCACTTCCAATGGTGGGTTTCAGGTTGGTAGTCTCGCCAGAAAGGAAAGGGGATTGTAAGATAGTTCCTGACAATGCAAACCTTATGGTAAATATTCGTAGTGAATTATTTTGGACTACGATATTGGGGATAATTCCGAGTTTTACGATTCCGATTCTCAGAGGTTTCGAATCGTATGCTATCGATGGGTGGTCAAACCTCCTATTCGGAGGACTTTGCGCCGGATTTGTAACGGGCGCATTTTGGAGACCTAGAAGGAAAACTTGGATCCTAAATTCAGATGGTGAAGTTAGTCATTTGACAGACTAGCCCAATACGACTCTTGGCGTATTGCATCCAGTGAACAAATTGCAGCCATATTGACAATATGCCGAACACCATCTGCTCTGGCAAGTAATTGGACTGGCTTGTCAAGCCCGTCTAAAATTGGCCCCGTCATTTCTGCATCAGCTAATTGTTCCAATAATTTGTAAGCGATATTTGCAGAAGCCAGGTTAGGACAAATCAGCACATTGGCAGGTCCGTCAAATGCCATGAAAGGATACTCAGACTGAACATCGATATCAAGAGCTGTGTCCGCTTGCATAGGCCCATCAATTTGCAATTTATGGTCCATCTCTCTAGCCATATTAATTGCATCTTCTATCCTTTCAGAGCGCTGTGCTCGGCTACTTCCGAAATTAGAAAATGACAACATAGCAACCTTTGGCTCGACACCAAATCTTCGAGCTACTTTTGCAGTTTGAACTGCGATGTCTGCAAGGGCTTTACTATCTGGGTAAACATTTACAGTGGCATCTCCAAGGAAAATTAGTCTACCCTTCACAACCATCATGTAACATCCAATAGCACAGTGGCTATCTTCATCACTACCAATTATCTCAAGACATGGTCGAAGAACATCTGCATAGTTTCGACTAATGCCTCCGAGGAAACCGTCTGCATCGCCGATTTCAACCATTTGAGCCGCAAAGTATGGCCGGCTCTTCAGCAATCTTTGGGCATCGGTAATTGTCATGCCTTTACGGCTTCGATTCTCTAATAATTCAAGGTCGTAATTCCCAATTCTTCTATCATCGTATCGAGGATTGGTTATTTCACATTCAAACTCGATATTCAACTCAGCCATTTTTTGATGAATACTTTCCACATTTCCAAGAAGTATCGGCTTACAGATATCCTGTTCAATGCATTGGGCTGCTGCACGAATTACCTTCTCATGGTCGCCTTCAGGGAATACAATTCTCTTGCCTCGGCCCTTTACTTGATTGAATACTCCGCGCATTACTGAATATGACATTCCCAATCTTGCTTCAAGGGACTCCTTGTACGCTTGTTTGTCAAAATCCTCTGGCTTAATCGCCGCCACTCCTTCATTTACAGCTGCTTCAGCAACATCTGCCGCTTCCCAAATCAAGACTCTACGGTCAAACGGTTTTGGAATAATATATTCTGGGCCGTATTGCATTGATTCGCCAGAATAGGCATGTGCAATATAATCTGGAACTGGCTCCTTCGCTAACTTGGCTAGAGCATGTGTAGCCGCCATCTTCATTCCAGGGGTGATGTCTCTTGCTCTAACGTCTAGGGCTCCGCGGAAAATGTATGGAAATCCAAGAACATTGTTTACCTGATTAGGGAAATCAGACCTACCTGTTGCAATAATAGCATCGTCACGCACGGCTAGAACTTCATGTGGCATAATTTCAGGAGTTGGATTTGCAAGAGCAAATATAATTGGTTTAGCGGCCATCTTAGCGACCATTTCCCCGCTAACCAACCCTCCTCTAGATAGCCCGAGTAAAACATCGGCACCAACTAACGCATCTGCTAAATCGCCATCCGCTCTTTCAACAGCAAACTTTGCTTTGTATTCGTTTAATTCACCTGCATCAAGTCTTCTTTTAGTCATGATTCCTTGTGAATCACACATCAAAATATTTTCCACATTTACTCCAAGAGCAAGGTAATGTGAAGCACAAGCGATTGCTGATGCACCCGCTCCAGCCACTACCACTTTGATTGTAGCTAGGTCTTTGCCCTGTAATTCAGCAGCATTTAGTAAAGCGGCGCCTGAAATAATCGCTGTACCGTGTTGGTCATCATGCATTACCGGGATATTTGTGGCTTCAGCAATTCTCCTCTCGATTTCAAAACATTCCGGCGCTTTGATGTCTTCAAGGTTTATCCCACCAAATGTCGGGGCAATATTACAAACTGTTTTGATAAATTCTTCAGGGTCTTCGGTATCGACCTGAATATCAAAAACATCGATGTCGGCGAAGGTTTTCAAGAGTAATCCCTTACCTTCCATTACAGGTTTAGACGCTAATGCTCCAATATTTCCAAGCCCTAGTACGGCGGTACCATTGGAAATAACTGCTACTAAGTTTCCCTTCGAAGTATACCGATAGGCATCTTCGGGCCTCTCAGCAATTTCAAGGCAAGGATATGCGACCCCGGGAGAATAGGCTAGAGATAATTCGTGTGAAGTCGAATGAGGTTTTGTGGGCATGACTTTGATCTTGCCACGCGGAGATGCTTCATGATAATCGAGAGCTTCTTGTTTGATGGTTCGATCACGCCAATCCTCGTCCATTTTCATCTCTCCAAACGATACCTCGTACAGTACGGGGTTTGACCTTTTTGTGAAACATAACCCGATTCGGGCGATATTTGGAATGATTTTTTTATACGGGAGCAGGAAATAAAAACGTGCTAAAGTCGATTCAATCTAATATTAGCAAGAAAAACAACTGGGCATTCGATTGATATACCATTGCAAACGGATGGGAAATATGAACAATCTGAACAGGGCCACAGGCCCTGCTAGTGCTGGCGCTCGAGCCCTCTTACTCGTGACAGTTATGTTGTTGGCATCTTTAGGCCCAATTCTATCATCGCCACTGGTCAGTGCACATGATACGGGCAGTAGTACAATTTGGCCAAAAGAAGGGTCTGAAGATACAGGTTGGGTTTTGCTAAACGCCACTGGTGCAAATGCGATTAATGGCTCCCAAGCAACCGCAGATTGGATGTTGAATTTCGCTCCGGGTGCAACGTTAGAGAATGTATCCATGGAAGTTAGAGTCGATGGCTCTGACGGAGTTTCGATCCAGGAACCTCTTCTGCTTTCGCCAGACACTGGGCAGGTATTGTTTGACTGGAGAGGGAAT
This sequence comes from Candidatus Poseidoniaceae archaeon, assembly GCA_949373075.1. GTDB lineage: Archaea > Thermoplasmatota > Poseidoniia > Poseidoniales > Poseidoniaceae > MGIIa-K1. Next base: position 94,960 of record CASIBX010000002.1, on the reverse strand, counting down.
GGCTGGTTAGGCCAGTCTTTCGGCTTCGATGGAAATAATCCCCACCAAGGGAGGCTTTCACCAAACGCAGATGTTGGCGCTACAGTCACGGTACCTTCCTCTTCAGAAATCACTGATTTTGTTCTTGAGGTTCTAGCTCCTGCTGACCCGTTCACATCACTTGTACCCGTACAGATTTACATCGAAGACTATGAAATTCATCCAGCAGATGGAAGAATGTACATGGCTATTGGCGATACAATTTCTGTACTAGACGCAAAGTCTTCGCCGAATATAATTGATTTATTCGAACTTGAGAACGGCGCAGACGACAATTATGTTACTGACCTAGAAATGGATGCTGCGAACAACAGAATGCTCGTCACCACTAGTTCTGGTGAACTTCATTCAGTCGATTTAGATGACACCAGTTGGAATGCCGACTTGCCTGCTGAGCCTTCGGGTGGAGCTTGGAACCAAGTTCATGTTGGCAGTAATGGAGACTTGTTTGCATTCAGCCAATCTGGCATTTTCACGCTTAACACAGCAGGTACTGGCTGGACGCTTGAACAAGCAAGTTCCACTAGCAATTGGCCTGCAGGAACACCAGAGGAAACCTTTGAACACAATGGCATAATCTATGCTGCGATAATTGGAGGAGGAGTTGGAAGGTGGGATGTATCTGCAATGTCTGCATTGGCGCCTTGGTCGACTGCAAACAACTTGCATTCAGATGATATCAGCGAATTTGCAGTTTCGGGTAACCAATTGCTAATTTCTTCATATGATGCAGGAATTGCTAGGAGAGATCTGTCTGGTAACTTTTGGTTGGCTACTTGGAATGACGGCAATTGGTTGTCGTCAAATGATGTGAAGGGAATGACCGTCGTCAACAATGATATTCTAATTCTAGCCGACACGACAGTGCACACATACGATACAAGTACTGGTACATTCGCGGCTAATACTGCTCTGTCCTCCATAGGTCAAATGAATGGTGGACAAAATATCATTTATTGGCCAGCAGCAGGGGCAAGAAGCCCAAATAACGATACTGTATTGGTCACCGATGGTAGTGCCGTATTTGCAATGCTGGAACCAGGAAATACTCCGCTATACACTGGTGACTTTGTGATTGGCAGTAGCCCTTCATCCGGCGACATGACTGATGCAATGCAGTTCGATGGAGTCATTTATGTTGGAAGTGAAAACTACCTAGATAGGTATTCAATTAGTCAAGCAAGATGGCTTTCATCAATCGACATGGGCGATGATGTTTCCCAAATTGTAAATGATGGAGTCAATGTATTGGTAGGAACATTAGGAAGTGGAGTGCACGTTGTTGACACTCATGGGCAACGTACTGAGATACTTGGGACACTAGCTGACGGTATGCAGTCAGATATCATTTCTGGATTGGATGCTGAAGGGGATTGGGTCGTTACTATTCATCCACAAGATGGAGCATCCGCTTTCAACTCAGTCTTCTTCTACTTCAATCGTTAACTTGAATGAAGGAAATAGTGACCTCGATAGCGATTCGCCCACAGGTGTTGCAATACACAATGGAGTTGCATATATCGGAACATCTGATGATGGTCTAAACCGCTACATTATCGAAAACAATACTTTCCTAGGATCATGGGTATCCACGGGAATTAATGATGTCGATTTCGCACCAGTTGCGATTTATGGAACCAATCCTCAAATCTTACACATGGGCCTACCGGGTTATGGAGTGGCACGAAAGGACCTTTCAACTGGTGAGATTTTGATTCCACTTACAGTCGAGCCAGATAGAGGTAATGCTGGCTCTACAGAAGTACTTCCTAGTAGTCAGTGTATTCGCCTTGGAAGAAAATACTGTGAGTGGCGGGTCTATACATCGGTACAGGCGACGGTGCAATTGTCTGGAATGGTAACTCAGCCACAGCCCTCAGCCAAGGCAGCAGTTGGAATTTACAACCTGACCAACATTTTGATTTCATATTCGATGGCTCAACTGCATACTCAGCAACAAATATTGGCGTATGTAAATACAGTCAAACTTCAATTCAAGATTGTGTAAATGCGCAAGATGGGATGCCAAATTGGGGAGTTTATTCTATCGGCATGAATAGTTCTACCGTATTTGGCGGGACTACCAGTGGGGTCGGAATTATCGATAAGTCGTCATTCTCCGTAACTGGTACCTGGGAAGCAGGAGAAGAAACTGATAACGCCTTAGTGGTCGTTATTGATGACATTGCATATATCGGGCTTAACGGCATTGGTGTTGCAAGATATGACGTTCCAAACAATAATTGGTTAACCACTTGGACTGAAGACAATTACCTAGATGGAGGAAATGAAGAAGTTACTGGATTGGTTGCAGATTTCAGACCAGGGCACATCTGGGTTGGAGGAAGTGATGGTTTCCAGCTACTCAATGTTACCACTGGTTCAGAAGTTTATGATATTGAGATAACTGACAGTCTCTATTCAGGAAATGGCGAACCATACGATTTAGCGATCTACGGCGACACGCTATACTACCATCAGCAGTACTCTTCAGATAGCGTCTATCGAATTGATATTGCGAACTTTACATCAAAATCTGCACTTGATGCAGGCTCCCAAGTCGATGAAAATGGAGGAGATGTATACGGCCTAGAGATTATCGGCGATGTGCTTCATGTATCGGTTGCTAGCGGACAGTGGTGGCAAACACAAGGCAGCGGAGGAATTGCACTTTACAACCTTACCACTGATTCATGGCAGGCTGAATTGATGCCTAGCGGCTCGGTAGATAGAGTGACTTCTTTCATCTCTTCAGCCGGAACAAATTGGATATCTTGGGGCGAATCTAAACTCGAAGCATTTGCTTCGAACGGAAGTAAAATTGGAGAATGGGATAACTTTGAATTCCCGATTCGAGAAATCCTAGAATTTGATGGTGAAATATTATTCGCAACCGAAGATGGCGTCGCTAGATTTGATGAATCTAGTTCTTCTTGGTTAAGCACCTGGACTGCAGGTTCTGGATTACCAAACTCTGCAGATGATATTGTTTACGAGTTGTGGACAAATGGTACAGACTTAGTCGTAGGTACAGCAAGGAATCAGGGATGGCAAGGGCTTGATGGAGAAATTATGCACCTAGACGGCACGGGAGCTTGGACTTCGTGGGACACGGGTACCAATGGAATACCAAATGGGTACCCGATTGGAATGGCCATGTGCGCAGGAATATTCCACGTTTCAGTAACTGCAAACAACGGCGGAGTTGCCAGATTTGACTTAGCCAATGGAACTGTCTTATCGACTTTCACAACCTCTACTCGATTGGCAGACGGTGAAGCTGCTGCGGTGGCTTGTGATGATTCAAGTAACATTCTCTACGTAGGATACAATGACGATTCTGAGCCAATCTCTCGACACGATTACAATACTGGCCTTTGGTTATCTGAACTTACATCCTCTTCACACAATATTCCAACAGACCCTGTCTGGTGGGGTGCAATGGAATTCGCAGGAGGAAAACTGGCTATTGGTTACGATATTGGAACACAAGGTGACAATGTAATCGGAGGCGGATACGCAGTACTCTCTGCCAATGGTGCTACAGTGGGAACAGCGAGTATCCTATCCACTGGTTCTGCTGTTTCTTCAATAGATTGGCTTGGCACCCAATGGCTAATCGGCCAAGCAGGAGGGACTTCAGGATATTCTCATGTAGACACATTGGGTCAATTAGGACAGAACACTCTTCATGCATTACCTAACTTAGTCAGCGGTCAAGTAACTTCAATGGTTGGAAACCAAACTCACCTTTGGGTTGCTTCAGCCTCATGGCAGAACACCGGTTCTGGAGTTCTACAGGGATTAAAATTAGCGAATGGTTCAGTAGAGTGGCAAAAGGGATGGACTATCCCTGCAAATGCTGCCGTTACTGATATCGAATTGGTAGGAACTGACCTGTACCTCGCTAGCAACAACCGAGGGCTCAGGATGTTAGATACCACTACTGGTACGCTACAAGCTCTTCCTACGGGAATACATAATTTCCAAGATGGTCTTGCTGTTGTAGGGGATGATTTGTTCATCGGTTTACAGGGTTCAGGGACATCATCTGCTGGAATTCAAGTTTTCAATACAACATCTAACGCATATACTGCAGGAAGGTTACTTGCTGGTTTACCTTCAAACAATGTAAACGGATTTTTGACAGTCTCGAATAATATTGGTGATGAAACAATCTACATAGCAACAAATAACGGTGTGGGTAGATGGAATAGCACAGGAAATACTTGGGATACCGCATGGACCGCTCTCGACGGTTTACCAATATCTTATGTCGAAGATATTATCGAATTTGATGGGAATATCTGGATGGCTACACCAAGTGGATTATCGATGTATGATACAACTGCAAACTCATTCTCCACCTTCACAGCTGCTGATGGAATGATGGGCACATCTAGTTGGGCCTTAGTAGGAAAAACAACTTCTTCTGCAGGCACGCCTAGTTTGTTCATATCGCATGATGGCAGAGGTACTGAAAGACCAGGAATTACTCAATTCAATGCTGGCAATCAAACTATTATTGATCTACACCAATTTGACCAATTGCCTTCAAACTCGGTTACTGCGGTCGCCTCAGACATTTGGGGAGTTCATATTGCAACGGACATAGGACCTCTAGTTCACTGGGTACGAAGTAGTAATCAATTCAACACAGGACCTAATGTATTCTCTATGGAAGATTGGCCTGTTTACAGTATGCGGTCTGATGGTTCATACCTACTCGCAATTGGAGATAACGGAGGGACCGTTATACAAGCAGGTATCAATGGAAACCCAATAATTGGCCGCTACAGTGCACAAGATGCAACTGGTGGTAGCGTTGTTTCAAATTCATACGTGACTATCTCAACATCTAATGGACTGAAAGTTTGGTCATTGAATACCGGTGACGAGGTTGAATCCTTTGACCTAAGAAGGGCTGACCCTCTATCATTAGGATTCCAGTTACAATTCCAAGATGTTACAGATTATACTCACCCAGGGATGCAAGTTGTATTAGTCGACTCTGCAAATGCTGTTACATTGAGTGATGATGGAACCGCAGGTGCTCATGGAATATCTATGCAGAACGTTCCTCTGACATTCTCCTCGCCAGTAGATGGCGCTGCTACATGGGCTAAGTTAGTTGGTATGAAATGGAACTCTACTGTTAATCTCTCCAACGACCCTACGTTCATTACCAGTATGCAATATGCAATTGATAATGGAATATTGATCAATGGAACTCGCCATGTTAATCTTCAAGTTAGTTCTCCATCCAATGGCAGCATGTGGGTCAAACTGACCTACGATTGGTTCAGAACTGAAACTCCAATACAAGGACTCTCTCTATGGGATAGGCCTGACGACGGCGGCTCTACTCTAATGGCAAATTGGACCTTAGTTCACGATGAGGACTTCTCAAGATATCTCGTTTATCTGAACGAAGGACCGTGGACTTCACAACCGACTGTATCTGAATTACAACCTCGAACGCCTGATGCTTCAGTCAGCCTGCACTCTAGGCTACAGACTGAAATTACAACTATTGAAGGACAATCTCTTCAAGACGGGGTTGAATATTGGGCAGTTGTTGTAGTAGAATACAACGATGGAAGATTTGGAATCCCTTCTACGCCATTTGGCCCAGCTACACCTTCCGATGAAGTCCCTCTACCTCCTGCATGGGCTACCGCTGTATCAGGAGACCAATTTGTTGCTGTTGATGGTGAAGTCTTTGCTGAATGGGCAAGATGTAATGCATTGGACCTTGCAAGTACTCACGTTTACGCATCTACAACTGAAGTTACCGATGCTCTAGGCTTGACTCTAAACGCTGAAATCTTACCGCAAGTAGGTAACGTCAGCACTCTAACTTTGGAAGCAGGTAAGCCACACTGGCTTGCATTCACTTGTGTTGATGAATCCGGTCAGGAGGATTTGATGAATGCAACAGTGATTGGTCCAGTAGTACCTACAGGAGGAGTCAATGACGGCGTTCCTCCGCCAAAACTCACCGGCGTTTGGGCAGAAGATGTTCCTGAAGACGACGGCGGAAGAGTGCAGATGGGCTGGGATAATTCCGTTGCCAGTGACTGTGCCTATGTTGTAATTTACATGGTACCAATAAACATTGAAGGAGGAATTGATGAGCAACAGATACCTCCTTCAAATGTTGATGGAATGGAGGAAGCAGCAATCGTTCCAGATTGTGAAACTAATATGACAATCATCGATTCAATTGGTGAAACTCAATTGATTGACGGTCAAGCATATTGGATCGGAGCAGTAGCTTATGACAAGTGGCTCAATGGAGATACTGGGGATGTAACGATTCTAGAAGTTACGCCATATGTCAACAATATCGATGGTGCTACTGAACCTGATAGAATCGTTGAACTAAACGCTTGGGACCACCCTGATGATGACGGTACTGCAATAGATGTATCATGGGCTCCAACCGAAGTTGATGACTTCGATTACTATGTTATCTGGGTTGCAGAATATCCATTGGATGACCTGACTGACTTCTGGGTTGAGGCAGGAACTGAGCCAGGAAAATGTGGCTGTATCGTGTTGAACAAACAATGGATTGATACTGAAAAGAGTCCTATTCAGTTGACTTTGAATACAGCACTGTATGGAGGAAGTAGTATTTCTTCAGCATTACCAGGTCAGATTCAGCCAGATATTGAGTTGTATGTGGCAATAACAGTTCACGATATCAAGGGCAACGTACACCTTGACAATTTGAACACAGCTATGGTTACGCCTATCGACAATCTAGCAGATACTACACCTCCTGAGCGCCTTGAAGATATTGACCTGTATGATATGCCAAGTGATGACGGTACTGCAGTTCAACTAGAGTTTGCATTATCAGAATCTAGTGATATCGGTAGTTACGAAGTTTATGCTGCTGCATTCTCCTTCACATCGGTAGGCGCTGATGGAAATGGCCCTCAGAACCCAATAGCTACTTTCGACAGAAGTCCAGAGTTACCGCTAACTATCGAGATCTTAGCATACGATGCTTTGGTTATTCCAAACCTGCCTGTTACAGTTGCAGTAGTTGCTGTTGATTCTTCAGGAAATGCGTACAGAAATAATTTAGTTACATCAACCGCTATCGCTATCGATGATGGTGTTGATGATAAGGCAGCGTACTTACCTGACATTGAAGGTTTAGAATTAGAATGGGTCGATGATTCCATATTGGCATCTTGGGACCACAGTACTGACCCAAGTGTTCGCTCATATGTCGTATACATCTCTGATACTGAATTTAGTGAAGTTGTAGATGCTGAGATGGTTGGTGAATCTGGTTCATCAGATTCGTTCATGATTACTCCAAGTGTCTTCCCTGAACTAAGTGATGATACAACTTGGTGGATTGGAGTTTCTGCTAAAGATAGCCAATTCAGCCGTGAGATTATTGATTCTGAAAGGATTGACCCTCCTGGCAAATCCGGTAGTGGAGAAGACTCCTCCGATGGTGATGATTCGTCTACAAACTTGGGAGAATTATTGACTACAGACAACATGATTTTAGCAGGCTTACTTCTTGTGACAGTAATCCTACTCATCCTAGTATTCAGAGGACGAGGAGGAAGTCCTACAAAGAACAAGGATTGGGAATTGCAAGAAGCTACTTGGGGAATTCAAGCCAGAGATGGCTGGGATGATTCGGGAAGTTTCGGGGGACAGGTTGCACCACCTGTCGCACCGCCGGCAGCCATACAGCCAGCTCAACAGAGTGACATTTACGCGGCTGCACAGCGTATCGAGGAACCTGCTCAACAGCAACAACCTCAGCGTTGGACACAGCCTGTTCAGCAACAGCAGCCTGCACAGGGAGGAATAGACACCTCCTTCTTGGATGACTTGTTGTGATTACATGATGGAGGGCCCTAAGAGTGCGGTGTTTACCACCGTCAGAGCTAGAGATGGCCACTTATTCCATCTCGATTTACATCTAAATCGGTTGAAGAAGCACGCTGCAGTTCTTGGAATTTCTATTCCGGAAATCGCAGTACCTCCTGGTTTGGATGGTTTGATTAGAATACAAGTGGATTCAAATGGTGTTAAGTTCAATTCCAAGCCGTTCTATCAAGAAATACATATGGAAGCAGAAGGGATCACTGTCCCTGCTCCTAGGTGGACTCGTAAGGTAATGGGAACCAAACATGGAGATTGGAATCCGTACAGAGAAATAACTACTGAATCTTTCAAAAAGGGTGCAGATGTTGCCCTTTTGGTTCATGAGTTTTGCATCATTGATGGTGACAGAGTAATGCCATTGGTATTGGATGACGACGGAGTTGTGTGGGTTAGTGATTCCAAAATGGGCGGAGTAGATTCTGTAACTTTTGAAATATGTAAATCTGCAATCGAAGAAGCAGGATTTGTGATTAGTGAAGGGCGAATAAATGAAAGAATTGTAGCCCGTGCTAAGGAGTTCCTTCTACTGGGAACTGGGATGGGTGCTGCGAGACTAACAATCCTAGATGATGTTGAAATTGGAGATGGAACCAATAATTTACAGCAAGTTTGTATTTCTGCTCTAGGAGAGGACTGGAGATGATTGACCGTCTAATCTCTTCGCGTGGCGAAGATAGAATCCTATTACTATCGGGTGGTCCAAAATCTCACCAGGCAACCCGGAGTATGTTTGCTAAAGGTATGAAGAAACGTTTGGTAATTACTCAGCCAATGGTTGATGCTCAAAAAAAACACTCTCCGCTTAATGGTGAAACTATTATCTCTAAAAATAAAAAGCCAATGCAAGGTGCTCTTCAAGATTTTACAGACCAAGGTTGGAAGGTAACGAATCTCCTCAATTCAATGAATCTAGAATCGATGTTGCGGGCCCTAAAACCCCATACTCCAAATGGCTCAGTTTGGGCGGGTGCACTATCATATGACCTAGTACAATGGACTCAACCCCTCTCTCTCCAATACCCTCCTGCTGAAGGTGAGATTCTCGCTATTCTTTGGCTGGTTGAGTCTTGGGATGAGTCAGAGGTGATCATCCCAGAGGTAGCAAAGGCGGTTAGAGTTGAAGGTGAAGAGTCATCACATAGCGATTCAGAACATGCTGAAATTGTAAGACAAATCAAACATTCAATTACTGCAGGAGAGTTGTATCAACTTAACTTTGGAAGAACATGGACTGGGCCTTTAGAAGAAGACCCTTCAGCCATATTCCACAGGTTGGCAGTGAATAACCCAGCCCCATTTAGCGGATATATCGAAGCCGCTGACCTTGGTATTGCTCTAGCGTCTTCCTCTCCTGAAATATTGCTGGAAACAAAAGATGGCGAAGTTATGACTGCTCCAATTAAAGGCACTAGACCTAGAGGTTCAGACCCAGACCAAGAATCTCTACTACGGAGAGATTTAGTTCACGATAGAAAAGAAAGAGCAGAACACCGAATGTTGGTTGACCTTGAAAGAAATGACTTGGGAATAGTGGCGCAACCAGGCACTGTTTCTCAATCTAGATTTGATGTCGAAGCATATGCTAATGTGCAACATTTAGTCTCACAAATTACCGGAGAGTTAGATGACGAAAAGGACGGGATTGATGCATTACAGGCCTTATTCCCAGGAGGCAGTATTACCGGTTGTCCGAAAACGGTAGTTTGTGCTGCAATAGATGAAATCGAGCAGAAGCCTAGGTCGTTCTGGACCGGTTCTATGGGATGGATAGATGTTCACTCAGGGGATTCTACTTGGAATATCATGATTCGAACTCTCGAAGCAAGATATTCGCCTGAAGGTTGGCAAGGAACAGTTGTTGCCGGAGGCGGGATTACAATCGAAAGCAATCCCGACGGTGAGGTTGCTGAAGCAATTTGGAAAGCTGCTGCTCTTAGACGCGCTTGTGGATGGTTAAACTCTGAAGCTAAACCTTTGCCAAAGGGAGAATTGGGAATCTACCCCCTTTATCTTGAACAACAACCATTCAGTCCCAAACAACAATTCGACCTTAGTATTGCCTTTATAGACAACTTAGATTCTTTCTCTCACAATATAATTCATGCATTGAAATCGTTTGGTTGTGATGTTGAAGTCTTTGATGGGCGGGGTGAAATTGCAGAAATTAACCATGATGCAGTAGTGATTGGACCGGGGCCCGGTCGTCCTGAAATATCTCCACTATCCATGCATGCCGCTTCTCTTGACATTCCAGTTCTAGGGATCTGTTTGGGACACCAAGCGATTGGAATAAACCGAGGGATGGAACTTATTGAAAGTCCACTAGGACCAGTTCACGGCGTACCTTCAAAAATTATTTCCAACGGTAATGGCTTATTGCAAGAAGGAGAACATGTTATGACGCGATATAACTCTCTAACTTTGACAGGAAAGGGTGAAATTGATATTACTTCAACTGATGAAACAGGCGTACTGCCAATGGAAATACGGGATGGAAACACCTACGGTGTTCAATTCCATCCTGAGTCGATTGGTTCACCAAATGGAATGTTGGTCTTTGCTGAATTCCTCACAAGGGCATCGCATTGTTGAAATGGAGACTGTTGGTGGAGGTTAACATGCCGACCTGTCGTCACTGCTACGGCACCTATGCTCGTGAACAGTTTATTCACGGGAATGGACCTTATGCACAAGTTTGTGTTCGCTGTGGAGTAGAGAAGGGACTAGTTACACAAGAGGAGGCGGCATCATTGTACGATAAGTCGGTCACAAATGCTAGATTCTCTGCGCTAGCTCGTCGCTGGTCTCCGCTAATGTGGCTTTCAGTTGTGTGGATAGCATGGATGTTGTACATCAAAGATGTAGACCCATGGGGACTATACACGCTGATACTTCTTGGTGTGTTCACACTACTGACCCCGGTTTACATGTTCTTCTTATCATCTAAGCACATGGCCGTTATGGCAAGGTTGACCCCTGAGTATGAGCGTCCTAAAGGTCACTGAGATAATTTCAAAATATGAAATTACAGAACTATTAGGTGATTTCAATGGCCAAGGAAGAAATTCATGATGCAGAATTGATTGAAGATAGCACCCCTGATGCAATCTTCGAACCAGCCATGGCAGGCCCATTTACAATGGTACAAGCAATGGCCTTCGGATTAGTAATACTACTCTTGTCATCAACTGTTCTCTATTACGTATTTTCTTCAGAAGAGGTCGCTGAGAAAGAGGTTTTTGAAGCTGAAATTAATGATCCACGTGTTTTCGTAACCGATGGTTCTGGGATGCCTGTTGATGAAACTCCCATAGAGGTCGATTACATCTTCAGTGACGTAGGTGAAACTGGAAAGGAGCCCAGTATTGGAATTACGTCAAGTGGTTGTATGTTCTTTATCGCTATGGAAAAACCAATGCGCTCCTGTGACTATGGGGCTACTTGGGAAAATACTGCAGACATAACTCAGGCACCATTCACTAGTGACCCATACGGATGGGTTGACCCAGTTACTGACCGGATATTCAATATCCATATGATGGGGCTCGCAACCACCTGGATTGGTTGGTCCGATAACGATGGTGAATCATGGTTAGGAAACCCGTATGACAGTGGTCCAATCCCTCTCAACGATCACATAAAATTGGGTTCTGGCCCATGGACTGATTCAGGATATGGTGGCTTTGGCCAACTTAGTCCATTTTACTCGGAAGCAGTCTACTTTTGTTACAATAAACTAGCAGGAATATTTTGCTATACCAGCTATGATGGCGGAGCGACATTCCCAACAGGAGGACAAATCTACGGACTTGCCACTGGCGATGGAGGGTTGCATGGAGCGATTACCACCGCACCTGATGGCACGGTGTACGTTACTCCAAGAGTCGCTACACCTGCAGTTATTTTGTCTAAAGACAACGGGTTAACCTGGGATACTCGAGAGATGGGGCAAGATGCTAGTACTCCAAATCCGAGGAAGAATTCCGAAGTTGCAACCGATAGTGAATCTAACGCATACCATATTTGGACAGGGGCAGACCAAGGAATTTACATGGCCAGAAGTACTGACTCTGGAGATACTTGGGATTCAGAGAGTATCCGTATTAGCCCAGCAGAAGTGATTTCGACCACCTTCCCGCAAACCGATGCAGGGGACCCTGGTAGAATCGCAATTACCTATCTTGGAAGCGAGAATGGTTCATTGCTAAACACCACTGATATCGATGGTAATAATTGGAATGGAAATGGTCACTATGCCCCTAACGGAGTTCACTACCACCTCTATGTTACCTACAGTCTGAATGCACTGGATGAAAACCCAATATTCCACACACGAAGAGTTACTGACGACCCTGTACAAGTTGGTGCAATGTGTCTGAACAGTGGAGATTGCCGAAGTGACCAAGGTGGTTCGAACCGTAACTTATTGGATTTCAACGACCTTCACATCGACCTTGAAGGACGTGTTTACATCGCATTTGCAGATGGCTGCATTGACGCTTGTGCATCAAGCCCAGACCCACAACCTGCTGATTCTAGAACCGGCCGTGGCTCTGTATACTTCATGGCAAACGGTCCAAGTCTATTCCTTGACGTGGGCGAAATGGTGTCGCCAATACCTGCGTCATCACCTGAAATGTCTGAAGAAATGATTACTCGTGTTGAAGTTGAAGCTATTCGACAAGAAGAATGATTACGACTTGGCGTGGATTTTAATCACGTCACTATCGCCACATTCGTGTTCAGAACCTACCACCCTGCGAGTTCTACCATCTACTGCTTTGATGAACCCGTCTCCTAAATCGCTGTGAACTTTGTACGCTAGGGCTTTTGCTTCAATTCCATTAGGAACTACAAAGGCATCAGGAAGGATTCTTCCTTCTCCATCTTTCCAAGCAGTCTCGTCTGCAACTGGATATACAACTACGTGGTCAAGAGCGTTGAATAAGACACGTGATAGTAATTCAGCGACACCAGTTCCTCCTGATTGCGCCAACTTTTCTTTCATCGAAGACAGCGCATTAATTTGAGCAGGATTCAGTTTGGACTCGTCTACAATTTCGAAAGTATCCTTACCAGGGGAATAAGAAATCATTTCACTGGAATCTGCTCTTCTCAAAGCCAATTCCATATCTGCCATCGTAGGTTGAATCATACCGTTTGCTTGAATTGCATCCCAAGGAGTTCCTTTTGCGGAATCCGCTTTATTGGCAGCAATGTGAATTGGGAATAATTGTTGACGCAAATAAAATGCAAGAGAATGAACTCTGTCTTCAGGCCACATCCACGGTGTATCGAGATCGCCCCATTGATTTCTAAAACCATCCAAGGCTTGGAGTACATGTGACAAATTAGCACCTAGTCCTGTGAACCTTTCATGCAAGAATGTGGTCAACCCTTTCTCCCCTTCGGCTTGTACACGACGAGAACCTCTTGCCCATCCATCATCTAGGATGCTGTGGATCCATGAATCTAATTCAGCGGTCAAGAACGCTGTTTCTTCTTTGAGGGATGCCTCTACATCATCAACTGCAGCGATTGGGTTCCCTTCAATATCGGTTAAGCCAGCAGCATCTACAACCTGTATCAAGGCATCACAATTTGCTAAATCTGAAAGGAATGCGTTACCTCTGCCTCGGCCTTCTGAAGCCCCTGGAACCAAGCCTGCAACATCTACCAAGAACGTCGGAACTAAGCGAATATGTGCGACACATGTTCCTGTCCTTGGCTCACAAATACTTCCCTGCCGAGGGTCATCTTGCGAAACTGGCTCCAATCTTCCATCCGATTCAAGACGCTCTCGCAAATCTTTGCAAGGACAGGCTTGGGGTGCAGCCAAGAAAGCAACACCTACATTTGCCTCAATTGTACAAAATGGATAGTTTGCAATATCCACTTTGGCTAATGTTGCAGCACTGAAAAATGTCGATTTGCCAACGTTTGGCTTACCTACCAAGCCAATGCGCATTGCTTTCACGCCTTAGTAATGCGTCCAATCAAGTCAGCTTTTGTACCACTACTAGACAGGTCCATGGATTTGGCCAAGTCTACTAATTCCGCTTTCTTCATCTTATTCAATTCAGATTTAGAAGGTACAGAGGATGTTTCTTCTGCTTCCTCTTCCTCAGGTTCTTCGACTTCTTCTGCTTCCTCTTCCGCTTCCTCTTCAGATTCTTCGGCTTCCTCTTCAAAAGGAATGAACTCGATTCCAAGAGTGTTTCTTATGTTTAGAAGTGCGATATCTAGCTCAGGTAGGTTTAGTCGGCCGTCAGAATTTATGTCCATTACTTTGACTAAATCTTCAATGCCCCAAGGAGGAAGGTCTGCAATGTCTGCAACTTTCAGGGCGTTTGATAATTCGAACATGTCTATTTCTCCAGACTTGTCAACATCTGCCCAAGCAAAGAATTGCGCAGTTGTAGTTCCTCTGCCACATAGCCACTTGGTCAGGGTTACGAGATCTTCATCGAAACTAACCGGGAACTCATCAACTGAATCATTGTGAAGAGTGGCTGAGACTTCAATAAGAGTTGAGCCTCCTTCAACTTCTTCTTCAGACTCACCTATTACCAAAGTAGTATCAAGACCTACTCCACGGCCCAGTAGGTCACGTATGGAAGTTGAGCCTTCGACTAGATTGTATGTTGAAATATCACTTTGCTTAGTCATTGTAGATGGCTTTAGTTTGCCTGCAAGTAGAGTTCTAACGACGCTATTACCGGCCATGATGAATCCGATTGTCACTCCATAGAATGCAAACGCTCCTGCCAGGGCGAATCCATTTATTCCCGCAGATGATTCCTCAATACCTGCTTCAACCAGTGCGTTTTGGGACCAATCTCCCATTAGGAAAAGCACTGTCGAAAGAAGTCCACCGCCAATAACTAACCAAGATGCTGCTCCAGCCGAACCAGTTAGGGTTTTACCGGCTGCTAATGGATATGAATGGAATAAGGCTGAGAGTGCGAATAAGCCGCCTACAACATACAAGAACGCATGATTTACAGTTGCTGCTGCATTAGCAAGACTGCCATCTCCTACCATTACATTGAGGCCGGTGAAGTAACTTAATAATGCGAATAAAGGCAAAAGAAGAGCCCCTGCTGCTGCTGCAGTAGCGCCCGGGCTGTCGAAGACTGCACTAGCATTTCCACGTATTGTAGCAATCATATTGGTCGATGCTGCGAAAACAGGGAACAAACCAACTGTTACTAGAATTGCACCGATTGATTGAGTGAACGAATCTGCATTGGAAGACTCTCCTAAGAAGAATGGTGGAATAGTAACGAATAGCAAGAGCATTGATGCTTTAGTTAGACTACCCGACCAGATTGGATGTCCAGTTACATGTGACAATACATGATATCCAACTGCAAACATCAGTGCTAAAGGCACCCAGCCAAAGGCTATGACATCAGCAATCCAAACAGTACCTGTCAAGCCGATTAACTCACCTAGAGCCTTACTTACTCTGCTGAATAATAGAGTTAGAAGGCCAAGAATAAGGAACCAAGATGGAACTGAAATAGGCGAGTTTCCTCTGTTACCCAGAGTGATTAATGAATTGACTAATAGACTCATTACTAGCATTGCTGAAACCAATCCATAGAGTGCCATTTGTGTTGCACCGTATGTAATCCAGTCCCAGTGATCTAGTGTGCACAAAACCAATCCCACAAGGGCTTGAGCTGTCCAGGCCATTGCTATCAGTGAAGCGTTTGCTTCACTAGCAAGATTAGATCCAGTAGCACGAGTATGAGCGACTAATGCTCCACCCAATAAAATTGCGAATAATGCAGTAGTCATTGCAACTTCATTGAAGTATGTCAAAGCACTGCCGTCATCATATGACCAGCCAACATTGGATAGTGAATCCAAGGCGACAGGGTCGTAGTTATGCCATGCTGACAGGAATCCGCCAACACCTGCTAGAACTAACCAGAATACTCCGGTTTGCATCCAGGTCTTAGCGCCAGATCCTTCTTTGTCTTGGAACAAAGCAGTTGCTGGACCTGCTGCCTTGTTAAGAAGAAACATTCCAAATTGTCGGAGCGGAGTACTCATTCCACCCATTCCTTTCTGGATGTAATGAGTGAATAGTAGAATTGTTGCGAGTAAAATTACTGCAGTTGGAAATACGTCTGACATACATCACACCTCCTAGTCCGAAAGGACGCCTCCGACCATATTGGCCACAATCATCCCGCATCCTACCATGATGCCGATTAGGTAATACCAAATTCCTGAGCCTCCTAAGTTGTCCATTAAAGGAATTATTTCCCCAATGACGGGTAGAGTGTCCCATCCGAATATATTGCTAAACATTGCTAGTAAGCCAACTAAGCCAACCATCATGATGACGATAATTACTCGGGAAGAAGAGGGTTCTGCCACTCCTTCAGATACATCGGGTAGTACTGTGTTATTGCTCATGAAATCACCTTGACCCCGTAGGGGTCATTTGCTCCACCTATGGTTCGGTGATAAACATTCACTAATCTCACCCTCAAGGTGAGCGTAAATGTAGGAGTGGATTTCCTCTGCGATTTTTGCCTGCTCCAAGTGGAATTGGCATACTTTTGTCCAATTCTATTTCGCTTTTCCAAACCTTTTTGCAACTACAATCTAGGCCATCGAGTTCATGGATATCTCCACTTACGGAATAACGCTCTATTGCTGCAACTACGTCGCCATCACACTTGCCACAATTATGCGCACCTCTGACCTTACCGCCAGCGGTTGGATGAATAATTAGTCGACTGACCTGGTCTTTTGAACCGTTACCAGAGTTGGTTGGATGGATATCTTGGTGGACATCTTGTATTAGCTGGATTAGTGACCAAAGCCACGGAGGCCTGTATTCATTGGCTCTGAACAACCTGTCAATTACCGTACCCCTTTGAATATTCATTGGATTGACACTTATCTCATCACTTCGCGATGCTACATCCCTAATCCATTTAGCCCCGTGAATTAGAGCGTCTCCCTCACTCATGAATGGCGGTTTAAACATCAAGTAAGTCTTGATACGTAATCCAAATTCTGAAAGGTTCTCTACTGCTCTATCCCAACTCTTAGTCGTGAATCCTTTATTGACATGGAATCGTAGAACTTCATCGTCATAGGCTTCAAGCCCTATCGCAACTGAAAATTTAGGATTGATGCTAGTTGCCCATTTCAATTTCTCTTTCGATAATTGCTCTGTTCGGCTTTCCACTACCAATTCCTTACCCATGTCATGACAATCTTGTAAGACACGCTCTTGAAAATCGACTGGGATCTCTCTATCCTCTAGCAAACTACCTGATGTGTATACTTTGACCATACCCATGGTATCAAAATCATCAAATTTGGCGAGGGATTTTTCCCATTGAGAATGAAGGTCTGCACTGGTGACATCATCTCTTGTGTCATTAAAATAGCCGCAGAAGGTACAACCGCTAGACCACCACCAATGGCAGCCTTTGGTTCTCAAAATAACCGTTAATGCAGTGGTTGGAGTTCCATCCGCTAAGGTTTCAGGGGTGTAGTAAACTGTTGCTGGAAATTTAGCATCCCAGGAGTTTTTTCTCTCTTGGGCCCAGGCAGTATTAGCAGGTGCTTTGACTAAATCATGGATACGAGCAGGACGCTTGTCCGACTCCCCCACCATTGTCAACTTACCATTCGCCATAGTAATCCGTCCTGCTTCGCGTGTTTGAATGCTCGCTCAGATTAAGGAATCTGTGAAGAAGCCGACTAACCTAGTTTCATACTCCTCTGTATCGGTTAACATTAGAGTAACATGTTCATCACTTTGCATACCGTCTCCGACATCATATCTAATTACAGAATCTTTGAACCAACATTCGACATTACCTTCTAATCCCTCTTTCAATGCTACTTCGCACATTTCTTCGCCATGATGTAATCTAACTCTCTTGTCTTGATTTCCATGAACGACATACATGTGCCTATCACCGATTTCTGAAGCTGCATCTAATGGATAATATTCGACTAAGTTTTGTCCAGCAGAAATTTTACCTGCAAAGATACCAGCCGGTCCTAAGAAAGTAGGAAGGCCTTGGAATTCTAATTCTTCGACCACAATTTTGCCCATGTCAGAATATCCTGAATCCAACCAAACCGATTGCATTCTGTCATCGAGAGAAAAAGCAATTGCAACAGTTCCTGCACCCATTGAAGTTCCAAACAACCCAATGTCATCTGGCTCAGCGCCTTTTTCATCAATTAACCAATCAAATACCGCAACAACGTCTTTCCATTCATCTTGACCGCCAGATACTCTGTTATCATCAATCGATGATTCTCCATGATCTCTCAAGTCAAAGGAAATTACATTGAAACCCGCATTAGCTAACATTCCAGATGATATCATCAGTTCTCCGCCTGACTTGCATCCTCTAATGCCATGAACAAAAATAACCCAAGGCATTGATTCATCTTGCATGAGGTACCACGCTGACAAGAAGATGTCTTCACCTTCTACTTCGATGGTAGCATGTTCATACCCGGACCACCAATATTGCGATAGCCCCTCCATTATATTGGAACTAATATTCTCACTATTAATCGATTCATTGAGAGGAACTTCACTCCTTAAGGGGGCAAATTGTTCAGGAGTATTCTGGTCGAAGTTGCCCCAACAATCAGTATTGGTGTGAGCAACTGTATCATACACCTGCTTTCCAGCAAAATAATACCCAAAGGGCATTATTAAAATTAACATCAAAAAGAATGGTAAAAATTCTTTCTTGAATCCCATGATTACAACTCCTTGTACAGAATAGTAGAGCCTGCTTGCACAAACTCTCCCTTCGGATATGCTTTATCTCCGTCTTCAGCGCTAATTACGCATGGTTTGAATCTGTTTGCGGGTACTCTGACATCAACACGGCTACCTAGCCTGATCATCCCAAATCTTTCTCCACGACGCATGGTGTCTCCTTCACTAGTCCATGGTACGATTGTTCGGGCAAGTGCCCCTGAGATTTGCATGACCTCGACGAGTAGTCCATCTTCTCTTTCGAACAGAGTTCTCACTCGCTCATTGTATTCACTTTCCTTCTTGAAAGCAGGTAAAAATGGACCTCTGCGCATTCCTTTTCCAGTCCTGTGCTCCATCCTTGTAATCTTTCCAGCAATTGGTGAGCGGTTGACATGAACATCAAGTGGCGACATGAAAACTGCGATTCGCCAAACATCATCATCAGATTCCTCGCCTTCAGGAACTGCTTCGAATCTTTGCTCGGTTGAAAATGATAAGACGTCGGCACAAGGTTCTGGGTGCCATGTTCCAGTTAGCTCGTCTTGTTCTGCATCTGCCATCTCATCATTGGATGGTCTTCGCCCTGTCGCTCTTTCTCTTTTTGCAAACATAACATGGCCGTCAGCAGGTGAAACAATTATTCCTTCATCACGAGGAATTGGACGGTCTGGGTCCCGCCAGAAGTTTGCAAAGAAGGCTGATAGCATTAGCATAAAGATGCCCAAACTAGGTGCAACTCCAAACAACGGATCTACAAACCAGCCTACTAATATGAATCCACTACCCATCAAAGCAGGAGTGATTACTGGCAGGAATCCACCTCTGGCTAAGAAAGCCAATTTAGTTCACCTCACTGGTTTTCCGAAGAGTCCCCGGAGGTTCTCCAGGTGACTTCTGGTTCAGATTTAGAATCACTAGATGCTTCTTCGGCCGGCTCTTCCGCAGTTACTTCTTCTGAAACTACTTCTTCTGCTGGTGCGTCTTTGGCAACGAAATCTGCTGCTGCTGCGCCTAATTCTGAGCCTTTGAGATATTTGTTGCCGTCCATGTCGTAAGACTTGGCAAACTCGACAAACGCATCACGGTCAGTGATTCCGTTCTTTTCCATAACTCCGACTAAAACTGTGTCTGACCAAGTCCAATCGTCATCTTCGTTCCCTTCATCAGGGGTTGCTGAGACATCCATATTTTCTGCCTCAGTAGCAGAAACATCGGATGCTTCTTCGATAGTCATTTCAGCAGCTCTTGCTTCAACCATTTCGTCCATTCTTTCGGCGATTGCACGGCCCATGTGTTGGGATTGTCTTTCTGCTTCAACTGCAGTCTCGACCATCTCATAGCGTCGCTTTATTGCCTTGTTTAGGTCCTCGAATAATGACATGTGGTCCATGTACCATTCGTCACGAGTATTAAGTTCAATAACAGCCAACCTTAGGTCATTATCTAACTCTTCAGCAATAGAGAATATCTTTCCTAGGCGGTCTTTTTCACGAGCAAACCTTTCTTCCATCTTCTGCAATTCAGGTTCAAGGTGTTCCACTTGCTTACCAGATTTGCTAGCCCTCATTTCGAGCTCACGGATGCGAGCATCTTTCTCGGTAAGTAAAGACTCTAGACTTTCTTTTTCAATCTCTCGCTCGACGATTTCTTTCTCAAGAACTTCGACTTCGGCTTTGAAATCTACAATTTCCTTTTCCTGCAACTCATATGCAGCATATAGCTTGAGAACGCGTTCGGTTTCGACCTCAAGGTCTTCTGTGAGTTTCTTTATTTGTATCTCTGGAGTGATGGTTCCGGTTTCGGACATTAATCTCACCTAAGGCTAGGCCTTCTTATCAACCGACATTGGACCTACATATCAAGCCGACGCCTCTTTAGGGTGTGGAAATTACTATCTTAGCACCATTATATCGCATCGGTAATGCTAACTAATTCCCTAGCAATACTAACTTCGCCCATTGAATGGCCGGCATCAGGAACAATCACTAGATTGCTTTTTGGTAATGCTTTGTGCAATTCCCATGCACTCTTAGCAGGACAGACTACGTCATACCTTCCTTGAACGATTGAAGTAGGAATAGTCTCTACTTTTGTAGCGTTATTTAGAATGTATGCTTCTTCAACAAAAATGGCATTGATGAAATAATGACATTCGATTCTTGCAAATGCAACTGCGAAATCTAAATCTTCGGCTTTGTCAAGGTATTCAGGGTCAGGAAATAGCCTACTAGTTGCCATCTCCCACCTTGTCCATTCTCTAGCAGCAGCTCTTCTTATTTCGATATCATCACTGGTTAATCTTGAATAATATGCTTCGATCAAATTACCTTGTTCGCTAACAGGAATGTGGTCTCGATATGAATCGAAGGCATCTGGGAAAATATGGCTAGCACCATCTTGATAGAACCAGTGCAGCTCACTTTTGCGGCACATGAAAATCCCTCGCAAAATTAAACTCTGAACTATTTCAGGATGGTTTTGAGCATAGATTAGAGCTAGCGTAGAGCCCCATGAACCACCAAATACATGCCATTCATCAATCGCTAAATGTTCTCTTAACATCTCCAAATCAGAAACTGAGGCTTGTGTATTGTTATCCTTTAATTCGGCATAAGGAGTGGACTGCCCACACCCTCGTTGGTCAAATTGAATAATGTCAAATTTGTCAGGATTGAAATATCTACGATAAGATGGCTGGCTACCGCCACCTGGGCCGCCATGAATTACAATGACTGGAAACCCATCTGGATTACCACTTCTTTCCCATGCTATTGTATGAAGTTCTGACACCTTTAGAAAACCGCTAGTATGGGCTTCTATTGCCGGATAGAGTACATCGTCAATCGACTGGGAGATGAGTTGCATATTTTGGGCAATCAAACCTAGAACATGTTCCTTTCGATTGCATCACACGGTTTATTGAGGGCGTGGCCTACCCGCGGACTATGGAACAAAAGTCCGCTACTGATGTGTTTTCTCAATGGGCTCTAATCGGTAAAGATGAAGGCATGGAGAAAGGGCACGCACCTTCTGTCAAGGCGATGCTAGAACTTGCTTTACCGAAAGTGAAAGATGATTTCACTGCTATCGATCTGGGCTGTGGAAATGGATGGGTCGTTCGCTTGCTATCTGAATTGGGAGCATCTCATGCTGAGGGCGTAGATGGCGCTATTGAAATGATTACCAAAGCGAAAAGTGTGGATACTAAACACAAATATTCTCACGGCTTCCTTCCCGAGTGGAAACCTGAAATGAGATTTGAATTAGTTCACTCAATGGAGTTCCTATACTATCTTCAGAATCCTGCTGAAATGATATCTATTATTCATGATGAATGGCTAACAGATGGTGGTGTTTTGATAGCAGGAGTTGACCATTACTTGGAACATGAAGAGTCTTTGACTTGGCCTGAACACGTGGGCGTGCATATGACTACAATGCGTATTTCACAATGGGAAGAAGCCATGAAGGAAGCAGGTTTTACCGAAATTGAAATTCATCAAGTCGCTTCCAAGGAAGGTTTCCCTGGAACTTTAGTCATGCTTGGACGGGCTAATCATTAGATTCTTCTAAAGCGATTGTGCCTGAGAAGAAATTACACGCTTTACAAATACCTGGATTCGAGCATTGAGGGGGCTCATAGCCATCTTCAACCGCGGAAATGTAGCCCATCCAAGAAATCAATTCCTTTAGGTCGGATTTCGCTTGTTTGTATTCTTCATCTCGCATTCGAATCATTCTGCCCGAGGCAGCAACTAGAATTGCAGGTGGCAAAATATTGCGTTGTTGCGAAGGTGGTTTCTTACTTTCATTCTCTTCCAATGCCAAACAATACAAAGTAAGTTGTAAACGGTGAGCCTCCAATATTTCTAGTTCTGAATCGCTTTCACCATAGGGCGATTCATTTCCTAACACAGCCTGCAGAGGATGTCCATCTTCAGGAGATTCTCGGTTGTATCCAGATAAGCATCCTTTGGTTTTCGCATCTACCACTTGTAACCAACCTTGGCCTTCACTGTCTCTCAAAGCCAAAACAAGGTCTGCCCTACCATCAAAGGTTGAATGGATTTCCTCTATTTTCACCAGTGGTATTTCTCCTCTAGGAGACCAGCCTTTTCTATCGATGTCATGTTTAGATTTACTGACAAAATTAAATGGTAATTCGGTCCTCAGGCCCTCTACTTTCATTCCATCAAAGACCTTACCTTGAGTTAACTTCCCAAGAACTCCATCGTCGACTAATTTTGCAAGATGATACATTCTTGAACGTACTCTTTTGGTCATTTGAGAATCACTGAAAGAGGATTGAGCTAATACTTCATCAAAGGTGCCTTCATCCAATAACCGATTGGGTTGGGAGTTAGTCCATGTAGAATCAAGGTCTTTACATTCGGTAGCTGGGTTCGCCAAACCAATCTCCAACAGCCTGTGGAAAAGTGAACCAAATTCTGGTGCAGAAGGCCAGAAATCCTCTTTTGCTTTGATTGGGATGAAATTCAGTGGTTCAGCCCGCCAATTCATTCTCACAGCAAGCCAGTGCCTCTTACGACAACTCCACGCAGCATCTAAGGAATGCGAGGGAAGTCCAATTTCATGGATTGTTTTTCGTGCCCCACGTAGAGGCTTTTTCGAAGTTGCATTAGAGATTGCAGAAATTCTTTCCTGCCATTTTTGTAACGGTGATTGAAGTGGCATTGAATCAAAACAAGAGGGGTGATGGAAAATCGCTATACCATCTACGCCATCATTTGGCAGAGACCCATTTGCAATCAAAACGCTTGGGTCCAGACGCAAGGTTTTTCCAGTTTGGTCTAGGCCTCCGTCCGACCAAGTACTTCCTTCATTGCCTGCTTTAATCGATGAATAAGCAAGCCCATCAAGGAGCATGTACCCCATGTTTTCACGCGCTTGTCCACGATTCATTTCCAAATACCCATCGGAGGAAATATTGACTCCACCCCCTGGAGTTCCAACCACTATTACACGGTCTCTTGCCCTGGTTAGAGCTACGTAAAATTGACGACGTCTTTCGGCTAATCTTTGGCCTTCTTCCATCAGGGATGCTAGCGTCCACAAACCGCTTTCCGGTTTGGCAACACCCCTCCATGGATGAATCCTGCCGGCTATCATTTCAGGAGTAACAAGGACGTTATCGCTAGAAGAAAGACTAGAATCTCTAGAACCGATATTGAATATGTCATAAAGGACTACAACTGGAGATTCTAGGCCTTTAGAACTGTGTATAGTCAGCACTTGGACTGCACCAGCGGTTCCATCTGAAGTGCTCTTTGGCCCATCGGAATCTAACGCCTCTAACTCCCTTAATCTCAATTGCGCCAAGGCCGCATCTCCACCCTCTTTATCCAAAATTCTCTCGAATAATGAAAGCCAATTATTGACATCCTGCCTGTCACCTTCCCTTGGGAATGTTCTGAGTAGGTCTGAATGGTCGATCATGGTAATTATTGCACGACGCATATCATTATGGGCGACCAATGATGCAAATTTCTCTAAAAGAGATTTTAATTCAGCAGTAGGCGCTATATCTGCTAAACCTACTATCTGGTTTCCCGTAGATTGTAACAGATGGTCGTTGAGTGTTGAATCATCCAAGCCAACTAAACAGGATTGCCCAACCGCTAATGCAGCGGCTCTATCATTGGGAGAGCAAGCAAGCCAGAGTAAAGACATCAGAGGCTGTACTGCTGGACGTTGAAGTAGTACTCCTTGCTTATCGGCGACAGCGGGTATTCCATGCTCTTCTAGGACATTTAGGATACCAGGAATACGGCTTCTAGAAGCAACAAGAATCATGATATCTTCGGGTAAGATTTGATGCCCAACACCCTCGATATCTTGCCATGAATCATTTTTACAATCTCGAACTCGGACTTTCTGACCATTCAACAGCGACACTAGGCGTTTTGCCAGTATCTGATTGGATAGGTCTCGATTGGTTGATTCTATGTTTTCGAAGGGATTTATCGGGGTTGCAAGGTCTTCGGGTATTTCTGCAACTTCTGTTCTCGCTGGTAAAATCCATTCGAAAGCTGACTCTCTGTCAGACTTCCGCCCGGGTAAAAGGTCTTGTGCTTCAGCATGCCAAGGACCAGGTAAGGTCTGATGTCGTCTCGAAAAGGTATCTTGGAAGATATGATTCATTGTGTTCATCAAACTAGGCAATGTTCGATGATTAGTACGCATCTCAATATGCCCTTGGGAACGTTTCGTAATCGCAGCAGCATCTACTTTAGACGCACCATCATCTTTTGCAAACGACACCCATTCCTCTCTGTTCGAGTCCTCAGAAATCATCTCACTAGAGCGGATAAAACCAGTTCCCTCTCCCCCTTTGCCGGGAATCGGGCGAGGATCTCTAGCACTGTCTGACTTCTTGAGGTCGTCAAGGCGATGTTCCATTGTAGATTCATCGATATTTATCTTACGAATAATCTCCACAGCCCTTCGCATCACTGTAAGTTCAGCCTGACGGAATCGATAGATAGATTGTTTCATGTCACCCACAATACAGACTGTTGGGTCCCATTCACCTGCAGGTGGCCTTATCTCATCTGATTCTAAGTGTCGTCTGCCCCATAAGCGAGCTAGAAGACGGAAGTGTTGGGGATTAGTATCCTGGTATTCATCAATAATGAATGCTCGATAACCACGCCTCAATTCCCGCAAGATAGTGATTCTTCTCATCAAATCTTCATGGACCTCTGATTTACCATTACATGCGACTATTGCTCTTGAAAGATGCTCATCTAACCATGGTTTATCCCCTATCGAATCTAATGCGTCAATGACATTTGCCGGATACCATGTGCGACATACAGCGGGACACCGAGTCAACAATAGGTCTTCAGCAAACCGATGCATGTCATCATAATCAGTCACGCCCTCAAGGGATTTTAAGCGAGTCAAAATCTCTTGAACCCCATTGTTTACAGTAAATAGGTCTTGAATTACTTCAATCTCTAAATCTGTTGTCAATCGCATGGCTCTGTCGACTGGTAATTGGGGCAGATTTGTACCAAGCCTTGGAGGATGGGCGTATTGACCTTCAACCAGGTCTGGCTCAGAAATACAAGGATTGAGTAAGAACGATGCGCGTCCTATGCTTCTCAAAAGTAATCCGTTTGAAGTATTCATCATTGACCGAATTGGTATCGAAAGTGCTTCTGCATTACTTGCTATCATATTCTTTACATCGGCAGTCATTGCTTTGTTAGCAGACTTTGAAAGTATGCCAGATGGCCATCCTTGGGAGGTTGGTGGTGAAGCTCTCGACAATGGTTTGCACTGTATTTTGCTAATATTTGCCGCTGGAGTAATAGCATGAGATACAAGCCACATCCACTGTAATCTCCAAATTTGGTCTTCGGAATTAAGCGTACATAAATTCTGAACATATCTGAATCGAGTCATTCCATCTATACGGTCTGCGCCAATAATGAAATGGGCACCTCCATCTAACCAATTGTCGACCCATTCTTCAATCAATGTACGGAAGTCTAGATACCATGCATCGAGAATGTCAGATGTTGGATTCAAGAATAAATGGTCAAGGTCTTCAACCAAGATATTTCTGCCTTTATCACCCATCGACCTTGCGGCTTCTTCGACGAATAACGAACGTTTCATCAATCCTCTAATCACTGTAGAAGATGCACTCTGGCCCCCTAATCTAATCGAGAGGCGATCTCTTGCTTCCAAAAACGCCTCGATATCTCCACTCATTCCAACCTCTACAGCATCTATTCCTTTCTGGAGTCTCCAAGCTGTACGAATGGCTTCTTCACGAAGTAAAATACTGCCTTCCTCGTCAACTTGTTCACCGCCAGGGTTGTCACAAACTAATCCAATCCATGGTGAAACGATTGAAGAAAGGAATGAGTCGATAGTTGAAATCGGAGCATCTTCCATCAATGAAAGAAGCATTTCTACATCCCCTTGGTCTGAAATCCTAGTATCATGTACTCCGTTAGTATCACCTTCAGCCGGAGGGGCTGCTCTAAGGGATGCTATCAGTCTTCGAATTCTGCCTTTCAATTCGGCAGCTGCTTTTCGGGTGAAGGTAATAGCTACAGTTTCAGTAGGCAGAAGTCCTCGCCAATCTTTCAGAGAAGTCCTCTCGATGGCCGGACAACGTATTGCACCCATGCCTTTGAGTGGAACGCGGGCTGCAGGAGGAAGGACCCTAGTTGCTCTTTGATTTTGAGACAATATGTGTTGAACATAGCGATGTGCCATTACCGTAGTTTTACCCGTACCTGCACCCGCATCTAAAGCGATATGCCTATCAATATCAAGACCCAGCTTTTGTGAGTGATTTAGTTTCATCACCAACCACCTCTTTTAGAACTAAGGCAAGAGCCAATAGTCGAACAATTGCAGGGTATTTTACCCGCTTCAGCATTTTCAATAACACGGTTAGCTGTTGTTATTCTTTCTCGCATCCAAGCCCTGAATGGGTTTGATACAGCAGGTGTTGATTCTCCAGGTCTGCGGTATTGGTTAACTAGGTTTTGAGTGACAATACCGACTTGAGACTCTCTCAAAAGGTCCACAAATTCAGGGTCCAATTCCACCAAAGGCTGTGTATCTATTCCGACCTGAGTTACACCTACTCCGATTACTCTATGGCCTGGATTACCTACTTCCCAGGCCCTTGCATAAAGAGCGAGTTGGACCTCATCAAACAACCCCTTCATATGACGTGAATCTTTACCGTCATCTTTAGGGCCATCCATGGATTTGATATCTCTGATTATTACCAATTTACTAACAGGCACATCTTGGTTCAAATTCAAATCTAAAGGAATAGTTTTGGCTTCTTTTTGCAAATCATAGTCGACAATTACTGCATCCACTTTATCGATAAAACCAGTTAGTTTGAAACTTTTTTCTTCGGATTCCAGTTCAGGTGAAGGAGGTAGAACAATCGTGACATTTCCGTCACTATTTTGCTGAACTTTCCATTCACTAGCCAGAGGAGCACAGTTTCTCAACGCGAAATCAGATTGAACCATTCTACCTAGACGGCCACCTATTGAAATGGCTTCTTCTCCATCTAACCAAGAGTTCCAATGGGATGGAGACACTCCGATTAAATCTCGACAACGGTGTGCCGCGACCCCATCTGCTCGCTTCATCCATGGAGCCTTTTCCATCAATGTCTTGAGTACAACTTGCCAAGCATCATTGATATCTGCAAGTGGACCTTCGATGAGTTTAATTGGTTGCGAGGGAGTATTTCCTTCCTCCAATCCATGCGCTCGTAAAACAGCCTCTTCGACAAAGTGAACAATATTGCCTCGGGCATTTGCAGCAAGGTCCTCGGGTATATTTTCCTCTCTCCCCAATCTTAAATGACGGTCAAACCATGCTTTTCTCGGACAGAATAACCAGGCCTGTAATCGGCTTTGTGACCAAATCTTTGGAAGCCTCAGGTTAACTCCTGTAATACCAATACGCTCATCCAATGATTTGATGCCTGTCGAAGAAGGTACTATCGGGCGAGGGTCGATTCCAAGGACGGTTTTCTTTTCAAGGACTTCACCGAGATGTGGCCATTGTGAAGAGTTCCTTGCATTTGCGACATTATTCCTATTGGGGGTTAATCTGTAATCTTTGGTTCTAATCAATTTACCTGAGTCCTTGAAAGGGAATATTTCGCCCACATCGAATGATGATATTTCTCTACGCCGCTCATACTGGTCGGGTAGCAGATCGTTCTTGACTGCTTCAAGAATAGAGTCCTGATTCAATGGCTGGCTGGTTATTTCTCGCCCTTCGATAGACGCAAGGCCCGCTCTTTGGGCCTCGTCTCTTGGGAGATTACCACTGCGGTGAGTTCTAACTCCGTGCGCTAGCATTTCCATCGAACTAACCTTGTGCACTAAACGGAGGCCCACATTTGGAATTGTTTGCCAAGCCCAAGAACGGTTAGCAGTATCTGGTTTCCAATCATTTGGATCGATAAATGGAGGCGGGTTTTCTAAATCCAAACCATCTTCAATGGAATTAATTATGCTAAACCATTCTTCCAAAGGCCCAGCTGGCTCTATTCCATCTTGGAGACTTGAGTCGAGAATAACTACTTCATTTGCACTATTGAGTAAATGGCGAAGATGATGTCGGCCTTTTCGTAAACCATCATCTGGACGGTTTATTCCAAGTCGCATTCTTGAAATTTCATCTAACCAAGGAACGGATGGAGACTTCATAGACCATTTATTTGAGTTCAGCCCACTTAGAATTAGTATATCGCAAGTTGTGCCCAATGCCTGACTTGGACTAAGAATTCTAATCCCTGTATCGGTGCCTCTACGAGAAGGGAGTTGGGTGTTGCTTGCTAAGTTTTGAAGCATTTCGCAAAAGTCATCTCCGTCAAAATCGATTCCGGTTTCTTGGGTTAACCTAGTTATCGATTCAATAAGATATTGAAGACCAGGGATTGAGTTAGATTCTACAGAGTCTCTGGCTGATAGCAATTGCCAATCGATTTGTTCCAATAGAGAATTGAACCAAATAATGGGGCTTTCAGGCGGTTCAGGCAGGGGTAATTCTTCTCCTGAAATACACCCAATACATTTCTGCATCGCAATTTCTCTATCCTGTTTGGAAAGAATAGGTATCATCCACCTGGCCATTGCAGCGAGCCACCATTGGCTTTCTTCTAGGGCTCTAGATTGGTCCTCATCCCCTGTAAAACGAGGTGTTGCTTGAGACAGGGTTGAAAGCCATCTGCGCAAAGATCCTCGGCCGCCTAAGACGTGAAATCCTCTTGCTATCTCTACTAGGGTCTCGGGGTGTAATTTAGGAGTCCAATCTGAATCGTCTGGGTGTTCGATATTCAATACCCCCCAGGTCATTGGAAGTCCGATTTGCTCCACTAAATCTGTAAGACGATTCAATGACCAGGCTTCTTCGCCACGTGAGATTCCAATAATCGAAAGTATTCGAGAAACTGCTGGGCTAGAAGAGACAGATGAGGACTCTCCGCGTAAACGAATCCCCAGGTTCTCAAAGTGTGAGGTGAGGTTTCTTCGTAGATTGCTAGAGTCTCCATCGACTATCATTACGTCTCCTTCAACCCTAGATAGTAAGTCGCCTATGGCAGAAATACTCTGGTTTTCTGATTCCACCATAAGGTGATAAATTTCGCTATTCGAAGTTGATGATTTCCAACTCTGTTGCGCTTTAGGTATCCAGACGTTATGCTCAGGAACCCATTTTGGAAGTTCTGATTGTTTCCTGACTGGGTGTATATCCTCGATGTACTCCCCATGGAACCCGAGACGATGGGAGCCCGGATTCACAAGTTGGTGGAGGTTTACTTGTTGGCTTATTCTACTCATTACTGCTAACTCTACTTCGCTTAAACTGCTAGCGTGATCCAGCATAATTATTCCAGATACATCTCGAAGTGTGAAAGGTATCTTTTCTGTTTCATTTAATGCATCTAGAACAACTCTTGTTCTTCGAGAAGGATGGGTCATTCCAGTTCCGGATTCCAACCTTTTCAATACTTTATCACAAGACATGGCCCCGGGGTCGTCCTCCCAATTTTGTGGTTTTATGAGCGAAATTATCTCTCTGTGTAATGCCAAAACCCTATGCGACCTTGAGCGGGTCCATGCGTGTTGGGGATTTGGCTGAATCAGAGGGAATCCGTAATCTGTAGCGTGTGAGGACAGAGCCTGGTGAGTTAATTCGAATGTTACGCCGTCTTCCTCCATAACTGCAGGTAGGCGCAAATCGATATGTAGCATCGAAATAAATCTCTGAATTGTTAGGTGATGCGAGGAATCTACAATTCCTCCACCCATCATCATATGCAGCTCGGAAATTGTTTGTTTTCTCGATGCTTCTGTTGGATGAATAATCATCAGCCGCTGACCCATAACAATCGCCTCCAGCAGCCAGTCTGGAGTGCCGATTCCCGCTTCTATCGCCTCCATCGAAAGAATTGCGGGTTCGGATTCATTAGCAGATATCATTGATTTTCACCACGGGATGGACTTAATGGGGCGTGGGGGTTATTGAACCCACGCCTGATACTTGGAGGGCAATCATTGAAAATATGTGCGCTATTAGGGATAGTATGCGAGTAAGAGCAACGTGTATAATTTTGATTTTGTTAATTTCTATTATCCCGTCTAGTAATGCAGGTGCGCCTGAAGATTTGGATGAGGTAGGATTTGTATTTGGTGGAGTTCACATCGTTGCACATAATTCCGGAAATGCAACTATGGCTCTTTCAGATTTACCCGCCATCGTTGAAGATTATACTGCTACATGGTGCACCAATTGTGTCAAGGTGGAACACGCACTAGATGACGTTGAAGAAACAAATAATATGCAACAATATCACTTCCACAGATTCATTGGAGAAAATGAAGACCCATTAGGCTCGCAAGAGGGCGATGAGAGATGGATTGAAAGATATGAGCAAAGATTGCCTCCGACTGTTGTCTTTAATGGAACAATTAAGCAAGTTGGCAGTGTTCCTTCTGGAGACTCACTGCAGGACGATTACAACGCCAATTTGCAAAATCCTTTGAGTCTAGGCCAGGGCACTTCCACACTCGGGTGGGTGGCATCTACGAACGATTCCAGTGCTATTGCAACATGGAACCTGGTAATGGATACTGATACAATACCAGAAGGTGCAACCGTAATGAGTTCAATTTGGGTTGTTGAACATCTTGCCTACTTCCCAGATGGAAGTAATGGAGAAGAATTCTATCACGAGAGTGTTCGGGCAATTATTGAACTGGGAGAATCTATGTCAGGAAGTATGGAAGTGACACTACCTACTGCTTACGACGGTGATGATTTGGAAGTACACCTCATCCATGAAGTTGTATTGCCAGAACCTGAGGATGAAGATCCTGTGACCCCAGCAGACCCTGTTGAAGAAGATGATGAAGACAGCGGACTTCCGAGTATCAGTTTCATTGCAGTACTATCTGTGATTATGGTTGCAGCATTCACTGCGCAGCGAAGGCTGCGATGATTCGCTCAACATCTTCATCTGTAATGTGCAGATGAATTGCGACTCGAACTCGATTGTAAGGTAAGTCGAACATATCGATTCCATGTTCGGCCAATGATGTCACAACATCTGCTGCTGGAATGTTACAGTTGACGTATACTAGATTCGATTGAACCGCCTCCATATCAACGCTAAAATTGTCCATTGCGTTAATCGCTTCTGCGACTTTTCTTGCCCGTACATGGTCTTCTTCCAATCTATCTATGTGATGATCTAGAGTGTAGAGTGCTGCTGATGCAAGAATCCCTGCTTGCCTCCATCCGCCACCAAACATCTTGCGCCAGCGATGAGCTTTGTTGATGAATTCTTGAGAACCCACAAGCACTGACCCAACAGGCGCTCCAAGGCCTTTTGAAAGACAGATTGAGACCGAATCATAATCACGACACATTCGTGCCACATCGACACCTGTCGTGATTGCTGCATTGAATATTCTAGCACCGTCAATGTGAGTTGCACAACCATTTGCTTTTGCTACTGCTGCAATTTCATCAAGGGCTTCTTGAGTGTAACAAGCCCCGCCTCCAAGATTAGATGTATTCTCGACACACACTAGAGTTCCATCTGGATAATGAGAACCTGAGCCCTCTGCTTTACGAATTGCAGATTTAACTTGGGCGCCAGTCATTAAGCCGCCTTCTCCTTCAACGAGAGAGATTGATGCCCCACATAGTGCAGCATATCCGCCTCCCTCGTACTTGTAGATATGAGCGGTCTTGTCGCATATGATTTCATCCCCTGGAACTGTGTGGGTTCGTAGAGCAATAGCGTTGGACATAGTACCACTTGCAACAAATAATGCCGCTTCTTTGCCAAACATCTTGGCCAGACGATTCTGAAGTTCGTTGACCGTTGGGTCATCACCGAGTACATCGTCTCCGACTTCGGCTTTCTCCATTACCGCACGCATAGCCGCAGTTGGCTGGGTGACGGTGTCACTACGCACATCAACACGGTCAGAAGGATACTCGCGCATGTACAGTCCACGCCGCTTTCACTCAAAGCAGTTTCAGGTCGCCAGTGATTGCATCAACTGCTGAACGCGGCGACGGACCAATGCCTAGAACCGTTACTGTACCGGGCGGTATTTCTGTGTGTCCTGCGTCTTTGATAAGTGAACAAACTAGGCCACCTTCTAGGGCTTTAGCATAGAGTTGGCGAAGATGCATTTCATCATCAGCACGGAGTACGATTTTACGCGCACCAGCCAGATTCCACCGCTCATACAATCGAGCGGCTTTCTTCTTCGCACCCATAGCACAGTCAACTGCAGCATGAGCGCATTGGGCTGCTAACTTACCTTTGGAAAGTTTGAGGTCGTCACGGGTCACTAAGACCATTGTAACTTCATTAAGCGGTGATGACATCTGCCTCACCACTTACTTGTGGCTCCTCGATTTGTAAAGTCTCTTCGAATATTAAATTCGCAAGCCAAGGAGCAATCCATACAGCACTTACCAGACTAGCAACCGCGTGTAATGCATCGAATGGTAGACCGTTTAGAATGTAAATACCAAACTCAGAGATAGTCATTCCACTCGTGAATATCGATAGTGAAACCCACCAATCGAATAGTACTGAAACGATTACTGCAGTTATTGCTAGGCGCTTCATTTCGACTACATTACCAACTACTAATCCAAGACGGGAACCTGCAAATGCAATTGCAGCCCAGCCGCTTGCTTGGAACAAAGTCCACCATCCATGTGACAAAACTAGGTTAGAAACCATAGTTGCTATGACTGCAAAAGCCATTCCGCGGCGAGCTCCTAAAGTCGCTCCCATCACCAAGCACATCATAGTTAATGGCTGAACGTTAGGGAATGGTTCTAGCAAAATTCGGCTTGCTGCGGCTGCAGCAGTGATACTGGTTAGGACAAGGATTTCCCTCTTTGCAGAATGTGTAGGCCTGCACAAAAGGAAGAACGAAATGGTAATCAAAAGCATATTGATTGCTAATAATTCGACCGGAGCGAGGGCTGGCCCGTGGACTCCGTCTGTTAGTACCATGCACAGCGGTAGAGTGTCCACGCCTTGAACTTCACGCTGGTGACCAACGTACAACACTGTCTTCTGCAAGTTCTGCCTCTGTCATCCCAACAGAGGACCTTTTGCCATCAATAGTAAACTCCCAACCATCGGCTTCATAGCCATTGAAAGAAGTCACTAAGTCTCCAATATCATAGGACTCCTTGGCGACTGTCACCTCTAATTGGGCTGCGGCGGCATCAGTGAAATCCTCGACATTTTCAAAGTCCGCAAAGCCGCCAACTACCAATTCACCATCGGGTAATTCAAACACCATTACCTGAGTACCCAGCCATTCATCTGGCCATGAATCATCCCAATCACCAGGCGGCTCTTCTAGTGCCCCGATTTCTTTGGACCAAGTATTAGAGATGTCAGGTAGGATGGTGATCATGATTACTAAGAGGATTAGGAGTCCGACTTTAGTTGCCATTTTGTTATTCTTTTGAATTTGGAAGTAGAACATGGCCACACACAGAAGTAAAATCAAAGCTTGATTAAGATATAAATTAGATTCTTCTGTCTTTGATTTTTCAACATCAGATGAATCTGAAGCTGCGTTTGATGAGAATACCGTTAGTACTCCATTGTCGTTTCCTAGTGCTAATTCACCATTAGTCCCGAAACCAGGACCTGCTGTTGTGTATGTGCCGAGCAGAGTGTGAAATGTTGTTATCTCGGAACCGGGTAAGCCAGTTCCCCAACCGCCTTCAGGGGAATTATTTGGAAACCAGATTTGGCCATCTGGCTGCAAGACAATTTCACCGTTGGTGTGATAATTTGTCCGGCCTTCTATCGAACAATTTATTTCACAATCAACCGAAATTACGTGAGAACTTGTTGCTAAAAATACCATTTTGCCGACCTTTAGCGGTATTGCAGGAGAATAACCTTCCACAGATAACAGTTCATTGTTTACATAAATCTCTGAGCCAGTAGATGTTTGAAGATGAATTAGAATTCCGTTAGTGGTTTCGATTGGAGCATGTCGAATCTTACCGTCTCCGATGGAGGTATTACTTATCTCGCCCTGCCGTGAGATTGTATTGAGAACCCCGTCTTCATTTCCAAGATAATATCCAACTTGACTAACGGTTACTCCATTTCTCCAACCCAATTCTGACAAATCTACTCTTAATTCCAAATCACCACCGTCAAGGCAAAATGTGGACAAGCCTTTGCGAGTTGGAACAACAACAACATCTGAATCTAGAGCCATAGCGCCGGTGACTCCCCAGGTTATCACTTCGGTTTGGGCGCTCCAAACCAATGACCCGTCTGAAATATCCAATGCTGTGACTTTACCATCAGTCCATCCAACCAGAATCATTTCATCCCAATTACCACACTCGCCTGAACCTGCTTCGACATGCAATAATGGAGACATATCGTGTTGAGTTGAAGTATTGCTTCGGTATTTCCAATTTTGAGTACCTTCGTGTAAATCGTATGAGTATACATGAGGTCTATCTTCCCCCGTCCAGAAACCCGATGTTCTGACGATTACTTGGTCTTCAATAATAATCGGTTTTGTGGAAATATATCCATTATCCAAATCAACGTCCCACGAGTTTGATTCCTCTGTAGCACCAGTAGATAGGGGAATTAACAGACAGAATAGAAGTCCGACAAGAATGATGCTACGCTTCATCATGCATGCCTCATGATAACTTCTCGCAATAGCGCACTGACCTGTTTACCATCAGCAGCCCCGCCACATTCTTTCATCACTAATCCCATCAGTGGACCCAAAGCGCCCATTCCACGTTCTTTCACGAAATCGACTCGGCTGGCTACTACTTTCTCAACGATTGAAAGTAAGTCTCCAGAATCTGCTGGTTTGATTCCTAATTCCTCTGCTTTGATGGCCAGTTCATCCATACTAGGATTCATGCCTGTGAACTCTTCGATGAGATTTGTCATTCCTTCACGAGTTACATGACCTGCTTCTTTAGCTGCAAGTACCAAAGCCATCAAGCCAATATCTCCGTTGTTTTCTAGAAGCATTGTGGCCCATGCTTTTGGAGGCAAACCTTGGTTATGGGCTACGAAATGGTCGTCTAATTCTCTAGATAGAAGTTGCTTGCTCTGGTCTGCACTAATCTCAAACGTGTGGAGTCTAGCAAGCCTTTCACTTTGAGTCATAGGCAAATTCTCTAAAATATTCTGCCACCGATGAGTTGTGATTTGTAAAGGAGGAATATCTGTTTCAGGGTACATCCTAGCACCACCCGGTAATGGGCGCATTGGCGTTGTTGTTCCATCTTCAGGTGAGCCTTTCTTGATTACAACATTACGAACCTCTTGAGGAATCCTATCGAAAGCCATCCTTGCTCTATTGAGGACACTTTCTAACGCAAGTTCGCCTTGCCACCTAGGTGCTAGACACAATACAAATGCGTCTGCATCATTCAACTGTTCACGTGTAGCATCGACGAATTCCTGTTCAATACCATATGCTGGTAATTCATCTGAATGGAATACTCCTGCGACGCCTGCTAGTTTGGCAGCACCGGCTAATTCCCTGCCGAGACGAGGCATTTGTGCACCGTCTGCATCAAATTCTTTGACTCCGATTAGGCCATTAAATCCAGGAAGAGGCAATGCTAACATTATGGAATTAGATTCTAGGCCTGACTTTACCATTTTAGATTCACAAGATTCGAATGAAGAACTCACATCAACAAGTTGCAATTTCAGGATTTTTGATACTTCGCCAGAGACATCAGAGGATTCAATTCTCCTATCGGGGGTTAACAATGGCAATTGATTTGAACTGCGTAATTTGTTTGCTAATCGGTAAAAGTGGAGTTGTCTAGACATTTCGCATCGAATGATTTTAGGAATCCAATCTAAATCCTGACAACCCTTAATTTCAACTCTGTCTCCACACATTAACGAAACGTTGAGGTCTTGTCTAATACTTCCTAACCCCCTCCTAACACGACGAGTATCACGCAGAGTTCGCCCTAATGCAATGGAAGTTTGTTTAGCATGGTCAGGGTTTTTTACATCGGGTGCTGTTGCGATTTCGATTAATGGGATGCCCAAGCGATCTAGGTTCCAAGTGACGATTTCTCCTTCGGGAGTTAATTGGCTATCCAGTTTGCGGGCACTGTCTTCCTCTAGACAAAGTACGTCGATTCCAACCGGGCCGCCTTCGGTTTCGAGAACGCCAGCGGTTGCAACAAGAGTTGTACGTTGAAACCCACTAGTGTTTGAACCATCGACAACTGTTTTTCTCATGGTCTGCAGTAGGGGAACTGGATGGGCTCCAATCATTCCTGAAACTGTTAGGGAGATATCTAATGCGTCATTATCATGGGGGAGAGGTGGTTGTTCATCCAGTTCGATAAGTCCTGAATTTGGAGCCTGACAATATACGAAAGAACGGTTTCGACGAGATTCAAATCTTGCAGCAACATCAATCGCTCCGCCTTCGCCTCTAGCCGAATGTAGACGGCGATGAAATTGCGGCCAATCGCTGGGCAAAGTTTCGATTGTAATATCGTGAAGTTGTCCTGGTTGTCGAGAATGTAATTTCCCAGTAGCTAGTTGTTGATGGACTTCGATTCCACACATGAAACCGAGACCTTCTGGGTCGAGTAGTGCGGGAGTTGCCACATCACCTTCCGGCTCCATATTACCACCTGTGCTGACACCTGAATATGAGCGCATCGTATCATACAGGCTGTAGAGTCTCATAACCACCGGGGCGCATCAACCTTCCATCCCGGCATAAGACATCGATTAGATCTTCAGCAACATCTCTGCTGATGTCACTACGTCCTGCTTCAGTTAAGACATCATTTAGAGAGGCAACATCGCCTGTTTCGGCGTGGATTCTTCGAACGATTTCAAGGACGATTCTTTCTCGATTTCGGGCTGTTGCCTTCTTTCCTGACTGAAGAGTTGTTTCGTCGAAATTTTCTCCCATCAATTCATGACGCCAGGTTTTTGTTAGACGAATTGAGCGCTCTGCATCTTCTATTGTTGCTTCATCGGAAAGTCTTACTCTAGCTGATGCTTGAGCAAGGCGATAAAGACCTTCTATTGCCCTTGCTGAAATGGCTATTGAATCATGTGATTCGCCGCCCTTTCTCCTTGTTTCAACATAATATTCTCGCAATAGGTTTTGAGCATCCGAAGATAGTATTGGATGGATTGTTCTCTTAGCAAAGGCAACATATTTCCTAATCAATTCACGATTTACGATTCCTTTATCTTCATCTAAGCCATCATTGGCTGAAGATTTAGATGGATCTACAGCACTGCCTTGGTCAATCAAAATCTCAGGCGTTGAATTGGCACGATTGGTCATGATGTGGTTGGCGATCATTGTATCGTGGTCGGCTTCCGGTTGGTCTGTTAGCAACCAAATTACATCAAACCGAGAAATTAACGCTGGTTTGAGATTTATTTGCTGAGTAAACGGAATCTCAGATACTGATTGGAAGCGACCTGCTTTGGGGTTAGCAGCAGCTAATATTGCACACCGCGTGGATAGCGTTGCATTAATTCCTGCTTTTGAAATTGAAATTCTTTGTTGCTCCATTGCTTCGTGCATAGAAGACCTATCGTTTTCATTCATTTTATCGAATTCGTCAATTGCAGCAAGACCAAGGTCGGCCAGAGCAAGCGCTCCCGCTTCAAGAGTCCAGCGACCGTCTGCTGCTGAATCTTGAACCGCTGCTGCAGTCAATCCTGCTGCGGAAGCCGACTGTCCGGATGTGAATCGTCCACGTGGAGAAATTTGAGACATGTAGGATAGTAATTGTGATTTTGCAACTCCCGGGTCCCCCATCAGTAAGATGTGAATGTCGCCTCTAAGACGAGTTCCATCTTTCGCTTTTGATGCGACTCCACCAAATAGTTGGAGCATTAGTGTCTCTTTCTGTTTATCCATCCCAAAGATGGAAGGAGCGATTGAATTAGTCAACAGTTTATGGATGTCGTCACGACGAGAAAGTTCCTTGATTTCACGCTCTTCTTCATCGGAAATCTGAATCTCTTCAAGAGGAATACTTTCTCTTTGAATGCTATGGATTCTCATGAAAATATCAAAAATAGGAGTGTCTTTTCCGGACTTTCTCTGAGAACGAACGAATAACATTCCATTAGCAGTCACTCGGTCTCCAGGATTGAGTTGGCCTGCTATATCATGCTCTGCAATACATAGTATCCTTTCTGGTTGAACACCTCCACGTAGATTCTCAGGAGGCTCCTGTAACTCGATAAATTGTGTATCGATTAAAATTGATTCTTCGACTCTTTGGACGAAGCGAGTTTGACCTTTGCGTCTACCGCATCCCCCATCAACTTCGAAACACTCTATCGGTTCGATTAGTTCTTGCTCGTTAGGTTGACTCACCCTAGTAGAATGGCCACACGCTACACAAACAAATGAACCCTCATATGTTCTTGGAAGAACTCTTCCAATCTTTGTAGCAATGGCATCAACAGATATCATCAAGCCTAAATCTTCACTACGTAATTGTCGAACTGTACGATGAGCATCAGAAGGTAATTCGATAATTCGGACAAAGGCTACGATTCTAGGTGAGCCTAGTTCCGAGAGTAGAAGTCCTAAGGCCTGATTAGCTGCTTGAGTATTGTTTTCTGGCTCCTCTACGATTGAAAGAGCGAAATCAGGATCGAATGCTTCAATATCTCTGTATGAGACTTCAAGGGATTGAACATCTGGCCATGAAACTTCCAGATTGTGAATTGCTTCACTGTAATTATCTAGCAAAAGTGAACGCCATCTTGCGGGCAAATCAAATTCTTGGATTGTCATAATAATTCCCCCGACTGGACATCTAGAGCCGTTGTCGACCCCCTATAATGATTGAGTAGAGATTTTTCTTCCCCATCATTTCCACTGGAAACTAAACGCATTACACGACCTCCAGTGGCTTCCATTGGAACACCGCCAAGCACATCTCTATGAAGCCCATCGCAGGTTCATGCCGGCCCACTCTTTTGAACCCATCAGAGGAATTTTAGAAAGATTCGCATTTTCTTCTTCTAATTTAGAAAATGAACTTGGAGACCCGATTGAACGAGAAGTAATGGTCCACATACCTCCTAACGGAGAGGGCCCTTTGCCTTGCATAATATATCTCGCACCGTTCACTGGGACAGGTTTTGCTAGAGCAAATTGGAGAGCGTTTAGTGAAACCTTACCTCAGAGGCATGAACGTCTGGTCAGAGATGGCCTAATGCCGCCTTCGATACTAGTTATGCCAGATACCTTCACTTCTCTTGGAGGTAACCAATTCATCGATTCTAAAATTATAGGAAACTGGGGAGAATGGCTAAGTAAAGACCTACGAGAAGCCATTAACTCAAGATATGATGTAAGTGGTTTCGGACTTGTCGGAAAGTCTAGCGGAGGATATGGAGCATTGGTTAGAGGCATGATGGATGATTGCTGGGATGCGGTGGCTTGCCATTCGGGAGATTGTGGTTTCGAAGTCTTATTTGGTATTGAGATGGGTAGTACCCTAACTCAAATTGGCCATCATGGAGGCGTTGAAGAATTTCTACAATATGTCAAGAATACTCCATCACTGAAAGGTGATGATTTTCACACATTGATGGTTCTAGCAATGGCTGCAACATATAGCGACGGAACCCTACCTGTAAATGCAAATTGTATTTTTGACGATGATAAATGGGCTGATTGGAAATCTTGGGACCCACTAAACATGATCGAAAAATATCGAGAATTACCTGCTTGCTGGATTGATGTGGGAGATTCTGACCAATACAATATCCAATATGGATTACGCCAACTGCATTCTAGAATGTTAGAATTAGATATTGAGCATGAGTGGGAAGAATTCCCTGGGACACATAGTGGAATCGACCACAGACTAGACCTTTCGCTGCCTTGGATTGCATCTAAGATTCAATCGACATCATGATGAGAGTGGCGCGGGTGGCAAGAGATATGGCAGAAGGTCTAGATTACGCCGGCAGTGGTGTCGACATCGACCTTGAAGGTAATGCCGTAGGCGCCCTAGTAGGCGCATTATCCCGTTCGGTAAGGAAACCGGGAACACCTGGCGCACCAGTGGATTTGCCGGGAGGATTCGGTGGACTTGTAGAGTTTGGAGATAATTACCTCGCTCTGGCAACAGACGGAGTTGGCTCCAAATTATCAATTGCCACTAAACTGAATCAATGGGCCGGTGTTGGCATAGATTGTATGGCAATGAATGTCAATGATTTGCTGTGCGTTGGTGCTGAACCGATAGCATTTGTAGATTACATCGCTGTTCCAAAGCCCGACCCAGAGGTTCATGCTGCGCTTGGAGCGAGTTTAGCTGAAGCATGCCGACGAGCAAGAGTTACTCTCGCCGGAGGAGAAACCGCAAGCCTTCCAGGAATTGTTACTGAACTTGACCTGTCAGGGACTGCCCTTGGATGGTTAGCAAAAGGTAGCGAGATTACTGGTGCAAACCTCAAGAATGGCGATATCCTGATTGGTATGCCTGCTTCTGGAGTTCACTCAAATGGCTATTCTCTTGTGAGAAATGTTGTTTCGCATTGTGGCGCTTCATGGGAAGATGCTGCTCCATTCGATGTCGATGAAAGTAGAATTGAAAGATTCGCTGAAGGCAGTATTACTTTGGGTGAAGTATTCCTAAATCCAACCCGGATATATTGTGACCCAGTGGTAGATTTGATTCAAGATGGCCCTTGTGATTCAAGTTTGATTCATGGGATATGCCATGTCACAGGCGGTGGGCTTTCCAATCTTCTACGCCTACACGGCTCCTTGGGTTGGCATATCGATTCACCTCTACCCATACTTCCTGAATTTAATTGGATTCAACAAGAAGGAAATGTCACAGATAGAGAAATGCACAGAACATTCAACATGGGATGTGGAATGATTATCGCAGTTGATTCGAGTGTTGCTGATGAAGTATGTTCATGGTTAACACAAAGAATGGAAGGGTGTGCAATTATTGGAAAAGTAGTCGATAATGGACATAAGGTAACTCACTCTAATCCTGACGTTGTTTTCGAACATTATTGAGGTCTAAATATGGAACCAAAAGACTGGCCAGGTCATATCTGGTTAGAAGGAAGAACTTCTGTCCACCTTCGTAGTCATCAAACTAGACCTTCACATATGCCAAGAGGCCCCGCTGCAAAGACAGGAGAAGGTTTCCTAAATCCTGCCATGGCGCCCGCTAGAACACGTTCAGTGATGCTTTTAGCAGATGCAATAGAAAATAATTGGTTGGTTCCAGAAGGAAAAACCATCCGTGCCCTAGATGCTCTTTGCGCAACAGGAGTCCGCCCAAGAAGATGGAGAAAGGAAATTCCATTCCAAGACAGATTGAGAATCACTGCTAATGATTTGGACTCTGAAGCATTACAATGGGCGAAAGAGTCGCATCGTGTTCACCCAGTAGGTGACAAATTAGAATGGACTCCAGAACCAAGTAGATTCGCTCGTGAACAGGAGGGCGTTGTAGAGGATGGAATACATTGGATAGAAGGTGATGCGATCCGATTGATGGTACAAGCGCCTTACCAATGGATTGACTTGGACCCATTTGGTTCACCGGTTAATTTTCTAGATTCAGCGATTCAATCGATTTCTAGAGTTGGGGTTCTCGAAGTTACTGCAACCGATACCGCAGCATTATGTGGCTCTGCGAAAACGAGTGCTTTGCGAAGATATGGCTCTGTAGGAATAACGGATTATTACATGCATGATGACGCTACTAGAATTCTACTTGGAACAATTGCACGTATTGCTGCAATGCATGACAAATCGGTTCACCCAATTCTTTCTCTGTTTGATGGCCACCATGTTCGCGTTACTGTTCTTCTTAAGCGTTCGAAAGAAGAAGCGACTGATTGGCAGGATAATATCGGCTACCGAATCAGGTCAGAACCGTATCATTTCGCTAAACAGCCCGAAAGAGATTACTCTGGACCGATGTGGACTGGGCCTCTCTGTGATAGTGAAATTGCAGGTAGGATGACCGTTGAGAGGGCGATAGAGTTGTGTGCAGGAAGGCCTGAGGATTTACCTGAAGAATGGAACGATATTGATATCGAACATTCGCAAAGAGAAATTGAAAGGTCTGTTAGGTACATCTCACAATCGGCTGAATTACTTTCAGGAGAACACTTGTTGGTTGCAGTTGACAGCCTAGGTGTTGCTGCTGGAGTGGGACAAATTCCTTCGATGAAGAAGATG
The DNA here is from genome assembly GCA_949373075.1 of Candidatus Poseidoniaceae archaeon. GTDB lineage: Archaea > Thermoplasmatota > Poseidoniia > Poseidoniales > Poseidoniaceae > MGIIa-K1. The sequence continues at coordinate 51,904 of CASIBX010000002.1, read as the reverse complement.
AAGTCGGGGCTTGAAGATGCAGGGTATCGTATGGCTAGATGCCACATGCCTGAAGCGATGTTCGCAACCGATGCAGACTGGGATACGGTTCTCAAAATTGCAAAGTCAGCCGAATGAAGGATCTAATTCATCATCTGGCGCAGGTAACATTGTTTGAGAGTTTTCGAATACTTCTCTAACGCTGTCCTCGATTCTTCTAGCATCTTCCAATAAAGAGGAAAGAGGAATGTCGATTCCGGTTAAATCGCTAACGGTTTCAACTGCTAATGCTGCAGCTCTGGCATCCGGATACATTGGATTACAATCTGCTAAAATTGCAGTTATATCAAGGCCTAAGCGGTCCCCTTCAGCAATCAAGTACCCTGCAATTCCAGCGACGACTCCTTGTCTAACTGGCTCTATTCCTGCTTTCTTTAATCGGTCCCTTCCAACTTTGGATGAACTTACTCCGTAAAGTGAGTCTTCTCTGTCGTCAAGGTTTTCTCGAGCAACACCATCGATAACAATCAATTGGTCAAATCCGCCTTTGGTAAACCAGCCCAATACAGTGTTGGCAAATAGAACGTCACGTTCAGGACCAAATCTCACCTCAGCAGTAAAAACACCCACGCCCTTGCCTTGATAGACTCGAACTGGGTGTTTTGGAACCTCATGGTGAATCAATGCCATAGCGGGAAATTCCGGGTTAAGAACGGTTCCTAATTGACTCAATTTAAGTTGGCTTATTACATGAGAGGCAGCGATTACTCCAACCATTCCAACTGTTGAAAAGCCGCATATCGCGACTCCGCCAGTACTAGGGTTGGCGTCCTTGTGCAATACAAGGTCATACGATGCTTGGTCTGCCATGTGAAATCCTCTGCGCCCCTCATTCAAAGGTATTACGAAAATTACTCAACGAATTCTGACCAATCTTCTTGGCCTTCGTCTCGGAACCACCAAACGCCGACTTCGTCTTCATACCATTCAGTACCTTGTTCATCAACTGTAATACCCGATTCTTCTTCTGTAACTTCTTCGTTTTCTACTTCTAGGTCTTCTTCGAACTCTTCGATGTATTCATCTTCGGTATCAAAGTCATTTATGAAATCCGGTTTGTCCGGAGTTTCATCAGAGATAGTCTTGTCTTCAAATTCATCAAGCGCTACGCCAACTGGTAATGGTTTAGACATTCGGTCACTATCTAATTCTGGTTCCAAATCTAAATCTTCTTCGCCCCAATCATCGAGATCGTTATTTCTAATCCTTAAGACTATGAACACAATTAATCCGATTACTGCAATAGCGCTAATTCCGCCAATGTATAGCATTGCATTGCCAGAAGTATCTTCTGGTTTAGTAGAAGTTTTTCCAGTATTGTTTTCTTCAGGTTCCGGCTCTACAACTATATCTTGACCCTTCAAAGTCCATTGAACTTCAATGGTCAAAGGCTTATCGCCAGGAGTCATATAATCACTAGGCCCCTGCCGTAAATCAATTTCTAATTTACCATTTGTTAATCCAGCCTCTGATAAATTCTGAATTATGTCAACTCTAATTTCAATTGAGACGCTTGCGAACTGTTCTAAACTAAATTCACTCTGGCCTGGTGAAGGATTGAACTCGATGTATGCTGGCCAATTGGACCAACCATCTGCTTCCAATGATACATCTATCGTGTAATTATTGGGGTTTGTAATGGTACAATCGACCTCTTGGTCTTCGGCAGGGTCGATTACTACATCGCCACAATCTACTACCAAATCTTCCATAACTTCAGGGGACCAATTTGTTTCATTAGTTTCATTCCCTTCAGTCTCATTCTCCTCAATAATACTGCCATATGTTACTAATGAAATTTCGATACTATTACTTTCCACATCGACCCAAGATGGTTCACTCAAGTTGACAAATAATGTTCCTCCATCAGGGAAATTAACCAAGAATTGGCTGAAGCCATTACCGATTTGCGCAGTATCTGTCGAGGTCGAATTAGTTGTACTATTATACGCGGTCCAAATTATTGTAGCACCTTCGAGAAGTGAAGATTGGCCCGGGTTTATTGCTGTAAGATTTACTCTAACATCTGTTTCACCATCCCAATCTAATTCGTATATTGATAACTCTGCAGCGAATATTGCACCTATCGTAACCGTGGATGTTACCGATGAAGAAGCAGACGCTATCGGTTGATTTTGAACATCTCCAACATGGCCGCTGTAATTGGCCCAGAAGGTCACTTCGCCATGAATATCGGAAGTGAAGGCTCCGAGTTCTGCAAAATCAATTAGGTCTATTGAATCCCAACTTGTTCCGATTAAGTGAGCGCCAGTATTGGTGTCCATAGTGATCAAAACAGTGCCTGTAGGCGTTGTAGGCAATTGGTCAACAAGAGCAGAGATTTCGAGTAAGAACGGAGAGCCAAGAGAGATTTCAGAACTCACATTAATTTGCAGGTTCACCGCTTCGGGAATATCATTACGAGGATAAGCAGGACCCACTGCAGTCACTGCATTGGTTGTATTTCCATACTGGTCAACAGCTACTACTGTGGCCCAATACGCTTGCCCGTCGGTCAAATCGGTAATGATTGTTGAATTCTGAGATAGAGTAACGGTTGCAGTAGAGGTTAGGCCGATTATGGTACTGAAATCACTTGTTTCAAGATAGACTTCGTAATGATCAGCTGTTTCTGTTGTGTGATTCCAAGATACCGACAATACCCCCCCACTATCTGCATCGACATCCGAGAGAATTACCCCGTTTACAAGCCCCGGTGGCGCTGGATAAGGAACTGTAACTTGTACGAGATTGGATAGGTTTGAGGTTACCCCATAGATGTGAACTGAGCGAACAGCATACCAATATGTAGCCCCTACTGTAATGTTGTCATCAATTGCAACGTTAATCATGGACTCAGAGTATACATCGGATATTGAGATTGTTTCATTTGCTGATTCCAAACGGTAAACTTCGAACCTGATTAAATCAGAGCCGAAGTCGATTAAATCATTCCAAATCAATTCTATTTCCTCTGAAGAGGTAGATACCAAACTCAATGTTGGAGTAGTAGGCAGCGCCAAGTTAGGCGCTCCTGGGACGTGGATGGCAATAACATTCGTCAACGTAATTTGACCAGGACTAGAAGAATTTACTGGAATCGCCAACGAATAAGTTCCTACACCACCAGTCATACCTTGATTGATTACATTGGTTAGATTCGCAGAGGCGTGAGGATTTCCTTCTACAAAGAAAGTACAATCGTAACCAAAGTCTAGATTCGTTAGATTAAATTCACCAACTCCTGTGCTTTCTATATCCATTGAATAGTTTATCATCGATATCCCATAAGCATCGGTAGTAAATGGCATGGAGCCAAAGATAGGGACTATGTCGTCCCTCAGCCCATCAGCATCATCAAATAGCGTTAGTGGGCCTAAACCATTAGATGAATCGCCAGCATATCCAATGCGGCTCATCTCTACGTTTCCATCACCATCAGCGTCTAATTCGACATTGTGCCAACCGCTGATGAATACACCCATGGTACCTTCCCCAGCAGAGACAATCTGTTCGATGACGCCGTCCCCATCCATATCCATAGCAATGATTGAGGTTGGAATTGACCAAGGCTCTAAGACTGCCACTGACTGGCTTCCTGCGCTAGATTCATTGATTGAACGATAAGTGATATTACCTTCCAAAGTAGAAGGTGTGCCATCGGAAAAACCAGGGTTTGGAGTAAGTAAATCTAACACACCGTCATTATCAAAGTCAGCTATGGTTGAATTTATCATATCGATTTGCCCTTGGGTTGTTGTGGCATTCCATTGTGTGCCATTGTTTACCAACAAAGCAAATCCTTGGTCGTTCAAACCGATTAAGTCTAAGTCGCCGTCGCCATCCAAATCTACAATGATTTCATTTTGTTGGATATTATCGAAAGCTGTTAATGGACCCGCCCAATAATTGCTAGTAATATTCCAATTGGTCCAGTGGCCCATTAGGTCCTTGACCAATACAGAAACAGAACCGTTTGCGGAGAAATCTTCGACATGGACAGAAACTAAAGTTGCAGGCATTCCTTGAGAACCGTTAGGGCTTATTGTCTCAGTAATTGCAGTAGTTAGGCCTCCGGACACATTGTCCCACGTCCTCAAAGACAGAACTCCCTGTGAATGAATTGTCACAATGTCATCGCTTCCATCATGATTTACGTCTCCCAATTTGCCATCTAATAACCCATCAGACATGCTAACATTGAGAACTGGATCAAATCCTGTTGAATTCATGATATGAACACATGCTTGGTTAGCAATAGTGGAGAAAGTCACCACGTCTTCAACTCCATCGCCATTTACATCTCCGGTCGCTAAAGAGGTTGCATTATCACATGTTGAAACTGAATTTGAAATCGTGATTCCGCCATTAGCGGCCCAGTCTGCCCATTGGAAAGATGTTGAGTTTGTTGAGTTAATTGCTGACAAAAAGATAGGTTCTGGCAATCCGTCACCGTCGATATCTGATTCTGTCACTTCTTGGAACTCTCCAATCGAATAAAATCCTCCACTTGCTCTAGGAGAAAAACTAATATTCAGATTTGAAGATTGCAATGATGAACTTGAAGGTAGTAAAATTCCGGGAGTAGAGGTTGTTCCTGCATTGCCGGTAAATGAAGCCCAATCGTTGCCATCATAGAATTGGTTTTGATGCCCGATGTTTCCATAACCAGTCCCTGTAAATTCCCATTCAAAAACTCCATCTTCATTCAGATCTATCCAAACCTGCCCTGGACTTGCATCGCTTTGGTCGATTTCTACATCGAAACTTGCAGCATTGAATGTGACATTGCGAGGTATTTCTATCGTTGAATTACTATCGGTCACGCCACCTTGCAAGCTAACGGCTTTAGATGCAAAACCGCCAGTAAATGTCGATATGGTTGATGATTCTCCTGAAGCAGAAACAATACCTATTGGGATGCACGAACCCAGCAATAATAGCATAATCAAAATGGGGGAGACGCGCTTCATGTATACACCCGGGGATGTGAATGAAAGGGACCCCCCTTCAAGTGCCTTATCCTTAGCGGCCTGAATTCCTTTGAATTTCGAGGTTCTAGGAATCGAGCCGGGATGTTATTTACCAAGGGGAACTAATAACAGTCGTTATTGGGATAAACATCCCTTTAATACCCCGTTTAGTTTGGCTAGTGTTGTATTCGGGCTGCGAAATCGAACTGATGAAATGGTTATCAGTAAGAGGCAGGTCGGCGCAAGCAGAGAGTGGCAATATGAATGACGAAGCAAGAATTCTGATACGAGCCGGCGATGTTGAAATTGACCTCTCTGGCGCTCAGACCAGTGTGGATGAACGCTTAACTAAAGTGAGAGAAGACGATACATGGTCGATAGCACTATCCAGGATCAGAAATGCACGTGAGAGAGCGATAGAAGCTGCTGTTGATGCTGCTCGTGACGCTGGGCTGCCTGAGCGTGGCTCTGCATTCAAGGCACTAATCGAAAATTGCAGTCTAATCCGTAAACCTGATCAAGTGCTAGGAGCGATTCAATATTTGCGAGACGTAGAAGGCGTAAATGATAGCCCTCCGAGAGTCATAGACCAATTGTTTGAAGATGCTGGACTAGAACCACCAGGTAACCTATCCCTCTATCTAAACCGCCTAAAGGAGCGTGGATTCTTAGTAACTCCACCTTCGGCAAAAGAGAAGAATCGTTATGCAATTCTGACCCCAGAAGGCAGAGCCCACCTCGACAAAAGAAGTCGCTTCTAAGGTGATATCATGGTTATGTCGGGGAGCGGTACCGACAAGGAAGAAGTTCCTTTGGATTGGTCTTTCCAAAATCATGCAAATGAGTTGCTGAGACAAGGAAACCACCCCCGCTCTAACTTTAGAAGATCCATACTAGACAAGGTCGATATGACAGAGGGAAACTTTGTCGGCTCGGATTTCAGACGTGCATCTATGGTGGAAGCTGATTTAATGAAATCCGCATTTGATGATTGTGATTTTAGAGGAGCTGATCTCAGAAAGGCTAGATTAAATATCTCAAACTTCAAGAATTGTTCATTTGAAGGAGCAGATATCAGAGGCATTAGAGGAAAATATGCCATATGGCAAGGCAGCGATTGGTGGAATGCAAAATTAGATGATGACTTGGCTAAAGTGTTAGCCAAAAAATGGCCAAAGCCCGAGGATGCTTGAAAAAGCGAGCCCCACACGCATTGGCATGGCTGTGCAATTAAGTCGCCGAGTCGACTTTCCAATGCTCGATATGGCAGGGATTGGTTTCTACCCACGCATCTACGACCTTGCACATCGTTTCTTTGAAGATTCGTGGATGAACATGTGCGGGGTAGATTACCCCCACATAATAGGTGAAATGAAGGTCGGTTTTCCTGTTGTTGACATCAAATCAGAGTTTCATGCCCCGTTTAGATATGGAGACACTGTAACCGCTAAAATCTGGATCTCCAAGATTGGTAGTAAATCGTGTACTTGGCAATACAGGTTTAGCAATCAAAAGGGAGAACTTCTTTGGTCAAGTGAACAGGTTACTGTCTGCGTAAGTATGACTGATATGTCATCTCTAGTAATACCTGAAACTTTGCGAAAGGGATTGGAGGAATGTACCGATGAGTAAGGATTTCTCGATTCGAATGAGTGACGATGATGGTGTAGCACCACCGGCCTCACTATTTGCTCCAAGACCTGACAAAAAAGGTCCAAAAACAATAGCAGTGTTACTGGTTATCGGCTCTCTGCTTATGGGTTTCACAGCGGTAGGGGATTTCCAATCATCCCAAGCAGATGACCTACCGCAAGAAGAATTAGATAGATTACTAACCAATGTCAGAACCAGTAATGGTGAAAATATTACTGATGAGGAATATCAAGATTATCACGACGAGGTTAGAGATAGCGGAGCATATACAATTCGAGGAGGTTCTGTAATGATGGGAGCAATACTCATCTTAGTTGGAGGGGTGATGTTGTTCAGATTGAAGTCCATGGGCCCTAAACTCGTGATTGCTGGAAGCATTATCGCTGCATTAGGCGGCGGTTATGCCAATCTTGAAATCAATTCACTCTCAAAGGAAATGCTGCCGCCAAGTCTAATTTTAGCAAACAAAATATTGGGATATCTTTGTGGATTTTGTATGGTAATTTGTGGAAGCCTTGCCATACTGCCTTTGTTCAACTCATCTGCTAGAGCCGCTTTAGACCAGAAGGTGACTCTTGTCACTGAAGAGGAGTAAGAGCGGCCCCACCGCGATTCGAACACGGGTTCGTGGCTCCGCAAGCCACTGTGATATCCAGGCTACACTATGGGGCCAGTGCAGACTCGGCGACCTGCCTTCTCCATTTAAGCGCGACGGGCGGACTATACACGCCATTCAAATTGAGGCCACTCTTTCTCTTTTGCAAGAGATTTCAATCCGCCTTCAGCGTTGACTGCGACAGGGTTTCCGGTAATTGACATGAAGAATGAGTCCGCATGAGTGTTACCATAGCCCCAACAATCTGCCAAATCATGCCCTAATGATTCTGCGTCTTCTTGAACCACAGGGACCTTTCCTTTACGGCGAGGGACGTTCCATCCTTTTTCAGAACCGCTCATTGTCCCGGTCATATTTTCTGGACCACAACCGTACACTGCATCCATTCCAAGTTCGTCAGACATAGCTTGTGCCATCGGCATTACAGTGGCGGTTACGAGTACTAGGCGGTGACCTTGCCCTCGATGCCAATCCAATCTGTCCCTTGCTTCTTGAGATACTCGTTTGGATAATTTGGTTTCAACTAATTCCTTCGATAGCCCTCGGAGTGTCTCCCAATTACAAAGTGCCAAATGGCCGCGATTACGGGCTGAATCGTAAACTGAACGGGCCCTGAGGAGATTGCCAATGAAGCCCAATGCCCACATAGTCGCACCAAGAGGGATTCTCCACGGGCGGCGGCGAGAAAGTAGTGCAGTCAGGCTTTTTTCGCTTGATGCATCGAGCAGGGTGCCGTCAAGATCGAAGTATGCTGTAACTCCACCCATGGTAAGATGGTAGCGGAGGGGCCCTTTCAGGCTGTCGATTCATCGTATTCATCCGGGCCGTAAACTCTTCTTCCTGCAATATGGTCCTGCCACCATACCAAGTGTGATTTCAAATGTCGAGGGATAAAGAAGCCAATTTTCCTTGGGGTTAAGCCATGGTTTCGTAGTTTCTTATCATGAGACAAATGGGCCACAATGGTTTGTGCACTACAACCAGGGTTTGCAAATACAAATCGCTTAACTTCATCTTTCAATCTTTGTAATCTTGCTTTTTTCTGAGTGCCTATACCGATTGTTGGTGGTGACATAATTTGTAAATCAACATCAACCCATATGAAACACTAGGGCGTAACCCCACCGGCCCCATCAATGCGAGAGATTTTGAATAACAGGCCTCTCGGAGTGATTGGTCATCATGGTAGATTCTATCGCAATCAAGCGAGTAAACATTCGAGATTATCTCTCTATTGACATAGAGGCTTGGATGAATAACCCTGATGATATGGACTTCAGGCCACGAACGCAAGTAAATGGTAACACGTTTTCGATTTCCTCGGCCACTACTGGTAAAGAGATGGCGAGTGTAGAACTAGATGATGAGCAATTGGAAGCCGCTGAGCGTGACCGCCAAGTGGAACTTCGCGTAAAGTTTGGAGTCCATGGTATGCATGGGCGCCTAAGTCACATTCATCCGATTATTGCAGACGGTAAAGCAAAGAAACTTGCTAATTCAAATTGGAAGACTGTTCAGCCAATTCAGTTTAACTGAATCAATCGTAAGCCACTTCGGTAAGTACCGGAGTTAGAACTGTAATTATTATCGTTAGAGTCCAATCGTTCCCACCGTCAGGGTCAGGCTGGCCTGGCAAAATCGAATCTGGGTCTGAGTTCTGCGCATATATCGTCCAAATCCATTCGCCTTGACCGAAACGAGCGCCCGGCTCATTGAGTAATCCCTCCAGTAATTGCTCTTCACTATCAGCATCAAAAATCCCTTCGGGGCCTACTGGATTCAATTCACTAGCGTTTATCTCAGCTTTTGTAGATTCATTCTGCGTTAGATTACCAGGGCTAGTTTGTGCTGATCTACGGTGGCCATCATCTACTACATTTAGTGATAATGTGAAATTATCAGGGGGGAGTAAAATGTCTTGGTCCAGTTCTAACAAAGCCTCGTATGCTATTATTCTAACACCAAATCCTGGAGTCATATTATCGCTCCAAGTTTCCCCTTGGGCCAGATATTCATCATAATTCCACTCAAGGGTGTTTTCAACCCAAGCCACCTTGTAGCGGCGAGGTTGGACTTCTATGGTGAATTGCTGATTTACAATTCCACCCTGATTATCATCCACTGACAACGAACCCAGTATTGTTCCGCTTGATTCTGTTGGCAGATATACTCGGTTTTCGGTGGAATCTATATCGTTACGAGGGTCTCCATCTCCATCACTATCCGACATGAAATCTAAATCCCATTTGAAAGACAATACCCCGCCTTCCGGGTCTTCGGTTTCAGAAGCATCTAGCAGCACTATGTCTCCACTACGAACATCGCTGGGTATTGACAAATTTAGGACGGGGGCGCCGTTAACTCGAACCATCACGCTGGAAGAGTCGGTACCGCCTTGGTCATTGGTAACTGTTAGACGCACATTGAATTGGCCTGATTCTAGGAATTGATGCGAAGTGAAACCTGCAATTGTGGTGGCTTGTGAACCATCGCCAAAGTCCCACTGGAATTCTGTGATGACACCTTCTATGGCATCTGAACCTCTTGCATCAAATGTGACTCCTTCCCCTTGTTGGATCTCCATAGGAGTAGCTGTCAAAACAGCACGGGGATTCACTGTGCTGTCTAAAACTCCGGTGCAGCCAGCTGTTAATTGAACCAAAAGAAGAGCCGCTAATAACAGGCCTTTCTTCGTGTTCATATACGCCGCTTACATATTTCATATCTAACCATGTCCCTCGTATGAGTGAGCTGGCTTCTATTCAAAATCAACTTCTTCTGGTAAATCCCCAACTATTTCTGCTCCAGATAACATGTCTTCAACTTCGAAATCTTCAACTGTATTCAAATCGTAATTTGATTCCATATCATCGTCTAGAAGTGCGCTGATTTCAACATCTCCTGAGTCGTATTCAGGTGTAGTTTCTACTATTTCTTCAGGAGCCAATTTAACATCATCGGCTTCAAGAAGATTGCGAGTTTCTTCGAAAAGAGCATCTCTATCAAGTTCCGGCAATTCGATTTCAGGCTCAACTATCTGTTCGACCGACTCCGGCTTTTTCTTGAACCAATCTTTGATTCCCATAGCAGACTCTTACGACACCATCACAATAGCCATTGTGTAGTGATGTTCATTTGGGTCGACCTACGGCCTATGTGATATGGTCGATGTTCTAGAGGGGCAACGTGTTCTAGCATTCGACCTTGAAACCACTGGAGTTTCAACAAATAATGACCGAATTGTGCAGGTCGCACTTGTTGGTGCAAAAGCCGATGGGAGTACTGTTCACTATGATGTGTTGGTAAATCCGCAACGCCCGATTCCAATGGGTGCATCTAGGGTTCACGGCATTTTTGATTCCAAAGTTAGAAGCGAGCCTGTATTCAAGCACTATGCTGCAGAATTATTCGAACTTATGGACGGCGCTGTAATAGTTGGACATAATGCGAGGAAATTCGATATGCCATTGTTGGAAAATGAATATTACAGATGCGGAATGGTTCCCCCCAAACCACTCGTAGTATTGGATACTCTAGAAGCGGTTAGAAGATTGAAGATTGCTAGGCCCCACAATTTAGGAGCGCAGTGTGCGCTACATGGAATCGATCTATCAAATGCCCATGATGCGGCTGCAGATGCGGCTGCTAGTCTGCTATTATTGTGGAAAGTTATGAGAGACCACCCTTCCAGTTTCAGGCGCTCATTGAGTGAAATAGAAGAATGGCTTATTCACGGTGAAGTGAACAAAGAGGAAAGTGAATTGGGACGTGCACTTGGCGACTTAGAATCATTTGACCAACAAGGAAGAATACGAATTAATGATGGCGTATACATCGTAGCATTTGGACGGCATAAAGGGAAAGACTTGGTAACAATTGCGAAAGAAGACCCTCGTTACCTAGATTGGTTATTATCCAATAATGGAATCGAAGACCAACAAGCCAGAGAGAAACTGAAGGAGTTTATTTCAAGCGTCAGGGATTGGTGACCAAGCGAGAACATCGCACCAATGTCCAACTCTCCATGTACCTCTATTCGTCATAGCACTTCCAACAAAAATAGGCCCTTGGTGGCCCGTTGAAAGTAGCTCCTGTAATGCCTCTTTACCGCGGCCATCAAAACTGATTGGGATTTGTAAACCCGTTGGCATTGCTCTGCCTTCAGCATTTGCTGGCTCACATATCTCCGCAATACCAGTACCATTGGTTTCATCAAAATGATGTAGTAAAATTACTGCATCAGAAAAGTCATCACTACCTAAAGTTCCATTTTCAAGACGCCAGTTCCACCAATGAGGACACCATGCTTTCCAATCACAAAAACCACCGCAAGACGATTGCCCAGGGGTTGCTTCTAGTGGTTTCTCACTAGGTTTAGTAGCTTCCCAAGCAGCCAAAGCGTCCTCCAAAACAGATTCTCCGTCTGCAGTATATCGGGTTGCATTGGCAGTATACCAACCCTCAGTTTTAACTGGTGGGGCATTAGGATTATTGGAAAGAAGAATGTCTCTGTAGAGGAGTAATTGGCGCTGCACCTCTGCCTTCAATTCATTTTCTGGCGCCCTACCTGTTTTCAGATCTGCGACTATCCACCCATTGAGGCTGCCATCATCGCTGACATCTGCAAATAGCATGTCTAATCGTCCCATTAAACGGTCGTCACTGGTTCGAAGTTCTCCTTCTACGGCTATAACTCTGGAGAGAAGGCTCTTCCAAAGCGAAACTGTGGTTTTCAAAGGAGTTACCCCCGGTGCGCCTACGAATTCTAGAAGCATCTTGATTGCTCCTCTTTGCATTTTCTTAGCTTTAGTCCATTCTTTTTCTTTCCACATTGGCCTGCGAGGTGTGGAAAGGAAAACTTTCTTTTCTTCTTCCCATCGCTCTTTGAGAAATGATTCTGCAATTTCTGGTAACCAATGAGTTTCGTCTGGTTTGCGGCCCGATAAGTCGATTTGTAACAAATCTTCTACTGACGCATGTACTGCAGTTCCTACGCTTGCTGCCATTCCTGCTTTACGGGGTAATCTTTGACGGCTAAGCCAATACATTCGAGGACAAGTCTCGAAACGGTTCCATGCTGAAGGAGAAAGGGTATGCTTCCTCACCTCGGCCATATACTCTCTTGGAGACTCCCCCTTCAAATCGATTGGGATTGCATTGAACTAAAGAGGGAGTAGATTATACAGGGTGATGGCTGTCCTTAACACATGGAAGGAGCAAAAGTCTGGCTCGATAAAGAAGTCGATATCGAAGATTCGCTTGTAGTCTGTTGTTTCCCAAGCGTGGGAATGGTGTCTAGTGTAGTCGCACATTTTTTGATTGACCACTTAGAACTTGAATTGGTTGGAAGAGTTACTCATCCAAAATTACCAGCTATTAGCCTAGTCCAGGAAGGAGTCCCTCTCCCTCCTATTCGCGCATATGCGGGTCAACCTATTTGCAAAATAGAGGGGTGTGACAAAGTTGTGCTATTGATGAGTGAATTGATTGTTCCTGACCCCCTTGTTCATGAAATTGTAAATGAATTATTCACATGGTCTAAGAACGAAAAGGCCGCTATGGGGGTTCTAATTGATGCGTTTGCACGTAAGGGAATGAAAGGTGGACTCAATGGAAATGAGCCCCATGTCGAATACGAGGATACTGAGGAAGTTGATGTCCTTGGAGTTTCAGCAACCCCTATGATGGCTGAATTGTTAGAATCGATGGAAATACCCCTCCTTGAACAGGGAGTAATCAAAGGAATGACTGGAGTCATGCTTAGCGAAGGAGCTAGCAGAGGGCGCAATATCATGAGCATCATGGTTGAAGCCGATCCTAGATTCCCTGATGCTAGAGCAGCAGCAGTAATCATTCAGCACTTGAACAAGATGTTACCAGTTGCTGATTTGGACCATGGGCCTCTGCTAAAGGAAGCGCAACAATTGGAAGAGCAAATTCGCGGAATGATGGACGGAGCTGAATCTGAGCCTAGTCCGTCTTCAACTTCTATGCTCTATGGCTGATTTACCTAGAATTGCTAGTCCTAGAATAATCAAAATCACACTAGCCCATATTGGGAATAGGAATACTGTATCTTTCGGTACGAAGAATAGCAGAGTTTCACTACGTGAGTATTCGCCACCCATTCCTGCAGTCGTCAACATCAATGCAACTGACACCATACCAATACCTGCGTGTCTAGAGTCGACATCTCCCCCTCGCTTTCTCCTTACCAAAACACCGATTGCTAATCCTGCAGAAGTCATTGAAAGAAGCATTTTGTTTGCTAAGAGCGGGTTATCTAATCCATCTCCGGGAGATGCGTTGATACCTGTGAAAATGGCAAGTGGGGTAGCCAAAAGTCCTCCTAAAAGAGCCCAATGAGCCACTGCTTCACGTGAAATAGGGCCTTTTTGAAGGAGACAAAGAAGGAAAGCAACTCCGGACAAGGCAAACATCCCGACTGTTAATTCAGTAGAAATGACGTGTAAGGTACCTGAAGATATCATCAAATTTCACCTCGTGATATTTTCTCTAAATGCTCTTGACCATAATATTCCCACTGCTCCATGGTCCATCCCGCAGGTAAGCCATCTTCTGGTAGCGGAGGAGAAGAAATTGCGTCCTCTGTTTCGGTTGAGTTTGAAACAACTTCTACGCTTTGGGCGGGGGTTATCTCAACTGAGATATCGGCGGTATTATCATAATTTTTGACTATGTCTTCACCTGCTGGTCTGCGCATTAAAACAAGACCTGCGAATAGCAAGAACATCGCTATGCCCTGTAGATACAGTGCTGTTTCATCGATTTCCCAACCCGGTTCTTGAGCGGTCAATCGGAACCACGGGGAGGTTTGAGTTGGCCCCTCACCTTCCAGAATAACCCGCCATTGGACTATTCCTGGATTAACTGATGCAGGAATTATAAATTGATTATCTTCCACGGGAATAGTAACTATTTCAGCACCATTCATCAATTCAACAGTAATGGACTCTGCATTGATTGTTTCAATTGTAATTGTAGTCTCCTCGCCAATTCCTCTAACGTTGGTGGGTTTCCAGTCATCGGCTAATCGTGGAAGGTTTTCTGGTACTTCCTCAACAAATACTGTATTTATCTCAGAGATACCACTCATAGCAACTCCTCCCTCAGGCGTACCGTGTTGAACTGCAAGATACAACTCGTATATCCCTGGTTCAGATGGAGCCCGCAATGTCCAACTACGATTCACTGTGTTCTGAGAAGAGAATGAATCTGAAATTTCGACATAATTATTCGTCCCACCATTAGGGTCTGTAATAATCTCCCAGCCTTCATTGGCAGGGAGATCTTTAGCGCCATCAGAATTAATCAACAACGCCAGTCCAACCATATTGGTCGAGCTTACCTCGACCTCTCCAACTGAGGTTTGAACTTCAATCAACAGCCCCGCATATACCTCATCGGGGAAATGAATGTCAAGAATCGCAGTAGATATCCCATTTGATGAAGAAGATGCATGGCATGAACCCGCACAATCCCTTGAGCGTACATCGTCTCCTTTACCGCCCGGGTTAGCAGTAGATATTGTAGTTGAAAGTACTAACAAAATCAATACCACTACTATTTTTAATCTCATTTAATCCCTCCTTGGAATAAATGAAAATACTACGCCAGTAATTCCTACCAACAATAATACAATACTGAATATCATCCCTATATTTTCACTTGGACCTGGCGCTTCAGGAACATTGCTGGAACTGAGTTCTGCAATATCTGTTGATCCTTCGCTTTCCCATTGAATTTGTTGACCATCAATGACTGGAATTACATTGTACCTGTGCTCTCCTTCCATGGTTGGAGAGTGGCGGTAAGTGGTTGAAGTAGTTGTATCAATGACCTCACCATTGTGAATAATCGCCCATTCATTGGAGTCTCCTTCCCACGTCAAAACAATTCTAGTTCCATCGACCTTCGCTTCCGTATTAGTGGCATAGGGTGGTAATTCTCCGCTGAAACTTTCCGACACAGTATCTGTTGCACCCATATCATCGATTACTTTGACTTGAATTGTTAATTGGTCACTCATCAATGTAGTAAAGGTCATTCCATTGTGGACTATCATTCCTCCAACACTCCAAATTGCATTTACTACTGCGCCATCAACATCCGTAGAATTGACAGCAGAGAATGTAACGTCGGCTCCTTGAATCAGGGTTTCGGGGGCGGAGATTACAGCATTAGGTTCTGTATTGGAGATTGCAAAATCAACCACTAAAACTTGCCCGTCATCCATTCCATCATTCGGAGTGATGAATGCGGTCCAAGTATCCCCTGCACCTAAATTTGAAACCGGGATTTGACTCTGATTGAAGTCTGTGGTGAAACCGTTTCTCATCCAAATCCAGGATATTGTAACTAAATCACCATTGGCATCATCGGTGGAAATTGTGGGATTAATTTCTGTCAAAGCGTCTTGACTAGTAGGCCCATCATAAGATGCAATTGGAGGGGTATTTACAATCAACACAGTATCTGATAATGCTGAGGATTGGCTCATTTCATCATCAGTTACTGTCAAAGTCAAAGTCAGTAAATCGCCATCTAAAGACCAAACTTCGTTTGTAAATATTACATCTCCATCAACATCTGATGCTTCATAAACATAGGTTGCTTCACTCTCGAAAAATATTGTTTCCTGTTCGATGGATAGGCTTAGCAAAATCGGAGCTGTGTTTTGAATAACCACTGAATTGCTCTCAAGCCATTCAGAATATACTGCGCCGTCGGTAACCCTGCACTTTACACTCCATGATTCTCCTTTACTGGTTTGAGATGCAGGCAGAGTTGGTGTTGTAAATGGAGCGCCGATCCACTCCCACTCATAGGTTAGAGAATCGCCGTCTAAGTCATTTCCAACCGCTGTTGCAACCAGATCGTCAAGAGTAGTATAAGGGCCATTCAAAGTGACACTAGACATTGTTGGCGGAGTGTTGTCACTGCCGATTGTGATAGTTTGAGTTGTTAGCCAAGCGCTGTCGGCTTCTCCATCGTTAACTCTTATTTTTGCATACCAATCATCACCATCTCTTATCGCAACAGATGGAATAGTTACATCATTGTCGAAGGCTGAGACTTTGGAGTCATCGACATACCATTCGATTTCATTAGAAAGTACATCATTATCTGCATCTGCCGAACTCCAACCGAGTGTAAGATCATCACTTTCTGTCGCATCAGAAGGTGTTATTGAAGCACTCAATACTGTTGGAATCGAGTTGTCGACAACTATTACGTATGAGTCAATTGCATTTCCATCATCCATTCCATCACTAGGAATAACTGTCACATTCCATGACTCTCCTTTGGTGGTTAAGGAACTAGGAACCGTGGTTTGATTATTTCTGGAACTCTCCAAAACTCCATCCTTGTACCAATGGATTGTAGTGCCACTCTCAGCATCTCCTTCTGGGTCCTGATAAGAATAAGTTAGTGATAGTGTGTCTGTAGTAACTGGATTTGAGGGGCTTAGTTGCAAGTTTGATGCAGAAGGTGGACTGTTACTAGGTGCGCCAGCTTCAGGCACTTGGTAACTAACTGCGTCCCAATTATCGTTACTGTTGTAACCGTTACCATCCGCAGCATTTCCTGCTAAATCAAAAATTGCCACACCTGAACCAGAAGATGGTGCAATCCAGTCTACGCTCCAACTTCGATAACTGTTGGTTGTGTGAGTAGCACTAGTACCTCCAGAATTTACCTTAACGGCCATTATTCCGATTCCACCTGCTGAAAGAGTACCCGTGCTTACATCTAAACTGAAGCCTCCTTGGGTAGCACTAGCACCACCTGTTACTGAAATTGAAAGTGTGTAGGTTTGCCCAGGAGTATAACTAGCTGGCTGTCCAGACATCGAAACTACGGCGTTGGTGTTGGATCCATGACAGTATGCTCCTCCGCAGCCGCTCCCTGAGCTGTAAATCCCGTTGCTATTACCTGAAGTAAGCGGGGTCATGGAAAACAACAGTATCAGAACTAATGTTAGAGGGACGAGTTTTCGATTCACAGTTATTCCACTGGCACTTTGGTTATCAAAGGGTTGGTATAACGGTTTTACTTTCTTCGGTTTTATGAACGCTGCTCACCTGTCATAATCGAAAAGTGTCCTAGGGCTTTTATGGGGCTCTACGATTTCTTTGAACAATTGTTCTTCAGTCCAAATCTCTATTTCAAGGGCCTGTGACTTCGCCAATTTTGAACCGGCCTTTTCCCCCGCAATTAGAATGTCTAAACTTCCACTTACACTGGCTACTACTTTTCCGCCAGCGTTCTTTATTGCAAGAGTGATTTCCTTTCTTGGTCTTGTAAGAGAACCTGTGATGCAGAATGTCTTTCCATCGAATTTCCCACTTACTGCTTGAGATTCATCTGTAATTTTTATCATATATGTAAGTTCATCAATCAAAGTACGCCTCTTTAGGATTCCATCTCTGAAAATAGCTGCCACCTTGTCACCTATTCCGTCGATAGTAGTGAGTTCATCATCGTCTCCCTCATCTGACCAATGAAGGAGTTTGTCTAAGGAAGTAAAATGCTGAGATATGGTTGTGGCTACTTCAGGCCCAATCCTTTCCATTCCCAAGGCATGAAGAAATTTCGCTAGGTTCAGTGTTCTAGTTTTAGCAAGTTCATCTAGAACATTGTAGGCGCTCTTATCGCCCATCCTATCTAATTCTGTAATCTGAGAATGGGTGATTTTATACAAATCCGCTATATCTCCAACTAAGCCTTTTTCGAGTAGGGCTTCAATCAATTTCTCTCCTATACCGTCCATCTCGAGAGTGCGACACCAGTATGTTAGCGCCCTTGCTACTCTAGCGTCGCATTCCAAAGCGATACATCTCAAGAAGGCCCCTTCCGTAGTTAATTCTCGGTTACAGGCGGGACATTCGCTTGGAATCACTATGTCTCCATGAGATAATTCTCCAATGAAGGATGTGCCGTCTGCATGGAACCTACCGGACATATCGCTATTGTTTGCCCTGCCCAAATTTTCTATTATTTTTGGAATAACATCTCCTCGTCGCGTAATAGTCACCTTATCGCCAATTCTGACACCTAGGCGCTCGACTTCGCCCACATTATGGAGAGTAACGTTCTCCACAGTAACCCCTCCAACCATTTGTGGTGCAATCCTCGCTACGGGAGTTATTGCACCTGTCCTACCGGTTTGCCAATCGACATCTAGCAAAACTGATTGTGCTTCTTGCGAAGGGAACTTCCATGCTAGAGCCCATCGTGGATGGTGGGCGGTCATTCCAAGAATCTCACGTTGTTCTAAATCGTCTAATTTGAATACGATGCCGTCGATTTCATATTCATAAGAAGAGCGTTTTGATCTCCATTCTACGGTATAGTCAATCATTTCTTTTTGTGGGGTTAAAGATTCGAATATTTGCCAGGGAGCAGGCTCAATACCTGCTTTTTGTAACCATGAAAGTAACTCGCTATCATTTGACATTTCAGGAGCATCTTTTGGAAATTTCACATCATAGGCTTGGAATACCAAATCGGCGGCATCGGCCTTACCGTCGCCGTGTTTTTGACGTAGTGCCCCTGAACAAAGATTTCTTGGGTTAGGAGAAATCTCACTGTACTTTTGATCGAATATTGCCAATGGCATAACTACTTCGCCACGCACATGACAATCTATTGCGGCATTAAGACGCAAAGGAACATTGGCAACTAATTTAGCATTGAGAGTTACATCCTCTCCTCTTTCACCACTACCCCTTGTTGCTGCGCGATGAAGATTGCCAGCAACATACTCCAGCGAAAGGGCTGACCCGTCTAGTTTCGGTTGCGCAAGATACCTCTTACCGCCGAATGTAGATTGGGTTACAAAGTGGACTATATCGTCATCTGAAACCCCTTTGTCAAGAGAGCGCATGGGGAACATGTGCTCGACTTTTACAGTTCCAGGTAATGGCTCAGGGCCAACTTGGTGTAAAATTGAATTGTCCGGGTCTAGTTGTTTTAATTCATCCCAAAGTTTGTCGAATTCAACATCGCTAATCTCTGGTGCAGCGTGATTGTAGTACAATTCACGATGATACCTGACCGCCTCGGCCAGATATTGGATTCGCTCCGCCTCGGCCATGTCTATTCACCCACACCATAGGGTATGAACTTCACGAAAATTGTAAGCCGAGAAGTTCAAAGTCGGCTAAAGGACAACGTGTCATTATCGCTTGAGATAGGATACGGATGTGTATCTCTGCAACTACATGAACTGTGGCCTGGAACATGTGTCCCGCATGGACATTGTTGTCATCATCTGACCAACAACAATGGATGTGAGTGAAAGCCGCGCCCTCTTGCGTCCTAGCAATATTTCCAGATAGGCTTACCAATTCTGAAGGTGCATCGAGCGGTCTGCGCTGATATACTCCCTCTTCGTTCATGTATCCATATTTGTTATCTCGTGTACGCCCAATGCCGCTCGTAATTGCTGCGGCATCAAACCCTACTTCATCAGCTAAGCTTTGCAAAGATGAATGAATTTCTTCATCGGGGTCGATTCTAACAAACAGGTCCTCTCCACTACGCGTCCACTCCATGTTTTGCGGTTCAAAAGGCACCTGATTAGGGTTCGCCTTCAATTTTAGGCAATCATAATCACTTGATGTATTAATTTTGCATACGAGCATTCTCATATTCTAGACCATTAGCCGGGCCATGGGAGAGGTAGGTCCGTTCAAACGGTTATTGCGATATATGACCCCTCACAAGGGGACTATTCGTCTAGCAACATTCTGTTCAGTACTGAATAAAATTTGGGATTTGGCCCCCCCACTTTTAATCGGACTCGCTGTAGATGTAGTGGTTCTCAAAGAAGAATCATTCATTGCAGGATACGGGATGTCAGACCCCTGGCATCAATTGATTTTCCTGTCGGTACTAACATTCATAATTTGGGGACTTGAATCATTATTCGAATATTTCTATGGAATTTTGTGGAGAAATTTAGCACAAACTGTGCAGCACGAGTTACGCTTGGAAACATTTGGCCACGTACAAAAACAAGGAATGGGCTGGTTCGATGAAAGGCAAAAAGGAGATATTTTAGCAATCCTCAATGATGATATCAATCAACTGGAGAGGTTTTTGGATAAAGGTGCTAATGATTTTCTTCAGGTAACAACGACTGTGATAGTAGTGGGCGCGGTATTTTTGGCGATCTCCTGGAAGGTTGCCCTATTTGCAGTCCTACCCATACCGATCATCGTATGGGGCTCTTTCCTTTACCAGAGAAGCCTGGAGCCAAGATATGCAGAGGTTAGGAATACTGCAGGACGATTGAATGCATTGCTAGAAAACGACCTTTCGGGGATGTCGACTATTCAATCTTTCACAGCAGAAGATAGAGAGTTGCAACGTGTTGAAGATTTGAGTAATGAATATCGGAATGCGAATAAAAAGGCAATTCGATTATCTGTCGCTTTCGTACCAATGATCAGGATGGCAATTCTCTGTGGATTTACGGCAACACTGCTACTAGGCGGCTGGCTAACTCTCGATGGAGTTCTAGCTGTTGGGGCATACTCAGTACTGGTCTTCATGACTCAAAGATTACTTTGGCCTCTTACTAGGCTTGGAGAAACTTTTGATTTGTACCAAAGAGCTATGGCTTCCTCGACTAGAGTGCTTGACGTATTGACTTCCCCGACTGAACTTAAGCAAGGGGATTTCGCCCCGAATAGACAGGATATTGCTAACGCTGATATTGCAATGAACGATGTTCACTTTGCTTATACTGGCCGTGATAAGACATTTGAAGGACTTGATTTAACATTCAAAGCCGGAACTACTACGGGGATTGTTGGAGCCACCGGTTCTGGAAAAACAACCTTAGTCAAGCTATTACTAAGATTCGCTGAACCGAATAAGGGCGAAATTGAATGGGCTGGAAAATCCTTACCGGAATGGAATTTGCAAACTTTACGCTCATCGATGGCCTTGGTCGACCAACACATCACCCTCTTCCCAACTACAATTCTTGAGAATATTAGATATGGCCTTCCTGAAGCATCTGATGAAGATGTGAAATCTGCAGGTTTGATTGCAGAAGCGTCTCAGTTCATTGAGGATTTACCGGACGGTTGGAGTACACTAGTCGGAGAGGGTGGACATCGTTTATCAGGTGGACAAAGACAGAGGTTAGCGATTGCAAGAGCGATTCTAAAAGATGCCCCGGTTCTAATTTTGGATGAAGCGACTTCTGCGGTAGATAACGAAACCGAGGCAGCATTACAGCGCTCAATTAGTAAAGTTTCAATCGATAGAACTGCGATTATCATCGCTCACAGACTATCAACTGTTAGGCAAGCAGACAGAATTTTAGTTTTAGACAATGGAGATGTCATAGAAGATGGAACTCACGAAGAGTTGGTTCAGTTAGAAGGCGCTTACGCTAGAATGTGGGCTGTTCAAACAGGCATTATCGATACGTGATTCAAAACTGTACTTTTTATATTGAATTATATCGCTATCAATTGATAATATGTCGTTAGACCGTTTTTCAAGAACCACGAGCCTGCTGTTAATCGCCACAATTGCCCTCGCTATGGCCGGAACGGTCAGCGCCACGGAGACACTGCCAGTCGGCGATAACGGATTGCCTGAATTTATCGAAGGCAACACGCTAGAGACTATGACCTTCTTCCTATTCTTCGTAGGATACATTGCAATGGGTGCTGCTTTCGTCTTCTTCATGAGTGAGAGAAGTAACGTTGCCCCACAATACCGCACTACAATGACTATCTCAGCATTGATTGTAGGTATTGCTGCCTTCCACTACTACTACATGCGTGGAGTTTACGCAGACTACGGAACTGTCTCGGTAGAATACCGTTACATGGATTGGATAATTACTGTTCCATTGATGGCTCTCAAGTTCCCATCCTTAGTAGGTAAGGGCGCTATTACTGACAAGAAGGTCGCTGGACTTGGATTCACTGGAATCTGTTTCACTGGCGCTCTTATCATGGTTGGATTCGGATATGCTGGCGAAGCTGATTTGATGCACCCTATCCTAGCTCTTCTCCTCGGTGGAATGGGCTGGGCAATGATCATTGTCGCTACTGGAACTCCATGGTCTTCAGGACTAGGTGTGGATAACAGTAAGATTTCCGAGGAATTGATGTGGAGCGCTAATGCTCTACGCTGGTTCATAGTTGTAGGCTGGGTCATCTACCCAGTCGGTTACCTATTCAGTCCTGAAGTCGCATTGATTGACAGTGCCAACGGCGCTGAATACATGGCTGTTGCTTACAACGTTGCAGACATCATCAACAAGATCGGTTTCGGTGTTGTAGCATGGATGGGTGCAAAGAAAGCAACCGAAGCTATGAACGCTTGATTACTCTTCTTCATTGAGAATAGTAGCCATCAGTTCAACCGCTTTGAGGAGCGTTGTTCTGTCTCCGCCAAGGGGCAGGGGTCCGAAAGGGCCCCACCCTTTGCGCAATAGCATTATTCGCTTCTTAGGTTGCCTTTTAGCTAATTTCAAACGACTCCATTCGTAGCGCTGCCCATCAGCAAATAAATGCGTAGAAGTCACTGCATATCGTTTTGGTATTAGCAACGAAATTAGATGAATCGCTAACAAAATATCCCAAACCCACACCCATATTATCGGAGTATCAGATAGTTCAGCTAGCATCCAAGGGAGAACCATCATCGCACCCATAGTCATCAGGTTCGCCCACTGGCGTGATACTTCCTCAGACTGATTTGACTCCCAGGCAAATCCTGAGTTAGGCAGATCGCCCAAGGTGGGGATATCGAGCCTCTGGCGGCCAAGCCACCAAGCATCCCAGGCAACAATTACCGCTAATACTGCAACACAAAACTGAGCCATCAATTCAGCGTCAGGTAATGTGCTGGTAAGTTCTACCATCACTCCACGTCCTGCTTTGAGCGCATTAACATGAATGCTGCTGCTGCAAGGAATAGACCAACAAATAACATGATGACTACTGGACTTCCACCAGATTCATCAGCATCTTCTGACCCCTCTGACACATCGGGTATTCCATCCCCATCATCATCTGGGTCAACCGTTAGCCAAGTTGTGACACCCGGAGGACAATGTAAGTCGTCGGGTTGTCCATCACTATCTGTGTCCATACTTGCACAAGGATCGGTGGTCCATGGGTCTCTAATGTCTAACACGCCATCATTATCATCATCAGTATCGTAAATATCAGGGCCGCAATACACATTTTCTTCCTTGTCGAACCAGTTTTCTGAACAGGTTAAGATCCAATCGCCATCAGAATCCAGTAATGTAATCTCAAAGGATATTGAATTACTTGACATGAGTCCTTGTGTGTCGGTTACCTCCAAATTTAGAACATATATTCCAGCTGGTAAGTCAGTGATATTGTTCCACTCACCATTTAGTTGCATCATTTCAGTCTGGCCAATTATTACTCGCCAGATGATTTCTAAATCTTCGTTAGCATCTAGGTCGTCACTAACCACGCCTCTGATTTCAATTGGAAGAGACTCCATAACTGTAAATCCATCATCAGGGATTATAATTTCAACTTCTGGAGCTTGATTACTAATCATACTAATTTGAATAATTTCTTCTTCACCAGGACCGAATGAATACTCACTACTTAGAGTAGGAAGGTTTTCTGCAGTAGCAACAATTGCGACCTTGTCATAAGTTTCAGTTACTGAATCTGATATCACTGCATGGGGCATTGCTACCTGAGCGCTGCTTCCAATAACGGTTTGCGACCAACTTTGTCCAACTGACATTTCTAGGCTTGCAGAGTGCGAGGAGGCACCTAATCTAACATCGAAAATATGGGTTGTCCACATCCAAATCTGACCTAAAGAAGTAGACTGAGAAAGTGGGATTACATCATAGACATTTGCAGTTGCAGAGTTAATGTCTAGTGAACCATTTAGAACACCGTTACGAATCAATAGATCATTACCATCACTAGAAATGGCCACTGCTGTGTCGATGTTTACATGATTCAATTCGATTGCAGCGGATTCTCCATCGGTGTGTAAGTCGATACCTTTGGTACAAGATACAATTGAAGAATCGCTAATTGTTAGCGGTGCTGAAGCACGGCCGTGATGAGCAGTAATTCCAACTCCGCTTCCATTACAATCGATTGAAACCCCGGTTAGAGTTCCTGCTGTATTATCCAGATCGATTGCAGGAGCTCCGTTTATTACAGCGCCATCGACAATTATGTTACGATTATCTGTTCCATTTAGCATTGATATGTCCAAATCAGACATCTCAAAACCATCTAGGTTGTTGACGAATAATTCACTTCCTGTGAAGTCGTTCATTTCGCCAGTAACTCCACCTAAATCTGCTCTTTCTGTAACATAAAGCCCGTCGATAGATAGCGGTAGGCTACGAGCCCAAAGAGAATCCGTAGCGCAGGTTTGCATGGTTACTTGCTGAAGAGAAAGAGTGGCATCTCCTTGGGCCTCAATACAATGTGAAGCAGAATCAGAAAGCGTTGTTGAAACAATTTGCATACTACCTGAGGCAGTGTTTGTCAGTCGAATTAGAGGTTCTGCACCACTTGTTCGAGAAAGTAATGCATTGCTCAAAACAATGTCTGCATTACCATTCATTGTCAGTAGAGGGGAGCCTTCAACAAGGCTAGTACCTAGTAATGATGCGGTTGTTTCAGAGTTATCTCCTACGACTAATCCGCCCCATCTTGCTCCTCCGCCCATCGATGAGATAGTTGAATATCCTGAATTGAATGTCCCTTCAATAGTGATTATCACTCCGTCTGCAACTCGTAAGGAAACACCATCGTTTACTGTCATCGTTTGCCCTTGTGGAATTACTAGATCGTTCGAAAGGTGATAAGGACTCCAAGCCTTTTCTAAGACTAACCATTCTGTCAATGTGCCGCCGGATATTGTTGAAGCGATGAAGGTGTGTTGCTTAGATGAGGCTGTGTCCCATGCCATCAAATCTGTAAAACTGCCCCATTGTAATGTGACTTGCTTTAATCCGGCTGTCGTTGAGCCGCTTGAGTCTACAATGAGGGCGGTCGTGGATTTGCTGGCTTTGCCGTCAATGTCTGTAGTTACGCTTTGTCCTTGAACGGTAATTGTTGCACCTTGAACGGCATCTCCTTTATCGAGAACTGTAACTTCTAGAGTGTTGACTATCTCAAAGATTGCACCTACGCCCACGGCAACTTGGCCGTTTATTGTACCAGAGTTGATTGTCACCTTACATGAATTATCTAATTGCACATCACCCTGAACTAGGAGGTTATACAGAATAATATCAGTTTGGCAAGAAGTCCACAATACATCTCCCGCCACGGTCAAACTAGAAGTTGTAGAGTCGCTAAAGCCCGAGGAGTGAGAAACGACATTGCCTACTAATTGTGAATTAGTACCTTCGAAATCCCCGTAACTATCTACTGTTAGCGTGGCATAACTCGGCAATTGTAATGTCGTATCAAGTAAAACCAATTGTGCGTTAGAAGGTATTGTGATATTTCCACCTGCTATGTGAGGAGAGCCATCTTCTGTTGGACCAAGAACCACTACAGTCCCTCCATTCAATACCCAATCGCCTTGAGGCATAATTGGTACCTGTATGGTATGTGTTCCCCCTTGCACCCCTATTGGAGTTGATAAGGCGCCTACTCCGGCATAAGTCGCAGTAATTTGAGAGCCTGCTTCACTTACCGGGAGAAGAGCAACTCCGCTAGAAGCAGTTCCTGTAAACCCTAAGACTTCCCAATCTGCATCTACTGAATTACCTGATAAATCTTCGAATGAAATTGTCATATCCCACAATCTGTTTTTCGATGCAGTGTATATTCTAAGGGTCTGGCTTGTTCCATAATGAAGTTCACCATCACCGGTTATATCAGAATCAAGATTGCTAATTGAGGATAATTGCCATACGGTCAACTCCGATTCAAAATCTAAAACTCCGCCATCCTCATGGTAGGAAGAGTCCCAACTTCGAAGAATTACGGTTGAGGAATCCATTATCAAACCTGTATCGGAAACTCTTGTTTCAAAGGAATCTGTAACGGTGACCATAGAGGAATCCGCATGTAATCCCTGTATACTGGAATCTAGAAGTGTTAAATCTTCAGTAACCAGGATAGATTCGTGGATTGATGCACTATTTGCAAATCCGTTTACGGAAATATCTTCAGCACTAATTTCACACCACCAAGCATCAATCCCTGTACTACCACTAGCGAATTGATTGAATGGCATATTGACCTGTAATTGTGAGAAAGTATGAGTTCCTTGAAGAATATCAATACCCAGTTCGCCACCGTTTGAGATATTTACCGCAACATTGTCTAGCGTGGTAGAAGAAATCCCCGAGAATGAAAGGCCCATGCGGTCTGAGGAAAACGTAGTATCGCTAATATCCAAAGTACCCGTTCCACTAGCGATAAGGGCAGTGTCAGTGGACTCGATTGTAGATGAGGCGATTATGTAATCTCCACTACCAGCTAATGACATTCCAATCCATGGGGCATTGAATGTTGATTGCTGTGAACTAAATTGTCCGGTCAAATGGACGTCTGAGAGAGAAACTGTGCCTGAGGTTCGAATATCGATAGGGGTCTCGCCGCTATCTGCGTGGAAATCTGCATTTGATATCGATAAGTCCCCTGCTGACCATGAATTAAAGAGTCGCTCACCAGACATATCTAAATTCGAAATTGCAAATCCTGTTGCATCCATTGAAACTATTGCATTTGTTGCTTGGCCTGTCATTGAATCAATGTCACCGCTTACTCCTGATGCTATGCTTACTCCGTTGCCGACTCCACTTGTGAATGTTAATTCCTCGATGTCGGCAGTGCCTCCGGTTAGAGATACGCCTGTTCCAACGTCTGTAAATTCGCTAACCGTCAAAATAAGATCGCCGCTCGAATGGATTCCACCGCTCATATCTGTAAATTCTGCATCCGAAATATCTGCATCACCGGTTACTCTGATTCCATCATTGTCCACATGTAACAAAGATATCCCGCTAATAGTGGCTGTACCGTCGACTTCCATTCCAATAAGGCAATCTTCCATCGACAAGTTAGTAGCAGTCAGAGTACCGTCAACTATGATGCAAGATTTGGCATTGGAGATAGTAACCTCGTCTAAATTAGCAACTCCCATTGAAGTGATGGTTAATGCGTCCCAGACACCAGCATTGTGTGAACCAGGGCTAGTTGTTTGAATGGATGACATTATTGTTGCATCATCAGCAACAAGTTCTCCGTCAACTTTCATCCAATAGTCTTGCATAT
The DNA here is from genome assembly GCA_949373075.1 of Candidatus Poseidoniaceae archaeon. Taxonomy (GTDB): domain Archaea; phylum Thermoplasmatota; class Poseidoniia; order Poseidoniales; family Poseidoniaceae; genus MGIIa-K1. The sequence goes on along the minus strand of CASIBX010000002.1, from coordinate 24,311 downwards.
CGATTATGGTGCCGGGTTTTATGGTCAGTTTTGTGCCGTGGCTGACTGTATAATTGCCAGTCATTGTTTGATTTCCAGAGAGTTCTACGTCTTGTGTAGTGACGGTATCACTAGCAATAACAGATACTGTAGATGAAATTATCAGGAGGGTCGCCAGCACTAGCGCGTGGATTCTCATAGTGTCCGCTAATTCTCATCCATCATGAAATCATTCCCTTCGAGTCTCCTACGGAGACTCATTAGAGACTTTACAATCAGACTTCCCAGGCAAGTGGGCCTGCCCAGATTTGAACTGGGGTCTGACGGCCCCCAGCCGCCAAGTATTGGCCAAGCTAACCCACAGGCCCTTTAGCCTGGGAATCGGATCTGGTTAATGCTCACTCACGAGGAGTGCTGAAAGGTGCAACTTCGGTAATGAGTTCAATATGTGAAACAAACATTCTTCGGCAACAGTATCTGTCAAGACCGACCTCGTCAAGAGCGCCCATCATATCGATACCTGCGGCCATCTTTTCATTGAACTCTTCCCACTTGTGGGCGATAACTCCGCCACAGCTGAAACAACGTACTGGAATAATCATCTAAATCACCTGTAGGACTTCTGCTTCTTACGGCGAGCACCACGACCGAGTTGATGTTTAGGTTCCTTACGACGAGGGTCGTTAACCAGTAGGCTGCGATCGAATCGCAGGTACTCATCACGAAGTTCCTCATCAAGGCCTTCTGCACCACCATTGTAGTGAACTAGTCCACGAGCGAGTGCGGTTCTAATCGCATCTGTCTGGCCCATTATTCCACCACCATGGGTTAGGATATTGATGTCTACCTTAGATAGACGCTTCATTGCATCTGCAATGATTAGCGGCTCCATTGCCTTACGGCGGGAGAGAGCTGGCTGTAAAATTTCAATAGGTTCACTGTTAACTCGAACTCGTCCCTTGCCAGCCTTAACGGTAGCACGGGCGACTGCGGTCTTACGCTTTCCTGATGTGTGTACGACTTTCTTTTGCTTACGAGCCATCACTGCTCACCTCCATTCCAACGGTGTGCTGGTGCGCCAAGGTTGGCGCTGATGTCTCCCAAACGAACGAAGCGCATTGGGAGGTCACGGCGAATCTTACTGTCATCACCTGCTTCGTGACCTTCAGGAAGGTCACCAGAAAGATGGCTTGGACAGCCGATTTCGACACGAAGATTTCGTAGAGCACGGCGACCGCTACTCTTAGCCTGGTATGGCAGCATACCTCTGACAGTTCGTTTTAGAATCATGTCAGGCATACGAGGGAAAAATGGTCCCTTACGAGCATGGTTTAGTGCATACTTGTCGTGGTATGTTGAAAACACAGATGTTGGCTTGCCGGAAACGACTGCTTTCTCTGCATTAACAATAACGACTTGGTCACTGTTTCCAGCACGTGTGCTCTTCAAAAGAAGGTCAGCAACTGTGCTAGCCAAACGGCCGAGGACTAATCCATCAGCGTCGTACACGTATGTAGTGTGATCAGCCAAGGATGTACACCCCCGATCCCTTTGGATTTTCGTTCATTAATTCGGCTAGCGTAAGGACACGTCCTCCCGCAGCCACAATCTTCTCACGGGCTCCAGCGCTGATGCTGTAGGCGGCGACGTCGTGCTTGGCCGAAACTTCACCGCTGCCGAGCAACTTGCCTGGAACGAGGACTGTTACGCCCTCGGGGCAGTGGCGGCTCAAGCGGCTAAGGTTCGGGTTTGCCCAGTTACTACGACTTCTTGATAGTCGTTGTGCGACATCTCGCCACAAAGCTGCGCCGGTCTCGCGAGACTGTGCCTTCAAATCGCCGATTAGACCGACTAGATTTGGGTTTGTCTTGCTTTCTGGTTTACTCATATGACTCCCTCGATGCTATTGAAGCAAATCGCCGACCAACCACCCTGTTATGAAGGCACCGACGCGGACAAACTATCTTTCGCGTCGAAGTACAGCGTTTAGAGGATATTCACTCATAGAGAATGTCGCCTTTCGCATCCAGTAATTCAACAGTCAAACCGGCCGCTCTTGCCTGAACTAAGATGTCATTGTGGAGAGTGTCTGAGAAGTCATCTAGGGCCTGAAGATTTGTAACTGAAGATACATCGGTTAACTGGTCGATTAAATGGTTTAGAACACAAGATACCCCGTAGGCTTGTCCTGCTCTGAAAGCATGATCGACCCCGCCCACTTCAGGCTCTTCGGCTTTCATCCTCAGCATGACTTGCTGAGAATAGGCAACCAAAGCTCCATAGATGGATTCGATGATTTGAGCAGCCTCTAAATCTGTAAGAAGAAGTTGGGCGTTTGAGAGGGCTGCACGTACAGCATTCCCATAAGTCCCATGCGCTTTAATTACATCAGTTCCTTCTAGCATCATTGCTTGGTCGATAAGACTCTTCCAATCGCTCATGGCATAGCCACACCGTACAAGACTCATCAACCCTGCGCTACAAAGAGTGCAAAGTGAGGGGAACCCCTCACTTTGTCACTCAGCGGAATTCTCAATTTCAAATCTTGAAATTGGACTGTTCTGTATCATCGTCGATACCGGCCTGTCGGACGCTACCATCGGATGCTACGAACTCTCCAGCCTTGGTCAGACCGCCGTAGAGTTTGGCTTCATGCTGCTCTCCACGGGTGATCATTCCGCCATCACCTAGAGCCATTGAAAGGCTCTGAGCAATTGCGTTCAAGGTTTCTATTGCACGGTCACGGTGACTTGGCCCAATTTCGTGGTCCGAATAACGTGCTTCTTCGAAGATTGCAATGAATGAATCCAATTGGTCTGCTGGAACCATGTGGAATGCACCTCTGACCGCACTTTCGAATTCACGAGTTGTCTCGTAGACCTTCTTCATGAAACCATGTCGGCGGAAGTGCTTGACCAGTTGCTTGTAACAATCGAAGATGATTGCAATGTACTCGTTAGCAGCCTGAAGTTGCAACATTGTATCTGTCAAGATACCACGCAGAGCTTCGACCTGGCGTCTTGCAATTACTCGCTGGTAGTACATTACTCCGGCAATCGCCGCTCCAAGAAGTACGATAATTATCGCCATAATGGTACTTGGAGTGAAGATACCTCCGCTCTGATCTACAACCTTGGTCTTTTGATAATGTACTTCGTGAGTTATGTTATCACTAGACTCTGCAAAGAAGGTTGAACCAGGGTAATATGCCTTGATTCTCCAATCTCCTCCACAAGGTTCTCCTGCACAGGTCTTGCCTGCAAAGGCCCAATCAAAGGAAGCGATTCCTTGCTCGTTGGTGTACGACTCATTGCGTCCTTCAACAACCCATTCCATAGCATCTGAATCCCAATATTCACGGACGAAGAATATCTCTTCATTCTCAACCGCTAAGTCTAGGCGGTCACGCAATAGTGCAATCTCACCATGGACATTGTCATCGGTATCCAAACCGTTGTTATTAACGTGAGACCAAGAGTCCTTCACCTGCAGGTCAACACGGCTTCGTACGAGAACTACGATATCCATGTGTGAGCCGTTCAGGACGTTGCTCGTGTCTTTGTCACAACCTCCTGGAACGTTGAGGTCTGGCTCGAAAGCGACACGCAGTAGTCTGAATCCTTCTAGTTCCCCACCTGTCGTTTCCACGCCTTTCAGGCCCGGATTTTGACTAGGGTCGCCACTGAACCATTCAACCATACCATCTGATTCTCTTGTCTGAATACTAGATAGAGGTCGGACGTTTTTCTGTGGGTCCAAGTAGATGTTCAAACACTTTCCACCAACATACTGTCCGTTAGATTGGGTAAGTATTGCGTCGATATGGAAGCTTTCCTTGAGGTACAATACAGGGAATGCTGTGCCATTATTTGGTGCAACGAACGACTCTACGCTAGACTTGAATGGTCCAACTTCAGCAATCTGTAGTGTAGAGTTACTGAATACGTCAAATTCGGTCTGTACTGTCTTGTTTTGATATCGATAAGCATCATTGTTATCCCATGCAGAGTAAGTAACGGTAACTCTAGCAGTTCCCGCCATAACGTCCGATAGAGGGCAGGTTATTGCGAATTGTCCATTGATATCGGTGATACCGTTGAAACATGCAACCGGCCCTGCAGGACTGTTGACCATTTCGTAATTCACACGAATGTTTCTGTATGTTAGATTTGTATCTAATTCATCAGTTAATTGTCCAGTAACTATCATTGGTTTAGAAACGATATCCCCAGTTAGCGGATCTATTTCGCTTGTGTAAACAATCTGGTCATCAACATCTAGTGATGTGCGTCCAATCAATGAGAATCCGTTAGCATTGTAAGCCATTTGTACACGGAAGTGATCATTGCCAAGTAAATCGACACAAGGGTCCCACTTGCCTTGCATAGACAAATATTCTACCTCGATGTTCTCACAGCCTTCGTTAGGCAGTGTTTCGCGGAATCGCAAGTATACCGATACCGGTCCAAATCCATCAGGTAGGAAACTATCAGGGTCTTCACGTAGTAATTGAGGTGAAAGTGGAGCAACGTTTGCCTTCATACAACCTATTGCCTCAGAATCATCCAATTGCCCATTTCCATTAGAATCACGGTCAGGTAATCCGTCACCATTACCGTCATAATAGCACAGATGGCTACCGTCTGGTTGAGGTTCTGGTAAGGAAATCAAACCAGCATTTGGTGCAAGGGTTGCAACCACCTGTCGGTGCATGACTCCTTCGAAATCAAGTCCTTCATAGATGACATCTACTAATCCACCATTAGGAGTACTTGAGCCACTAAGCTCTCTACCACCTGAGTCTCTGACTGTTGCTGTCTTATTGTCATCGGTTACTTGGGCAGTGAAGTCCCAACGGTCACCAGATTGTCTGAGATTAGAGTCGCTAGAAATTACATTTAGGTAAGTTCTTGAAACAACCCAAACATTCTGGCTGTCAATATTGCCCTTCATCGAACGGTCTCCTTCATATTCAAATTGTAAGGAGTAATTACCGAGTGAATCTTCTGGATTGATGTCGAAAGGAATCGAAAATGTACCTAAATCATCGGTATAATTGACGCCGCTTCTACCATCATAGGACCAAGTCCAAGTTACTGGGGCTTGGCGAAGAGGTTGTAATGAGTTATCTAGCAACCTTGCTTCAATAGTAGTAGTTGTGTTGCGATATAATCTAGGAACGCTAGTCATTTGGAACTGAGTTGTTCCAACTACTGACACGTTAATGTAAGCACCAGTTGCTGCTAGATTAGTTGAGTTACCTGTGAAGTAATACGCATTGTTAGTGAAGTCCACTCTGACTCCAAATGTACCAGCAGTATACTGGCTATACCATGTCCAATTGTATTCGAACGTTGCTTCGCCGTCTTTCATTACTGGTCGCTGAGTGTATGCGGTTTCTTGGCTACCCATGAATTGACCGTTATTGTCAATATCAATCTGTAAAGCGATCGGGTCTTGATCCCACGCATCGTTAGTACGGTTGGTAACAGTTCCACGGACTCCGAATGTTTCACCGGTGTTCATTTCTGGAACTATTTCACAGCGTACTGGACTTGATGGGTCTGTCGGGTCAACCTGTCCACAAGGAGGTAAGTCTCCATCGCCACCGTTCACCAGAGAGATGATCCAATGAGTTGCATTGACATCGATGAAGTTGCGGAGATTGATTGCCTCGCCAGGTAAGTTTTCAGGGATTCCATCCCACAAACTTGGATAGGGTTTCAAGACCTTGGCTTCCTCGAAAGTAATTCCTGCAGCGTTGAGTGCTTGCTGATGGAATAGTGTGGCCCAATTTCCAAAGGTTCCGTCACCGTTGTTGATGGTGCCGTCCCAGAAGTAAACCGCAGATAATCCACTGACCATCATTTCCCCTTCAATATTCATGCGATGCATGACACGAACTGAGAACGGATCTGAAGAATCTCCGTGTAAATGCGGGAATGGCCATTCATCTGCCAACTCGGGTATTACTGATGCTTTGATTTCAATATCCCCCGCAGGTAAACTTGTATTGGTGTAGTCATAGCGAACAGGCATACCACTACTATCGAGAACTACGTCATGGGTCTTCGATAAATCGTTCCAAGAGATTTCTTCGTATGCACCTGATATTTGCCCTACTCCGTTATCCAATATTGAATTCCAGCGCACCTGCTTCCAAGTACCATTAGCACCTAGGTCTTGTACGAAGGTGAGTGATGCCCACCCGTCGATATCTGTTCTGTATCCATCATTATTGAATCCAGAAAAGTTAGACGGGTTGGTTCTGTTGCCGAATAAGCCACCGGTTATTTCGAAACTGATTGGCGAGTTCTTGATTCGGTTATCGTATAATCCGCGAGACCAATCTGCTGCATAGTGAGCTTTGAAATCGAGCCAGAATGGCTGTTCGTCACTTCTGAAATATGTCCATGAAGAATAGTCCACTGTCATGTTCGCTTCTGCGCCAACGAAGTAAGAGGCTGATTGATTGCCATTAAATGCAAACATTTCAGTTACTTCGGCATACACTCTGTATGTCATATTGTCTCCCACTACCAAATCCTCAGGGTAGAGGAATTGGCCAACAGTGAAGTTACCCCACATGTTGGTGATTACATCGATTGTTTCAACAGCAGTGGTATTGTTCCCTGTCCATTCGATGTGAACCTGAACTGGTAGTCCGGGTGCTGCTTCGAATTGCGAGGTGATTGGGTTTAGCCAATCTACATGCCCACGGAAGATAGCAGGACTCTGGGCATCGAGCCATAGAGTATCAGGCATATCTAGAGTTATGAATGTTGGAGCCTTATCGTTTGCATCCAATATACAATCGTTATCATGGTCCCAATCGCTTGATTCTGAGCCAGCATAACACGGGTCTGAGACGAAGTTCTCTTCGAGATGGTCCCAATTGTTATCTTCGCGTGAGTCGTTATCGTCGTCATTGTCGATTACGTCTGGGCCGGTAGAAGGGTCAAGCGGGTTTGCAATTCCTAGGCCGCCTCCGAAATCATCGTGATCCCAAGGGTTAGTAGATTCGGCATCGAATCTAAGTGGCCAAAGCAATACTTCGTCGATATCTTGCATGCCGTCTTCGTCGTCATCTTTGTCGAGGTCATCCCTCAACCCGTCATTGTCGTGGTCGAAAGGAGCAGTGATTGAAATTGCTGCTTCGACTAAGTTGGAAATCCCATCACCGTCAAAGTCATCATCAGCCCAATCGACTATTCCATCGTTATCGTGGTCGAAAGGATGTTGCTCTTCGCCAGAGAAGCACCCTGGTTGCAATTCTTGCACAGAGTCTGGGACTCCGTTATTGTCGTCATCCGGGTCTTCAGAATCTGGAACACCGTCGTTGTCATTGTCGACATCATAGAATTTAGGAGATTTGAGTCCTTGACTCATGACTCCTTTATCCCAAACTGCTTGGAACCATCCGTCTTCATCGACATCCTGGTCGTTTCCGTCATCATCCGCATCGTCACAATTCAATCCAGTAAAGAATTCTCCACCATAATCTTGGTCAACGTCGTCATCGAGGTCGTCATTCGTATCAATTTCAAAGAAATCCCACAAACCATCGTTATCGTCATCGACATCGCTCCAATCATAGATTGCATCATAGTCTTCATCAAGATCTACTGTGTTGTTAGTAAAGTCGCCGTCAACGTCTCCGTCTTCTGAATTATGGTCCAAATCTGCACCTAATTCATCAGGGAATCCCACGGTATTTGCATTCGCAGTATCATCAAAGTTCCATTGCCACACTCCAGTTACCAATCCCATCCATGTGATGAAAGCATCACGATTGTCTTGAATTTGTGTATATGAAATTGCGCTCTCAACATCGCCATCTCCGCCGAAGTCATAGTGCCAACAACCTCCGGTTGGATCGGTAGTTGCGGTACCGACATAATCTGGAGTACAGGTCCAGTCATTTCCTTGCTGCGCCTTACCCCCTGGTCCCTGATTGAAATTCCAATCCGGGCGTGTGGAATATGGTGAGCCAAATTGCGCATTCGTTCCGGTGAGTGGCATGTGATATGCGAGTGCATAAGAAAAGCCACAAGTCCATCCTGAACCCAGTTGGCCAACAGTCATTCCACATTGAGTTAGATTCATTGTACCGCCCATCTTTAGGTCGTTTACGTCTAGCAATCCGTCATTTCCTTCGTCTTGATCCCACCAATCTGGTAGTCCGTCTGCGTCTTGATCTGTATCTAATCCATTGATCAGAGAGTCTCCGTCTGCATCGACGTCCCATTCATTTCCACCATTGTATGAAGACCAACGTGTGAACAAGAACCAATAGAATTCTGGTACATTTCCGCCCTCAGGGGTCTGAGTAGTTGCGTCGAACCCGTTGTAATTTAGTACAACATCTGCGAATGGATTTACGTTCCAAACTAGGCTCCAATAATTATCGTAGTTTGTTGTGTAATCTTGGTTGTCTGCACTGCCATCTAAGTCAGCACCGTCGCCAAGAGGATAGTATGGTGTTGCGAATGAATCGGTTGCATCATAGTCCACTATGCCACAGTTTCCGTCATCAGGGTCGTACAAGTCGGTAAGTCCGTCGTTATCGTCATCCCAGTCTATGTCATTAGGTAATCCGTCACCGTCGATATCTGAGTCGACATCATTTGGTCCATCGTCTCTGTATTTACTACCATTAATTTGGTGAAGAAGAGCGTCGTTATCAAAATCACAATCCCAGTCAATATCGATTAAATCGATAATTCCGTCACCGTCATCATCTACGTCATCCCAGTTTGAGACTCCATCGCCGTCCCAGTCATTGAACTGAGCAAATGATGCTCTTTGAGTCATACACCTTGGGTCGGGGTTTGCAGGGTTAGGATTAGATTGAGATGTACAGGTTGCGACCCATGCTTCGGAATTCATGTCCAGAGGGAATGAGTCGTTCTCGTTTTCGATTTGGTCGTTGTCGATATCGTATGGGAAGTCACTAGCTGAGAATTGACTCTGTACTGCATCGTCGGGAGTTGCTGTCCCTCCCATGTCAGGGTCTAGCCAATCCCAGATAGCGTTGTAGTTCTGGTCGAATGGCCTGAACCTGTCGTCATCGAGATCTGCGTCATAATCTAATTCGCAGTCCATCCCTGGGACTCCGTCTGTGTCGGCTCCTGGAGTTTGGTAAGGGCTTGAATCGACTCCGGTGTAATCGCTTAATCCATCGCCGTTGATATCGATGTTAGTGCAGACGTCCGGGATTCCGTCGTTGTCGTCATCAGGGTCATACATGTCTAGTAGACCATCGTTATCGTCATCGGTATCAGAACTATCTGGAGTTCCGTCGTCGTCGTTATCAGGGTCTAAGAAGTTAGGAATTAAGTCACCGTCTAGGTCGCCATCGAAAATATCGGTGAAGGAAGGGATTCCTGCCGCTCCGTCTCCACTCTCCCCGCCAGCAAAGTCGAACTCGTCATTAGCATCGACTTTTGCCGCCTCTAAGTCAACAAAGTTGATTCCAGCAGAATACAATCTATATTGGTTGAAGGTCCATGGTTGACTAGCATCGAACATGTTTCCGCTAAGGTCCATAGTTCCGGTTTCGGTTGCGTCATATGGGTTTGCGTCGTTCCAATCTTGAACTCCGTCATCATCATCGTCGTTGTCGAAATAATCCTGTACTCCGTCGTTATCGAAATCACAAGGCCAACGGAATTGGTCGATTCGGGCGTCGTTATCGTCGTCCTCATCATAGCGGCCAGAACCTGACCCATCGGAGTCTTCGTCAGGCACGCCATCGTTGTCGTGGTCGAATGGAAGTTGGTCTGCACGGTAGGATATCCCTACTGGCTGTCCGGTCAACGGATGGATTGTTGAAGCGTCTACATAGCGGTGCATTGTTACATTTCTAGGGTCGAGTCCCAAGGCTTCAAGGGCGGCATAATCAACTGGGCCTTCTAAAATTCCGTCATTGTCATCGTCCCAGTCCACGTTATCTTGTATTCCGTCGTTGTCGTGGTCATACGGGTCGGTCCCAAAGCAACCGTCAAAGCGCTCTAGTAAGTCGTAAATCCCGTCATTGTCATCATCCAAGTCTGTCAAATCATCGATTCCGTCATTGTCGTGGTCATCTGCGCTGGATTCCTCAAGCATCAGACCATACCCTGCGTCCAAAGATAGTACAGAGGTGTCACTGATTTGGCCGTACATGGCACTAGAATCCGACCATGTCAGATCCCAAAGTGCATCATGCATCTCTAGACCGAAATGCGACGGCATTCCTCCATGTAACTCGCCTTGACCGCCCTGTTCTGTAGACTGAGCAGCTGACATTGAAAGCGGATCTACATCTACAAACTTGGTTTCGGGCTCAAAGCCTTGGCTGACTGAAGCGATTAGCCCTAGCCAGGTGCTTGTTATCATCAGCAATACAATTCCCACTGATACAGTGGACTTGCGCCGATTCTCGATTTTCTGTTTGAATTGTCTATTGGAGAGCATAGTTACCACTCGGAATCACCTCGTGACTGACGCCGCCTATATCAAGCGCGCTACGCGCATGTGCACGTAAGTATCACGATAGCCTAAGCGTATCATCTGCAAAAAAGAATGTGAAAAGGATAGAAGTGGAGATTCCACGGGGAGCGAACTCCCAGTGGAATCAGCTGACCCGAACAAGTTCGAACGGGTATGAAACGACTGCCTATTTACGTCAAATCAAACTGTTCAAACTTCGAAGATATCTTCGATGCCGTCATTGTCGTCATCGTCGTCTACGTGGTCTTCACTGCCATCATTGTCGTGGTCAAATTGACCAGTTAGGCTGTTACCGTCATTGACTTCGAACCAGTCAGACAAACCGTCGTTATCATCGTCGGTGTCTGTGCTGTCCCAAATTCCATCGTTGTCGTGGTCGTAGCGGTAGACGCCAGTAGCGCCATCAACTTCATCCACATCTAAGATGTTATCATTGTCATCATCGGTATCATCTGCGTCATTCATGCCATCGTTGTCGTGGTCACGAGTGTAGTCCTCGCCATTCGGGCCTACGTCGTTGCGGTTGTCGATACCGTCATTGTCGATATCAAGGTCCACTGCGTCGTTAATGCCGTCGTTGTCGTGGTCGTAGATGTTGGTGTTGTCGTCGCCGTCCTCAGTCTCTTCACGGTCATCGATTCCGTCGCCATCGTCATCATTATCTTCTGAATCTTCGATTCCGTCGTTGTCGTGGTCGTTAGGGTTCTGATCTAGATCATCAACAATTCCGTCGTTATCGTCGTCGTTGTCGAGAGCATCTGGGATTCCGTCACCATCGTTGTCGTTTTCGCCGTTCTGGTCTTGGTTGTCAAGTTGCTGGCCCTGCTGCTGGTCGTTTTGTTGACCCTGCTGGCCTTGTTGACCGTTCTGGGTTTGACCTTGCTGCTGCTGGTTCTGACCATTTTGGCCATTTTGGCCTCCCTGGTCTTGCTGGGACTGGTCGCCCTGCTGGCCGCCTTGTTGGCCGCCTTGCTGTTGCTGTCCCTGTCCGTTATCCTGCTGCTGGCCTTGTTCTCCCTGCTGTCCTTGTTGGCCTTGGCCTTGTTGTCCAGACTGGCCGGACTGACCTTGTTGACCTTGTTGACCGGACTGTTGTCCTTGCTGAGAGCCTTGACCCTGCTGACCTTGCTGACCTTGCTGACCTTGGCCTTGTCCTTGACCCTGTCCTTGACCTTGTCCTTGACCCTGTCCTTGACCCTGTCCTTGACCTTGTCCTTGACCTTGTCCTTGACCTTGTCCTTGACCTTGTCCTTGACCTTGTCCTTGACCTTGTCCTTGACCTTGTCCTTGACCTTGTCCTTGACCTTGTCCTTGACCTTGTCCTTGACCCTGTCCTTGACCTTGTCCTTGACCCTGTCCTTGACCTTGTCCTTGACCTTGTCCCTGACCTTGGCCTTGGCCTTCGCCTTGACCTTGATCTTCAGACTCGCCACCACCCTCGGTGCCACCATCTCCAGACCCTTCATTCGACTCCTGGTAATCAGGGTCGTATGCGTCTGGGATGCCGTCACCGTCAGAGTCGCTAAACTCACCGTCGTTAGGATCGGTCGGGTATTGATCGACATTGTCGTTCTTACCGTCGCCATCCGTGTCGGCGTTGTTCGGGTTGGTACCCGCTGCGTACTCCTGGGCGTTAGTCAGACCGTCACCATCTGGATCACCATTAGCGTCTCCGCCATTGGTTGGTGAAAGGCCGTTGTTGACCTCCCATCCATCAGGTAAACCGTCACCATCGCTGTCGGCGTTGTTCATGTTTGTACCGTGGTTTTGTTCCTCTGCATTGGTTAAACCGTCGCCGTCCCAATCAGCGCCACCGTCAGATGGGTCGAGGGGGTCGGATCCGTCACCACTAACTGCACTAAGTGCAGAAATTGTGAGGAATAATGCCACTAGCATGCTTACAATTTTCTTATTCATTTTCATTCATCTCCTATTTTTTTATCTAAAGATAGAGAACCCGCTGTTCTCTCTTTCCGAAGATGAAGTGCAGCATGGCTGGGCTTCATTATTCGGGAGTGATACGAAGCTAACGCTAGAAGTGTTAGGTTTGTGAACTGGTGCGAGAGATTTAGAACTGCCATTCAGACAGTCTATGCTCACTGCGAATAGTGCCGCAGTGTTGCTTTTTAATCCCTCACTAGTAGTTTGTTCCAGTTCCTCCGTATTCATCGTTTTTCACGGGTCAATCATAGGGAACCCAATGTTCCCTCTAATATATCGAGCGATGCTTGTCCTATTTGAACACCGCGATTCGATGATTCTAGCCAAGATGCTTCATCATAGAACGATGAGGTCCAATTCCAGGAATCTCATATTCATCATCAATTATGGCCCAACCCTGGCTTTCATAGAATGGTATTGCGTGTGCTCTGGCTTGCAAGAATCCAGTATTGGCACCAAGGATTTCATTCGATGACTTTTCTAGGTCACTTAGCACTTTAGCAGCCATTCCTTGTCTTTGGTGTGAAGGAAGAGTCCCCATCTGCCTAATTTGAATCGCTGGCCTATTGCCCTCACCGGTCAAAGGCCCAAAAGCTGGGCACTTTGCTGCACCAGGGCCTGCATGGTCAGCCTGTGAACCATCGCTATCGGCTGGAATTAAATGCGCTCTACCAACGGCTACAACCTTCCCTTCAGATTCAACCCAAGCATGGATTGCTTGGTCGTCGTCTGCAAGTATTTCAGCCCCTCTGGGAAAACCAAGTGGTTTGCGAAGTACCGCATATCTACAATCATAGTATGCAACTTCTGGGCTCCAATTAGGACCTTTTACCGGCACCCAGATCCACCTCAAGCGATTCCTGCCGCTAAGATTCCGATAACTGGGATTGCGGCTAGTGCTGCAACTCCACCCCAGCCCATACCTGGTCTGCCTGAGGAAAACCCTGCGATGATGAAAACTATGCTCAATAAAAATCCTAAACAGCAACCCATTATCATTAACTCTTCAGCATCATACAGGATTTCCATTAAAATGCCTTCTTCTGCTTGTGATTCGAACTGGATGTTTAGCCCGTCATCTCCGTGATTGATTCCCGCATCAAGATAGATGGTGCTATTCTGACTATTCCAATAGCCAACGGCTTCACCGGTGTAAGAATCTAAAATGCTTGCGTCGTCACCATCCGCTTCGCATACATACCTGCGAGTTGATTGCTCCATGTCGTCTGTATCAATATAGACGCTGCACCATTCTAGCCTGTAATCCGACTCGAGGGCGAATTCTCCGGTGTAAGCCGTAGAGTTCTCTTCAGCTACTAGCTCTACATCTTCCCAGATGTATTCCCCTTCAGAAATCCCGCTTGCAATAAGCATTAACAGTAAGGGTATGCCATAGAGAGCAAACGGTATTCCCCCACCAATTAAGAAGTGTTTCCATACGAATGGAGGTTTGGCAACAGCGACTAGTTGGCCATTTGGACCCATAACGAAACTAACGTTTTGAGGGTCTGCTAGATTGAATAGATTTTGAGAAGATTGGTTAGTGTCGCCAGCTAGTGCCGTAGGCTGAGTAGACACAATATTTCCTACATTAAGTTCAATGGAAGGTGGTGCGTTGACTTCAATTGGTATTTCAGATTGAGGCTCGTCCATAGACAACACTGATGGTTTTAGGTTAAAAATTACTTGCCGAATTTATTCATTTTAACTTGAGGCGCGTTGAAATACACCTTGCCGGTCCCACCGTTTACTGCACGGATGTCAGAGCGGCTATGAGCGGGATTGCAGATCCTGAGACCTGAGTTCAAATCTCAGTCCGTGCTCCAATTTATTTTATCCAAAAGATAATCAGTAGTGCCAATTCATTACAAGTTATGTCAAAGGGAACTATTAGCCCAGATGGTAAGTGGTTGTGGACCGGTACGGAATGGATTCCTGCCCCACCGACTTCCCCTCCTGTAATGCCCCCGCCTCCGCCCTCTACCCCTGCCGCTCCGGCGGAACCCGAAAGTGGTTATTTCTCAGCAAATTCAGAAATCGAAGTTGGAAATTATTTCAGCAATATATCGTCGATTGAAGAACAGTTAAGACAAAATATCCAAAATATTGGAGAAAATTGCTACCGTGAAGCAACCTGTGGTAAAACCGGAAGGCCCGTTGATGGGAAGTGGGCAAAATGGACATTGGAGTCTGTTGAAGAAATAGATGGATTGTATTGGATTGTCGCGTCCTCAAAGAACACTCAGGTCTCGCATTTGGATTCAAGAGCAAGGTTTGTACTATCAGGGGCCACTTATGATGACCTAATCGAGGGGCATGCGTGGGATGATGGAAGATGGACACCACATTTTAGCACTGGGAAACGGGATAGGATGGTTTTCGACCCGTTTGGCCAAAACCCGCCTAAATCGGTAGATTCAGCGGCTACAGTGGCTGGAAGCATTGTAGACTCGGATTTTGAAAGAGATATTCGTAGAAATATCCAGCAGGTTGGACTTGCCAGTTTTCCTGATGATGATAATACCACGTGGAATATTTTATCGATCAGAGAAGAGAATGGCTTACACTGGGTTGAGACAAAACCAATCCCCCATGTAGGTTATGAGAAAATTATGTTCGCAATGACTTCGCCAAATGCTGGTGGAGTCAAAGAATGCCATTGTTGGGAAAATGGCTCTTGGGGCATCTTATTTTCATGAAATGCCGGGAACAAGATGATTACTGATGAGTGATGACTTGAATACATGTCGGAGTGGTTTTCTACGATATTATGTGCAAGTCTTTTCGTTTTGACTGCTTTTGCGTATAGTGTTGAAGCGCAAAGTACTGTACCTGAGGTAGACATAGTTTGTGAAACTACTTCCGTTCAAATCAAAGTCCACCCTGGAGCAAATACATTCGGGTATTCAAACTGTATAGTTTCAAATCCGACACTTTACCAAGAAGAGGTAGAAATAACAGTATTAAGTGATGGTTTGCCAAACACTGGCTCTAGTAAAGTGAACATTGGGCCCGGTGGAGAAGTAGAGATTCAGCTTTCATTTAAAGCCGAAATTGGCATGTTGATGCAATCCAGATCTTGGAGTGTTGAAGCGGTGGTAGTTTCTGCAAATGGTGTACCGCCACCGAATAACGCATCTTCTAAGCTTACAGGAATACTATATATTATGCAATATAGTGATTTATCAATAATTAGTAGTGAAAGCGTCATTGATGTTAATGCAGGAAGTAGTTTTGAAGTTGAAGTTCTTGTAGAAAATTTAGGTAACCAAATTGATTTTTTTAGTATTGGTTTGGATGATAGTAAAATAATGGAAGATGAAGGTTTTATTGGGACTGCTAGTGGTTTCAGAATACAAATTGAACCAAGATCAAATGGGGGCCAAATTGAAAGTATTATTTTCGAAATAACTACACCTGATAAAGTTGGAAAAGTAGATTCTTTTTACATTGGGTTTTATGCAACCAGTGAATTCTCGTGTAGGTATGAAGGAATGTGCAATACTCAATACGCATCAGCCATTATCTCTCTTTCTGAAGATGATTCTGGAAATTTTTCAGATTCTTTATCCGGAAATACTGTCATGATTATTGGAGCCATTATTGGTACAATGGTAGTTGCCGCAGTGGTTGTTGTATTAGTAAGAAGAAAAACTTCTAATGATATTTTTGAAATGTCGGAGGAAGATGATGACTTCGGAGACGACTTCGATGATGAGTTTGAAGAAGACGATTTCGAAGACGACCTAGAAGATGATTTCTTTGATGATTTGTAGTCAGAATAGTAGTATTATTCATAGCGCATGCCCAATAGGCGTGTACAACCCAAGGAGCCAATATCGTGCCATCAATAAATTCAAACATTGGAAATGTTGGTCGTGGTTTTGCTGCATTCCTGTCTCCACCTCCAGAAGGAGTAGTTCGATTTTCTGTCGGTCAACCCAATTTCAGAACTCCTGAGGCCGTTGTTGATTCGGCTAAGAACGCCTTAGATGCAGGAGAACACGGATACACTCGTAGCCAAGGTACAGAGGAAGTTTGTAACTCGGTTGCTAATTACCTTACTAAATATGGAATAAAAGCCGACCCAAACGATGTGTTGATATCCCCTGGTTGTAAACAATCCCTGCTTTACGCAATGATGACTTGCCTGAACCCTGGAGATGAAGTAATTCTATTTGCACCAGCATGGCCATCTTATGATGGAATGTTGAAATTGATTGGAGCTGTGCCAATCCACGTCCCTGTTAAAAGAGAAAATTATCACCCTGATATGGATGCTACTCGTGCTGCTATTACCTCCAAGACCAAAGCGATAATTATCAATTCTCCAAACAACCCAACCGGTGCAGTTTACCTGTCTAGCGAAGTTGAAGAGTTGACTGCAATAGCTGCAGAAAATGATTTGTGGATTTTTGATGACATGATTTATTCTGATCTTGTTTATTCAGACCACCTCTATACTTCACCCGCTACATTTGAAGATGGGAAAGAGAGAACTCTAACGATTGGGGGATGGTCGAAAATATGGGCTATGACCGGCTGGAGAATGGGCTGGATAACTGGCCCTTCACAGGTAATGGAAGGCGTGAAAACATGTCAAGCCAGTTCTGCTAGCCACGTTCCTACTTTCTTGATGGGGTCAGGAGCGGTTGCTCTTGGATTAGAAAAAGAGCCCCAAGAATTCCTTGAGGCTTTTACTGAAAGAAGAAGGGTCTTTCATTCGTTAATAGAAGAAATTCCCGGAATCAATGCGCCAAAGCCAGAAGGTGCATTCTACATCTTAGCCGATATTACAGGAACTGGCATGGATGACATTGAATTCGCAACAAGAGCATTGGAAGAGGCACAAGTTCAAGTTGTCCCGGGGTCATTAATGCCTGGTGGCGAAGGCCTGGTTCGACTGAGTTATGGAACAAGTCTTGACCAAATCCGTGAAGGATGTAAGCGCCTCAAGAATTGGCTTCAGGGCTAATTACGTGAATTGAACCGCCGTGGTCGAATGTTGCATAATACAGGTTGCCGTCAGGCCCTCCCGTAATTGGCAAAGGCGTTCCGACGTCTTCAGCGAAGAGTTCAACATCGCCTACCCAGCCATCATCGGTTTGGGTAAAGTCGATTTTGAGAATCTGATGTCCAGCTGGTAAAATAGTAGCCCATGAACCATACACCGTAGCATAAACTGTGTAATTATCACCTGGCATATTTGCTGGGCGAGTAGTCATTCCATTTACCGAGGTATGGGGAGTCCAAGTTGCAACTGGTGCTTCGGTGCCATCTGGATTAGGGTCGCTTTTTGACTCGACTAACCAGCCATAATCTGCACCATCAACCAAGAGATTTACTTCTTCATTTGGAAAATCATTACCCTCTGCATCTTGACCATTATCGGTGAATAGGTAGCCGATTTCGTCAACCCATACTCCATCAAATGAATTCCTTACACCTGTTGCTAGAATCCCGTGCTCGCCGGTTGTTGCGTTTACCCAAAGAAGTGCTGCGTTACGAGAATCGTCTTCATTGCAGTGGTTGCAGGTGCTTCCACTATGCCAGATCAAAGTTCCATTTGGTAGCAAATTAACTGCATTAGTTTGGTGGTTACCCGAAGGTATTCCCTGGACCAAAACTTCTGGATTTTCAAAGTTGGAATCATAGCGAGTTAGTTTTCCTTCTTCTGAAATAATAACTGCATCATCCAACAATAACATTCCATGAGGGTGATCTAAACCAGATAGAATAACCTCTCCTTCCACCGTTATTATTCGACCTCCATCTCGGTCACAGACCAACAATACTTCTTCGTCGAATACTAAGCAAGTCGGGCCTCCTAAGCCGGTTGCAATGGTTTCTTGGCTATATCCATCTGCAACTTTAGCTTCCATGACGCCCGCATAAGGATAGATTTGTCTAGCGATTAGCAGAAACAAAAGGGCAATTACAACCGGGATTAATTCCCGTCTAACCTTCATTTAATCACCTCAGAATGGTGAGCGATATTCGCTTACTTCATTACTGATTCTTAGTAATTGATTGTACTTGGCAACGCGGTCTGAACGAGCCGGTGCGCCGGTCTTGATTTGGCCAGCACGAGTTCCAACCGCTAAATCTGCAATTGTCGTATCTTCGGTCTCGCCTGAGCGATGACTGACTACGGAGTTCATCCCATGGGCGGAGGCTAAGTCCATTGTCTCCAATGTTTCAGTTATTGTCCCTACCTGATTGACTTTGACCAAGATTGCATTTGCAGCCTTAGATTCAATTCCCATCGACAGACGTTCAGTCTGAGTAACGAATAGGTCATCTCCAACCAATTGCACCCTGTCGCCAATATCTCTCATACAATGAGACCAGCTTCGCCAATCATCTTCTGCAAACCCATCTTCGATTGAAAGTAGTGGATATTCATCAACCCACCCAGCGTAAATATCTGACAACTCTTCCCCAGAGATTGCTTTGCCATCCATATGGTAAGCATCATCCTTGTAAAATTCAGTAGATGCTACATCGAGGGCGATCCCAATTTCTTCAGTACTGTATCCTGCGCCTTCAATTGCACGAACCATGTATCCAAGTCCCGCTTCATTGGCTGGAAGGTTTGGTGCAAACCCACCTTCATCGCCAACTCCACCAAGCAAACCATCAGCCTTGAGTTCCTTCTTCAGAGCATGATAACACTCTACACCTGCGCGTAGTGCTTCAGGGAATGTATCAAACCCATGAGGCATGACCATGAATTCTTGGATGTCAACATTCGATGCAGCATGAGCGCCACCGTTGAGGATGTTGAGCATTGGGACAGGCATCAATCCGCCAGCAACTCCGCCAACGTATCTCCAAAGAGGAAGTTCATGCAAAGCGGCTCCTGCGTGTAGGCAAGCCATCGATACTCCAAGCATTGCATTAGCACCAAGATTGGCTTTGTTCGGAGTTCCATCCAACTCGATCATGATTTCATCGATTGCTTTCTGGTCATCCACTGGCATTCCAACAAGCGCTTCCTGGATTGACTCCACCACATTGTTCACTGCATCATCAACGCCTCTACCAAGCCAGCGAGAGGCATCACCATCGCGTAATTCAACCGCTTCATAGGCGCCTGTTGAAGCTCCGCTGGGAACCATAGCACGGCCAAGTAATCCACCATCAACGTAGCAATCTACTTCCACGGTTGGATTTCCACGGCTATCAAGAACCATTCTTGCATCGAGACCAGATATGATGTCAGACATTGAGGTGCCTCTAAACTAGGCGAGTCGTGGCCCACCCTTGAAACAAACGGAAAGAATCAGGCTTGATTGAGCCACTTCATCCAACTTGCAATGATTGATTGGGTCGAAGGGATTTCATAATCTAAAGTACAATCCCGCACCCAACATAATTGTTCAGATTCAGGGGTTACCGAGAATAACTCTCCCCTGAATAGTAACTCTTCATCTTCCTCATCCTTTTTTGACCTCTTATCTTCAACAAAGCAGTGGATTAGGCTACGAGGGTAATGTCGCATTACACCTAATTCTGGTGAGCAAAACAATAGAGAAGATTTTAGGAAAATCAGAGAATCGCCAGATGCTTGGTCTACTTCATGACCTTGAATATCGCAACCGTCCAAAACCGCCGCCACATCTACCTGATACCACTCATTGTGTTTGTCAGATAATTTCAATGACAATACCTCGTCGAAGAAGGCTTGTACTTCTGCATGTGAAACTGTTCCAGCAGTGTTCATCGTGTTATCTGACACACTGGGTTCTTTTAAGGGGATGGTTTTCTTTTTATGATGCAAAAAGGTTCATAATATGATAACTAATTGACATTAATTAGACTATTTTACCAAATCCCACTACTGGAAAGATTTTTCCGATTAAATACAAATATCGTTTTTTTCTTTCCGCTTATAATAAGAATTAAACAGTTTCATATACATATAGCGGGACCGCTTAACATGGCCCGAATCGCAGAAATCGACCGTGCAATCCTAGCGGAATTGAGAAAGAATGGACGTATGTCTTTTGTTGAACTTGCTAAGTTAGTAGGTGCAAGTGAGCGTACAGTGCGCACACACGTAAGGCGTATGGAAGAGATCGGAACTATTCGCGGATACACTGTTCGTGAAGGTGGAGTTGGGCTAACTGCCCTTATTCGAATCAAGGTTTCACCTGGTGCTGAAATCGGAACCTTTGCTGGTGAAGTAACTGGCTGGGAAGGCGTTGAAATTCTTTACGAAGTTTCAGGAGATGCTGACCTAATCGCTCTTGTTCACGTTGATGACACAATGGCTCTGCGCACACTTCTAGACAGAATGTGGATGGCAGCACCTAGTGAGATTGCAAGCACAACTACTGAACTTGTACTCGAACAATACTGATTGAAAATACTTTAGGGAACGCCCCTGAGTCAGGACTATGTCCTCAACTGATTCGTTAGACTACACGATTGCTGAGATTGATAATTTCGTTTCAAAGAGAGACTGGGAACAGTTTCACACAGTGAAGAACTTGGTCGCTTCTATTTCCATTGAAGCTGCTGAATTGAGTGAGACTGTTCAGTGGACTAATCCAACCAAGGACGAAGTCTTACAAGATGAAAAGTTGGTGCAAAGCATTAGTCATGAGTTGGCTGATGTGATGGTGTACTGTCTGAATTTATGTTCGAAATTAGAACTTGATCCAATTCAAATAATTGATCAGAAGTTGAAACATAATGCTGAGAAATACCCTGTTGAGAAGTCGTTTGGTAACTCAAAGAAATACTCAGAATACTAATTCAAAGGATATGCTTTTTATCAGATACAGATTCTGATATCATTTCGACTAACCTTGTATTTGTTGATGATAGGTACGCTCTCAAGTCAGAACTCTTTAGGTCACTAGGTTGTGGAAATCTTATTGTCCAAAGTTTGAATGGAATTTGGCTACCATTGAAAAAATCAACAATATATTCTTCCAGATTATGAGATGTTGGTTTGGCTTCTTCCTCTTCGACATTTGAAGCAGGATGGGCCAGAGCTACGGCAGACGGTGTCAATCCTTCTGCAGCCCACGCAGCTGCATAAAAGAATTGTTGATATTGATAAGATGAGCTTGGTGGATCTTTCTTTATGGCATACTTTGCATCAACCAAAATAACTTCGTTATCGCTTTTAGATGTTGAGCTGATACGCAAATCAATGTTTTTTGTTCCAGAACCTTCCCAAGGCCCCGATAGAGGTTCTTGGGGTTCAACATGGTAATTTGAATTATCTTTCATGCTTTTTTCCAACAACAACTCCCATAATTTTGAACTCGGAGCTGTGATGTGCCACCATGAACTATCTTTCTCATTTTCTTGTTCTTTTTGTTTTTCAGACTCGTTTCTAAGAATTTGCTCAGCTAATGGAATAATTTCTTCAAAATGTTTGAACATTCGAGGTAAGCGACGACGAAGTTTTGCACATTCACGAAGGGCTGATGAGAGTGGAAAAGAAGGTATTTCTATCAGTTTAGTGCGTAAATTTGCCCCTCTTCTGCAAATTCCTTGGAAACGTTCATCCAAGAATTTGAAGCTTTTTGGGAGATGGTACGTACGGATTACATCTAGTGTTGTCATCATTACTCTGTATAGAGGTGCTTGAATGTCGAATGTTTCAAATTCACATTCAATTCTCGGAGATGGTTGAGCCACCATCATCATCATTCCACGAGTGGTTATTCTTCCTCTAACTGCACCAACTGGTTCGATGACGGAACGGTAAGTTCTGCGTAGTTCTCTAGTCGTTTCTTCCAATCTCTCAACAAATTTCTCGTACTGGAAAAGTGGGAGAGAATTTAATCCGAGTTCGCTATCTACCAGCACTTCTTGTTCCTGATTTTTTCTGTAAAAATCGCATAGATTAAACAGACTAATCAGCACATCTTCAGATGTAAAATCTAGTTCAACTACTTTTGTTGGTTCCTTCTCCCCTTTTTCCAATAGGAAAACATCTTCCAATAGATCATTTTCATCATAACTAGTTTTTATACGCTGAATATTTTTCTTAACCTCCTGCCATTCATTCATTGCAAAGTCATCGTTCCCGAGATCGACTTTTTCTTTCTGACGAAGAATTCTTACCGAAACATCGTCAATGTGTTGCACTTCATTGCTAAATCGCTTATACCAAAACCTAGGTGTGATTGCGTACAACCGTAAGCCTTCTTCGAATTCAATACCCATTAAACCTAAGAAATCATGATTGGGTTCAACCTCTGGCATCAGTTTCACTTCACAACTTTTCTTTCTTTTGAAGTTCTGTAACGTCTGGGTAATAATCTCTCAAACTCTCACCACTATCGTTTTTCCATTTGCTTGGACCTTCATGACTTTCTCTTCCATTAATTATCCTGCCGATTTGGCTTGCTGAATTAAATTCAAAATCTTTGACAAACTCCCTAGTTCCGTCATCAGATACAACAATTACATTTTCTGCAATAAGTTTGTCTATTGTGTTAATATCTCCCGCTCTAGCCTCAGATGTTTGTTCTTTTAATTTCGAACCTGCAATAGCCTTCACTCTTCCATTACCCAAATGTTGAATGTGTGCTTCAGAATACTGGAAAAGCGGAGCATCCCAATACACAGCTTCAATCACAGTTACAGCAATATCGAGAGAATTTTTCTTGACAACTGGCTCCTTCAAGATGTGAGAAGATGCTCCAATGTCAGATAAAGGATCTAATTTTGAGTTAATTTCATTCACTATCCCGATATTTGTTTTATTCATGCTTGTCAGTATATCGGCAATCTGAGGGAGAATCGATAGTTTTAGTATCTCAGAAACCGCCTCCTCGTCGGTAAGAGTTTCGACTTCGTCTTCAGTGACAAACAAGTAAGAATGCCCCAGCATGGCGTCAGGCCCAATCTTCTTCTGTCAGAATGTTTTCGATTTATGTCCGCCAATAGCGCCAAAGACTGTATATCGAAATAGGCCTCGCTGTGATCCAGTAAGTTCACTACTTATGCCAAAAGGTTTGAGTGGTACCTGATTTCGTATTTCCGAAGTATAGCCTTGACATCGCCCATTGCAAGATTCTACGAGCTTTGTCTCGACTGCGATAGTATGCGAACCTCCGGCGTAAGTGCCGCATCCATGGAGGTGAACTGATCGATCGCTCGTGTTCATTGTTGCAAGAATGTACAAATTGCTCGGGCAGTCGAAGGTACTTGGTGAGATTCTGGCTCAGTGTGGACTGGCTACCTCCCAAGTTGAGTGTTCTGTTGGTTCATGTTTGTTAGAGCGCCGTCTCCATCAGGTGATGTACGCGTTTTGTGGACTCGATGATCGTGAGAAGCTCTCCCATGACCATCGGAATGTTGGCTCTGTTTATCTCATCGATGAAGAGAATGTATTTGCCGCCGGAATGTGTCCTTCATTGCTTGGTTGGCTACATTTGAGCAGCAGTCCCTTCTAGGTAATTGAAATGTAGCTTCACCTTGTTCGTTTTGAGGGAAGATTCCTCCTACAAACTCCTCATAGGTTTTGGCTGGGTGGAACGTTGTCGTTTCAAGTGCCGCGTCCATTTTATCTCTTATCTTGTTACGAATCCATGTCTTTCCAGTTCCAGGAACACCTTCCAGAATGACGTTGTCTTCGCAATTCAAGTAAATCAACTATCTCAGAAATTTGGCTTTCCATTTCAGTTCCAAGTCCCCTTGATTTAGCCATTTCTTTTTTATCGTTAAAATGCCCAGTTAGTGATGATGCATGGGCAATATCTGTTTGTGTCATCCTACCAGAATAATAGTCTGCTAATGTTTTCGGTGTACTTTTTGTTGTTTTGAGTTCATCAATGTTAATCCAATCTTCACCAGATGCCTGGAAAATACCGAGTGAGCACATAGGCAGTACATGAGAGAAATTTGTTAATTTGCGGGGTCCTCCT
>CASIBX010000001.1 GCA_949373075.1 Candidatus Poseidoniaceae archaeon | reverse complement strand
AGTTTTGCTATAAATTACCCAGGCATAAATGCTAGTGCTGACCATTCGGGAGTCTCTGGATTCTATAACCAAACAAGTTGGTGGTACATGATTGGAGCAAATGGCACTTACAATCTGAGTGCGCAATTACAATTCGACTCATCAGTTCTCGATGGCACTAATATTACACTTGATTTTGAGGCTACGATTCTAAATTGTGGAACCAATGGAACATGGCATGATTGCCCCGATTCTAATGATTCTACTCTGTTATACCAATTCACATTTATGAACAATACTGGCGGGAATAATTCATTGAGTATTCCCGTGATCACTCATATTCATTCTAATATGGGTTCAGGACCTTACTACGAGGGTGACGTGTTTGAACTTCTTTCTGGAGAATCATTCGAGTGGGGGGTTTCGATACTAAATCTAACAGCAGGTCAAGAATATCGTTTGACTGTAACAATCGAAAATGAATCAGCAACAAGTGCTAATTTAGGAGATAAAATGTTCAATGTCAGTGGCAGTACAGCTACAATAATGTCTGAAGAAGACTCGTACCAGTACCCGCAGGGCTGCTATGTCGCCACAATTGAAGTCGCACTACAACCTGAAAATTCAGGTATTTTCGATACTTTCAATTTCGTCATAGATGTAGATTATAGTAATTGTTCACCAATTGGTAGCAACAATACGGACGGAAATAATACAGTTGACAATAACACCGGCGGCAACAACACCGTTGACAATAACACTGGCGACAATACAGGTGGTAACAACACCGTTGACAATAACACTGGCGACAATACAGGTGGTAACAACACCGTTGACAATAACACTGGCGACAATACAGGTGGTAACAACACCGTTGACAATAACACCGGCGACAATACAGGTGGTAACAACACCGTTGACAATAACACCGGCGACAATACAGGTGGTAACAACACCGTTGACAATAACACCGGCGGCAACAACACCGTTGGCAATAACACTGGCAGCAACAACACTGTTGACAATAACACCGATGACCATGATGAAGAAGATGGAATCAACACTTGGAATGATACCGACATGGACGGAGTACAAGACTCAGAAGACAATTGCCCAGACTTGTTTAATGACCAAGCAGACTTTGACAATGATGGGGAAGGAGACATCTGCGATTCGGATGATGATGGAGACGGTATTATGGATATGACCGACAATTGTCCATTGACTCCTAATTCAGATCAACAATACTTTGATGTTAACGGAATGGCGACTGATTGTGATAATATAGAATACTCAGGTGACAACAACACAGGGTCTACCGATTGTGTACCTTGGAATAATGCAGATTGCAATGAAGAGTTTGCATGCCCAGACGACAAAGAGAAGGTTGCAATCCCTGCAATTGACGAAACCACGGGTGAAATTATGCTTGACGCAGATGGAAACGAGATTGAGGTTTGGGATTGTCAAGTAGTTTCGGAAGAAGACTCGACAGATGGCCTGCCTTCGATTGGTGTGATTGGAACCCTTGCTGCAATTGGCCTGAGTTTCGTAGCAGTTATTCGTCGTGAACAAGAAGAGTGAACTCACTCTGATTGACGCAATCTTTCGATTGCGAGGGCGCTTACAGCGACCTGTAGATTGTATGAAGGTACGAAGCCAGGCATAGGTAATCTAACGATTTCATCAGCCGCATCTAAGACTTCTTTTGAAACTCCAGCATTTTCTGCTCCGACTACTAGGAGAACGTCTCCAGTTAGGTCAGCATTCCAAGGCGCTTTCTCTCCCACATCCTCTGCCACGACTATCCTTCTATTGCATGCGGCTAGGATTTCTTCAGTAGTAGCATAAACTACCGGAATGAATCTAGTTGCTCTCATTGCTGCTCTACGAATCGTTCTTCTTTCTTCGTGTGTTTTTTTGACATTTATGATAACAGCAGTAGCTCCACTAACCTCTGCAGTTCTTACTCCAAAACCAAGATTTGGGGCGTACTCTACTCCATCAAATAACCAAATTACACCTTCTCTTTCGAACACCTCTTCAAGGGTTCCTTTAGGCTCTCTTCCAATCAGTGCAAGGGCTTTCTGTTGCCCGTCTGCACTCATTCTCCAAAGGTCAGTAGAAGACCCTTCAACAACAGGAATATTTTTCTTTTCACAGAGGTGAATAATCTCTTTACAATCTTCTTCCCTATCTACTAAGACTAGTTTTATTTCGCCTCCATTTTCCAGTGCTTTTAGAACCTCATTAGCTCCGGTAATTTGAAGGGACATATACCTGCGATACTCAACTTGCACATGAGTCAATCCCTCTCGGACCCAGCAAATACGCGTCGCGGTCTTCAAATAGGGGAGGCAAGTCGGCAAAATGCTCGTAACGAGTAGGTGATGTCAATGGTAAAGGGTCTATACCAGCACGTACGTGCAACATGGAACAATCCAAAAGCAACTCAGTCTCATCAACAGCGTCAAGACCGAATGGTCCAGTGGCGCCGTGAAGAAGTCAACTGTCGTATCGATAAACCAACTAGAATCGATGCTGCTCGCCGTCTTGGCTACAAGGCTAAGCAAGGTGTAGTAATGATCCGAACTCGTGTTCGCCGTGGTGGATTGCGCAAGGGTAAGATTCACATGAAGCGTAAACCATCTAAGGCTGGTATCACCAAGATTACCATGGCTAAGAACACACAGCGTATTGCTGAAGAGCGTGTTAACCGTCACTTCCCTAACTTAGAAGTTCTAAACTCCTACTGGGTTGGACAAGATGGTAAGCACAAGTTCTACGAAGTAATCATGCTAGATCCGTCTCACCCAGCAATCAAGTCCGATAAGAACCTTGGATGGATAGCAGACGCACACCACCGTGGCCGTGCATACCGTGGAAAGACCAGCGCTGGAAAGCGCGGACGTGGTCTGCACAACAAGGGTAAGGGCGCAGAGAAACTACGTCCTTCCTTGAAGGCTCGTGGAAACATCGGTAAGTGAGCCGTATTCAAAACTGAGAACTTCAGTTCGTTTCAAGTAGCATAGGTGCTGCGATTGTTTATGGACGCACAAGAGTATTTCGAATCTTTAACCGCTCAAAACTATCCTGCTGAAGAAGCAGAAAAGTACACGCAAGAACACTATCCCGATTTTAGTCTGGCACCAACAACTCAAGCTCCTGCTACAATGCCGGCTAGCGTGGAGATTGCAGCACCTGGGGTTACTATGCAAGACTCAGTCATTGCAGGAGATGTAGTACATTATAATACAATTAATACAAACCACTTCGCCACATCTATACCCTCAGAGATAGTAGTCCCTGGAATGCCTGGAATCCGCCCTGGTCTGACTGGAATGCCCTGGAATGCCTGCGCGGACAAATGCCCCTGCAAGTAGTCCCTGTCAAGCAAGCCTAGTGCAGCATGGCGTATTATCAATGGATTGTCTGGAATAATTCTTTCATTGCCGTATCGTTCTGGCTGTGCTTTAGATTCTAAGAGGTCGATTATGATAGGGCAGCATCCTATATCGGATTCTTTTGGCATGGATCGTTAACAGATGATATAGAATCTGCAATTTCTACAATTTCACTGATGTGGACGTCTAGTAATTATAGTATCTTTTGGACTATTTGTTCGTTTCTCTTATCCAGTTTGCAAACCTTCCTTGGGGTCCTAAAGCACTTGCTCGGGACAAATGGTCTACTAATACTCCTGCTAGTTCTAACTGGTTATTTCGAAACCGACTCTAATGAGCTGAAATTGGAGAAGAGATACATCGATATTTGAAACCAATGGTGGATTAGTCTGAGTTTACTGTTCAGGAGCCTGTCTCTCTAACATTTGGATTATTTGCTTTCTTAGGACGTCAAAAAGGCCCATCTGTAGAATTACAACAAATGTAATTGTAAGATACACTCTTCGATTAGCCGTTGGGTTCATTGAGGAGCGCTTGTCTCGCACAATTAGGAGGGCTTGTTGGATGGCAGATGATTTGTGCATTTCACAATTGAATGGCAAGGACATCTATCTGCCTGATGGTCGTCATTCTGGGAGTAGTAGGGGAAACTGTAGTAGATGGTGCAGGAATTGTCGTGCTACTCATCTTTTCGTAGCGAGGCTGCCCTGATGAATTAGTGGAGCAGGGAGTACATCTAACCATTCCTTGGAGATGGATTCGTTCAATTGGCGATGTAGTAATTTTGCGATGGTTCCCTAAAACTCCTATTCCTTACGAACACTGAGGTGAAAATTTGACCCTCGAGATTCATGTATTGGGAACTTCTTCTGCACGCCCTGCGCAAGGGCGTTCAGTTTCAGGTTCAATTGTTGAAACACCTGATGGAATGGTAGTAGTCGATTGCGGTGAAGGCTTTCAAAACCGATTAGTAACACATCGCTCAGCGATGAAATCACTTGGAGGTCGTAGACTTAAGATGTCCAAAGTTGCTGCAATCTTGCTGACTCATGGGCATCTTGACCACACATGGGGTGTTTTGCCATGGCTCCAAACACTGGCATTGGATGGGAGAACAGATGACCTTTGGGTTATAGGTCCTACAACTCCCGAAGTTGTAGATACATTACTTGGCTCGGAAGAGTCGCCTGAGGTATCAGCCCTCCGACTTGGTTATCCAATATGATATGTGGATGGATTTAGGGGCTACAAGTGAATCTCTTGGTTACGATATTTTCTGGATTCTAGGTGACGGCGAAAGATGGGTAAACATGAACGATGGTTCTCAAATCGAGCTTACCTCAGCCCATTAAACAAGCAACAATTTCCGCACACCTTACTCAACATACAGTTCCATCTTGCGCTTGGAAAATTACTACTTCTGAGCGTAAGGGTAAATTCGACCGCAAGGCTACGAGTCAATTACCCATAGAAATCAAAAAATCACTGGCTGCAGGTCAAGATTGTGAATATGACGGCCAGATGTTGAAAGCCGCAGAATATCGTTCAAAAAATGAGGCTGGAATCTCAGTGATTCTATCTGGAGATACTGCTGAGCAGGCAATAGAATCGAATTGCAACCTTTTGATTCATGAGGCGACCTTTTTGGAATCTCATTCAGATATTGCTAACGAACATCTTCACTCTACAGCAGGCGGTGCTGCAAGGACTGCCATTGAATGTAATGCGCAACATCTGGCCATAACACATTACTCTGGTCGACTTGATAATCCAGTAGCGTCAATTTCTGAAGCGAGAGGGATTCACCCATCTGTAATTGGACTTTCTGATGGCGATAGATTGATTTTGAATAATGACCTTTCACTTACACATCTTGTCAGGTCCCCCGAAGGGTGGACTCAACAACAGTGAGGCAATTTGAAAACCGAAGCGCTTGTTTGGATAAATATGGGTGTCCCAAGATTGCTTGTTTTGCTACTAGTCGGCCTGATGATAACTCCGGCCGCTTTAGCTACAGATGGGCGTGCAGCACCTCAGTGTGCAGAGTTTGATTTGTCAGATGTAATCTCTTCAGGGTCAGCCGGAGTGGGCGTAGACCCTGGCGCATGTATCATTGTGGACATTGGTGTTCGAAGCCACGGCACTACTCTTGCAATCGATTATGAGGTAATGGATGATGCAATGGATGTTTTATTGTTCGACCAAAATAGCGTTCAGACTTACAAAAACGGTCAAAACTATCGAAGTTCGATTACCGAAGAAGCCTCATTCGAGTCTTTCATTGGAAACGAATGGTTAGATTGGGCTCCACCCCAATCAATCAACGCAAAGAATTGGTACATTGTATTCGATAATACTGCACACGATGGCGATGAAGGATTTGGAGACCAAGGTGGTATGACCGCACGGTTCAAGATACAACTTGCTCCTGCTGCAACTGAAAAACACACACTAATTCATGACACCTTCATAATCCAGCCTGGACAAAAAGTCAATGTTGCTTCGTTTAATGTCGATGCAGGAACTGAACTATCATTCTGGACCCATCCAATATCTGGTACTGGTGACATGTTCATACAATCGGATAACCAGTTGGATGGCGACCTGATTATTGCAGGAACAAATATGGACGACTTTGGAGGAGTTGACACAACTCAAACCGATTGGACAGTACCTGCGTTTTTAGATTTACAAAACTTGAATCTGATGGTAGAAGCATCGACATCTCCGCTTCACTTTTCTCTGAAAGGCTGGTTTGATCCAGTTTTATCACCCGTGATTGTAGACTATGCTAACAGTGCAACAACTATCGGAGAGAAAATCACTCTTGATGCAAGCAGCACCCCGAATAGCCTTCAGCAAATCCGTTCTTTGTCCTGGGATTTCGATTCCGATTCCACCTACGATGCATTTGGTAATTTAGTAGATGCATCTTGGGATTCACCTGGTTTGAAAACAATAAACTTGACAGCAGAATCTGAGACAGGTCAGACAACAACTGTAAGTCATCAAGTCCAAGTGAACGATATTACAGATCCAAATGCGGTAATCAGTGGTTCTGGCTTGAGGGGACTTAACGGTGAATGGAGATTATTACGGCTCTCCGATTTAGTTCTGCAGGCCTCAAATTCCAACGATGACCATGCTATTTCATCTGCGTCTTGGAGCGTAGATGGCGCTCCTACATCTTCAGCATCACAATTTACCGTTAGTTGGTCTGAAATCGGAACTTACATTGTCACATTAACAGTAACGGACCCTTCTGGAAATACAGGTTCTACGAATACGACGATAGTGGTTTATGATTCAACTGTGCCAATTCTAGAAACTAGCGATATCACTGACATAAAGGAAGTGAATCGCGGTGAAGACGTTGAATTCAAAGCAAAAGCAGTAGATGCATGGGACGAACAAAGTGCTCTAAGATTCACCTGGGATTTAGATTTGGACAAGGACACAAACGGCGATGGAGACCTTCTAAATGACCCGGATTATATTGGGAAAACACTTGTTACATCTTTTGATAAAAATGGGAAATCTAGTTTCGCTCTAACTGTTTATGATGGCTCAAATAATACCGATTTTGAAGTCTTTGAAGTTCAAGTGGTTGACCCTCCTAGTGAAACTAACATTCTGGGGATTGTGGCCATCGTATTTTTGGTGATAGTCATCGTTTCAGGAGTTGTACTGTTCGGCCATAAGGGTATTCAGAAAAGACATGCTATCGAGATGTTAATGGCTAAGGGATTAACTTTAGCCGAAGCTAATGCAAGGGTGCAAGATGTAGCGGGGACAACAAAATTACCACCATTTGCTAAAGCGATACAAATGGCGGGAATGTCTGATGGAGGGGCGGTCAAGTCCGGCCTTCAATTACAATCCGAAGCCAAGGCGGAAGAAATAGCTGCAATTTACGGAAATGATTCCCAATTCCAGGGAGATCCAAATGCAGGTTTTAGACCTCAAAATGTGGTTAGAGAAGTGGACCCAGCATTGGCCGAGGCAGCATTAGCAGCATTCGCCGAAGATACACCTATCCAAACGGTTGCACCCTCTGTGCCAGTTTCGGGCAAAGTCAAGAGTGGAGGAATTGCTTTACCACAATCTAACCAACCGGTGAATCATACTCTGAAAACAGATTGTTCATCCTGCGGTAAGCCGTTTACAGTGAATATGCCACACGGTGTGAAAAGCGCAGTAGTCGCTTGCCCATCTTGTGGTGGCGACCAATTGTTTGAACGTTGAATAAACGACTCCACTCGCGCTCGCGAGAGGGATGGTTTCATGTGTGTTGGGATAGCCAATTGTAATTGATGTCATCTGATAGTGTGCGCATGCTCCATCGCGGAGTTCCGCAGCCTCTCGATTCAAGGAGGGTTGCAATTCTCCTCGTCATAGTCATGTTCTTGCCAATTTTTAATCCAGTTACGGCCGAAGAATCAGCGGGTAGAGACGACTTTGGAGTCTTAGAAGCGATGGCAAATGCACTAAATGAGCAGAGAGAGTCTGGAGAAGACGATATCGCAAATAACAGTGCAGAAGCAGTATTGAGTGCATTGGAATCACGAGGAAGAGAGATCGGAGACGGAGATGCCCTCTTGGCCACTGATGGAATCATTGGCGATATCACAATGCGAGATACAACTCCGCTAAATGCCTCTCATCCTAGGCCATATGTGTTCTTGACAGAACCAGATTCTCATCCAGATGGTTGGCCAAATAATTTACTAGATACACTATTTGAGTTGCCTCCTTCATTCAATGACCCTCTGGCTTTTGGAGCTAATACTTATTCGCTGTACGTCAATTACTCAGCACGTAATAATGGTCCTCAATATGAAGCATGGGACTACGGCACATTCACTGGAGACATCATTTCATTCGAAGGCACAGGGTTATTCGAGAACGCAATAGATATTGATGGCGACGGCAGTAGCGATGTCGCTGTTGGCCTTTCAGTTGTGGGTTTGGGTCAACAGGGTGAAGGTTGGGATGTTGCCTTTGGTGACGGATTAATCCCATCTATCGAATCGATTTGGATTCGTCCAACCTTCCAATGGAAAGTACGTGTTTTAGACCATAGCGATCCACTTTGGGACGATATGGCAAGCATGGAAGTCTCTCTGATGAAGGGTGTTGCTTACGACCTAACATTGACCACTCAAGGGGAATCATATGCCTTAGTTATCGATTCAAGATTCACGCAACCGCCTCATGATTTCCAAGTCCGAGTTGGCTTAGACCAACTGACCCTGAATGTTACAGATACATTCACCAGCATTCTTGATGTGTTGAATATCTTCAATGGGGGCGATGATTCAGGTTTGGAGGTCACATCAGTATCTGCGCCTTATGCTATTTTAATTTCAAACCCAAATCGGAATTCGGCTAACCAACAGACAGATTGTTCAGATTCGTCGTGGTATGACCCTGTGGAGGACCATGGTGAAGAAAGTAGATTGCACAAATGTGGCTATTCAATCGGAATCGGTTATGTTCACTTCGAACAGCCAGATTTAGACGGAGAAAGAGCACTAACTGAACTTGGCTATATCGACGTTGGCCTTCATCCAATCGAAGGTAGTACGCTGATTCCTGAGGAAGTAGACTTAGTCATCAGAAATGATAATGCTGGAGAGAACTCATTTGACAATATCGAGATTTTTAGTGATACAGATGCAGATTTATGGTTCCATTACTTCGAAGACCGTTCTGCCCATATTGAAGAAGGCGGCCGGTTTGGAAACATCACCGACTCTAGAGGATGGGTCAGAGATTTGCCAAAAGGCACTTTGCCTCAAGAGGAAATAGATGCGATTTTCACATTGATAGGAGAAGCTCCTGGTTCGACAAACTTCCCTGGTGATATGCCAAACAGGTTGTCTCTAATAATTTCAATCAAGAACTATTCTGCGGACGCCTCAGCAAATATTGACGACAGCAGCCTAGTTTTCAACCCAAGTGACAATCGATGGAACAGCCTTATTCTCATTGCGGGAACTGAACGAATAAGCAAAATTGAATATGTTTCAACATTCCAACGATATGGGTATGCTGTCGATTCCTCCTCTCTCGAGGTAGTCATTGAAGACTTGCCAGAAGTAGTGGTTATATTCGGTTCATTTGAGATTCCATCTTCCAATCGCATACGCGTTGAGTTTGGAACAGCCCCTGATTTGCTGAGTGAAGTTTTGGACAATGTGATTCTAAATTTAGTCGAAATTGTTCTAGATTTAGGCACCATACTGAACGGGTTACCTGATGCTATTGTCGGTAGCGTTAGCGAATCTAGTGGTGAAATTATTATTCAATGCTACAATCAAATCAGAGACGATTGGAACGATGGTCGTCAAAGGAGTGAACATACTATTGGCAGCATCAAATTGGCTATAGGGAGTAGTCCACATCCAGTAATGATGTCTCGTAACCACATCATATTGGCAGAGGATACAGATAATGCCATAGTAAATGGAAAATATGGAACTGATACTTCGTTAGTACCGGTGGGAATGAGTGTATTCCTAAGCAATGTTTCAGGCGTTACATATTCCTATGATCAGCCAACAGACCTGCGGAGAATATCACTTTCTGGTATTTCGGGAGATGAATTAATCATAGGGCATTTGAAACACTTACCAAATACTACAGATGGCGAAGTAAAGCAATTCGCATCAATTTCTAACCGTCCTGAAAATTTGACAATTAGTCAACAGGGCACGGATATTACATATTCTGCAACAGGAGAAATAGGAACCATTACTTACAGCGGCGAAGGCGACAATCAGTATAACGCTCTACGACTCAATGACCTACCATCACAATTTGAATTGAAACTTGGAGATACTCTCTCGTTCAGTGCCCCTGACGGAGTAGGTTCAGTAGAAGTTCAGATTTCAAATGCCTCGACGCCACTAACAATGGATGGAGACCACGCTCGGTTTTGGTTAGACCAAAACTCTGCAGAAGCCAGTATGTCTCTCAAACTATCTAATTTGACTTCGATTGTTCTAACTCCTCCTGAAGAGCCTGGCGCCCTTGGGCCAAGAGGTAATAGTCAAATGGTAATGAACAGAACAGGTTCATCTCCATTCAGCGTGTTACTTGAAGACGTAAGTGATAGAGATGACAAGTTCCTAGGTCTTTCAGGACGTGTTCACTTGGACCCTCTGCCTGCAAATGTTACACTGTTTTTGCCATCTTCCGAAAAATCAGATATTATCAGTGTACCAGAGTTCGGTGAAGCCGATGGCGTACTCTCTCTCTCCTTCTTCCTTTCAGGAATGATAGATTTTGGCTCTTCTGTGAACGACTTTGCTATCGAGAGTATGGTTGACTTAGGTGATGCCTCCAATATCAGGAGCAACATGAGCCTAGGTTTGGATTTGATTACAGGGGAAGAATTCGACATAACCTTGGATGTCAAGAAGGGAGTGAATATCCCAACAGAGCCAAGATGGGCGCATGGTCTGACAGGAGAAGTATTGGAAGGTACTCAATTAGAATTTAATTACTCACGAATGACTACATTTACCGAGAGTTCTCGCTTAGTAGTTTCAGAAGCATTAGAAGATTTAGAAATCACTGAGGCTGAAAGAGAGGGTGTAATCGAAGCTCTAGAGTGGGGTGGTTTGACTAACGCTAGCGCCATTGTTACTGCAATGGAGGATGGTTATGTATCGGCCAGAGAGATGTCTCTCTTAGACCTAGATACGATGGCTACTGAAGGTTTAGAACTAGAACAAAGACGTTCATGGCACAGTAAGATTTGGATGCCACAGTTACCTGCTGGCAGGATACAAATGAGTTATTCAGTAACCATAAATGATGAGGTTCCAACCTTTGAAGTTCTAGCCTCTTTGGAGGGCTGGACTCCTGCTAGACCGATATTAACAATCGAATTAAACGGTCTTGCTAAAACTGATTCTCTGCTTATATTATCTGGATTAGACACCAGTCTACAGCGAGATATTTCGATTCATCTATCGACTACTACCGAAGCCGAATTAATTATCCCAAGGACAACTATCGATATGACCTATGAAATGGGTGAAAGAATGGACAGTGCTAGGGTACTACAAAATAACAAATTACGAGGCCTGAGAACTGAGATGATGCTATTCGATGCACCAGCAAGTGCAGATCTTTATTCTAAGATTGGAGATATCTTACAAGCCGATTTGAATGTTCCTCCGAGTGACAGAATCGGGCTTAATGCTGCAGATTCATTGATGCTTCAACAACTACGAAAGGTGGATGGCCTATGGTGGCCATCTACGATGTTCATACGTGACGTTCCTGGTGAAATGCATCTTCTAGCCCAACCTGCAGACAAATTCGACATTCATGAAGTTACATCGTTCCAAGGAATGTTTGAGATGGATTATTCCTCAAATAGCGATGCAATGGACCTCTTTATTGAGACAAAAGGTAAAGCTCAGAATATCCGTGGCAGCAACCTAATGTTAGCAGAGAATCTTCCTGACAGATTCTCGATGGAAGTTACAGAAGACTTTGGAGCAAGAATTTCCGCCTCAGGTAATGGTGTTGAGAAGTTATACATTCGCAGAAGCGATACATTGGTCAGAGACAATATGGAATTGGTAACTGCTGAGATGGTTGGTGAGAACCTCCAAGGAGCAGAAGTTCACCAACACATGGTTCTTGGTTACCCAGTAATAGTAGTCGATGGCATAACAGGCGGAAGGATTGTTGCGACAGCGCAGACTAAAGTCACAGTTCTAGGGTATGATATTGATGCCAGAGGTGTAATGCTGGATGCTCAATTTACCGGCGGAATACCAACCGCTTCCAGCATAGGCGTAAACGGAGTAGTCACCGACTTATCGCTAATCAGTAGTCTTACAGGCGGTAAGATTGAAACGACCCATGTAATGATTGTAGACCCCTTCTCATCATTAATTGCAACAGGAATTGCGGCGGTGACGGGTTAATGGATGAACAAGATTACATCGATGAGGAACTCCATGACCTATCACAAGAAATAGGTCAGAAAGTAGTCGAATTCGGTGAAAGGGTTCATCCTCTAAGAATTGCTCTTGCCGGAGTGATTTTACTGATGCTCCTGGGTGCTTTAGCCTCAACATGGTATTGGGTAATCCCAAGAGACGATGTTGAAATAGAGATAACTTATCTTCAAAGGAATGGGCATATTGTTCTAACCGAATTAGCCAATGATGGAAGTAGAGATATCACCGATGTCAACCTAATTGTAGAATTCAAAGATAAAGATAACACCGTCATAGAATATTTCGAAGTAGCATTCGATTCAATACCCAGTCACACAAGCATTTCTGGTGACAAAATGGAACTTGTTGCTAGAGGTTATACTGTTTGGGACGAATATTCGATTCATGTTTTTATCGAATGGACTAACTTTAGAGGAGATAATGTACAGGACAGTTTTTCTTACGAAGTATCTGATGCTCAGACCGCTATCTACAACTATGATTGTGATGGAGTGACGTGGTTTCTGTGAACTCATTTCACCAGCCAAGGCAGGCGCGTAGCGCAGTTCTTCTTATCCTGATATTCTTAATATCTGGGATTCCAGTTTCCAATGAATCTGGTCAGTCTAGCGCTGATGACGGTGTAGAATGGTTACGTTTCGACCTTCCTGATGATTCGATTCGTAACCTTGTAGGTCAATTAGATGAAACATTGTCAATGGAAGAAAGACCACTATTAGCTCATTCTCGACTAGGGGTACACGACGCTTCAGGATTATTATTTGATGATGAAATCCCAGAAGAATTACTTGTCTCAAGACCTGATTTATCTTTGGTTTTAGTCTCCACTGATTATCGGTTTTCAGAAGTTAGGGACACGATTGCAGACCAAAAAGGTGTAGAGGTTAGAGAGTTTATTGCACCATCTGGGTTACTTGTTCAAGGCACTCAAAATGGTCTTTCAATACTAAAGGAAGTTGAAGGAGTAGCGGCTATTCAACCAGTACCAATAGCGATGCTCGTAGATTTTGCAATAATGGATGATTATGAGAATATTCCAGTTAGAATAGAATCCTGGCGGGCTGAATCATTGTTGCCGGGCGTAGATATCGCAGATGATTGGGGCATGAGGCTTCATCAAGAAATTGATATTGTCGCTAAGTCAATGCTTAGTGACTCAACTCTCGCTGAAACCGGTCGTTATGATGGCGTCACCCTTGCATCGATTGCATCGATTGCTTCAGAGCCGTCAGTCGCTTGGATTGGCCCCCAGCCCGAATTGGCAATTTGGAATGACAATGCTCGAAACCACATGAACATAAACGCAATGAAGTCATTTTACACAACCGACCTTGATGGCTCTGGCCAAATAATAGCAGTTGCTGATTCAGGACTTGATCATGACCACGGAGATTTCGGTAGTCGTGTAGTTGGAAACGTCGATGTAATTGGAGACGGCTCTACAGCAGATGCACATTCAGGACATGGAACTCACGTTGCTTGTACAATTCTTGGTGATGGTAGCCGGGGTAATTATGCTGGAGTAGCTCCTGAGGCTGAACTGTATTTCCAAGCTATGGAGAATGACAACAGTGGAAACTTCCAATGGTCTAGTATCAATAACATGTTGAACACTGCCTACAGTAACAATGCTAGAATACACTCCAATTCATGGGGCTCTTCTTCCTCATCAGATTGGGGAGTATACACTTCTTCTTCAGAAGATGTTGATGATAGGACTCGTTACTATGACCAATATTACAGCGGCAGAGAAGGATTAGTAGTTCTCTTTGCAGCAGGTAACGACGGCCCTGGCAGTGATACAATTGGTTCCCCTGCTACCGCCAAGAATACTATCACTGTAGGCAATTCTCAAAACAGATATCAGGGCGCTCCTAATTCAATAATGGACGGCTCTAGTAGAGGTCCTGTTGACGATGGCCGAATTAAACCAGATATTCTAGCACCGGGCGGATATGTTCGCTCTTGTAGAGCTCAAGAAGCGACCGATACCGGTGGTTCAACATGGAGTAATAATTGGTATCTCGAATACACTGGAACAAGTATGGCAACTCCAAATGCTGCTGGAACAGCAGCATTGATTCGTGAATATATTACTGAGGTTGCACAAAGACCTGAACCCCAAGGAGCATTGGTAAAGGCACTAATGATTCTTGGAGCCCAAGACATCGGTTCACGCGACGTCCCGAACATGGATGAGGGCTGGGGCCGTATAGACCTCAAGTCTACGCTCGCACCAAATAACGGCCGTGGAATATGGGTTGATGACCGTTCAGTTCTTTCTTCAACAGGCAACTCGAAAAGTTATTCCTTCGACATTACAACTCCTAATCAGCCATTCAAGGCCGTCCTCGCATGGTCCGATGAACGTGGCTCAAGATTTTCTAATACCCAATTAGTAAACAATTTGAATTTACTAGTTACAACTCCTAGTGGGGTGGAGTACAAAGGAAATGAATTTTCCCAAGGGCGGTCAATCCAAGGTGGAAATCATGACTCACTAAACAATGTCGAGGTAATCTTGGTCGATTCAGCAGAAATGGGGCTATGGACGGTTAAGGTGACCGATGCCGGGCATTCTGGCTCCAAAGCACAACCGTTCGCAATTGCTGTTTCCGGAGTTGGAGTTAACGACTTACGTCCAGACCCTTCTCCAGTTTTATCCTCATTACAAACCGATATCGCAATACCTCAGGTTGGAGATGATGTTCTTGTGGAAATGGCTGTGACCAATCTAGGTAACGTCGAAGCAGAAAACGTTGAAGTAATATTCCAAGAAGAAGGAATTACAATCGATACTCAAACGTTTGATTTAGGGCCTGGCGGTTCTAAGGTACTATTCTGGGATTGGGAACCTCAAACTGCAGGTGGCCGTACTCTTTCTTTCCTGATAGATAGTAGTGACACAATTGATGAGATCAATGAAGATAACAATCGAATGGACATATTAGTCAATGTTACAACACCTGGGGTTAGAATAGAATCAGCCAATCCTACTTTCGTATTGGGTGACATTAATGCAACATCCTCATCTTGGCAAATAACTCTGACCAATACTGCGCTTCTTACAACCAACGCTTCTATCTCTACTACAGGAGTAATCAATCCAGATGGAGTTTCTCAATCGTGGTATGTTGGACTTGATGAAACCGATTTCGAATTAGACGGCCAAGAAGCTGCTCTTATCAACGTCACACTTGTGCATCCTGAAGGGCCAGCTCCGGGCATATATCTGATTAATTTACTCGGATATGACGAGGACAATGGAGTTAGTAGCCCTTACACATTATTGTTGGATGTACCAACCCTTTCACAGACTCGAATCGAATATGATTATACTGTCATTCCAGTAAATCCTTCTTCTCCAACTTCGATTGATATTAGGCTATTCAATCTAGGGAATAGTGATGTTGGCTATGATTTATTCCTTGAAGCTCCTCCCGGATGGCATGCTGGTTTTGATGACCTTTCATCCCAAGGAGGGGCCAACTCTGCTTCTACAGGATTGATGTTACAGGATGGTCAAATGAGCATTGGTGTCACTTTCACTCCGCCCCAAGTAATGACATTAGCTGGAGCGGAACTAACTGTTGTGTTAAAGGTAGTTTCACAGACTGAAGATTCCAAGATGGTGGAATATGAATTGCCACTAATTGTTGATGAAATCGCTTTGGCAGTAATAGACTTAGAGACTACTTTCTCATCTATCATTCCAGGTAACTCTCTTTCATTACAATATACGATTGAAAACCGTGGCAATTTTGATTTATTGCTAAGCCCCAGATTGCAATTGCCTAATGGGTGGCTGCAAAATACAATTCTTGAAGAGATTGATTTGTCATGGACCGATTCTCGTAATATTGTGATTTCAATTTCAGCAGGACAAGATGCCAAGAGTGGAGAAATTAAATTGATAATGGACTCCAGTCAAGGTTCTTGGAGTCACACCGAAGATGTAGATATTATCGTTTTAGCAGAGCCCAAGTTGACCTTCACCTCGGTTGAAATTGCGGGTGAGACTTGGTCCAATATTTTCGGTCCAGGTCAACATCCAGCTGGTGTTCCAATCAACTATACGTGGGTTGTAGAGAACTTAGCCGACACTGATTGGAATCCAACCGTGTCATTACAATTAGAGAACAATTTGCTTGGAGAATGCACGTCTCCGGGCCAAATCTCTAGAGGCGAAGTCAAAGCTTTGACTTGTACAATAATTATCTCTGCTATGGCTGAGCCATCTACTGAACCTGAGTTTAGGGTGACACTTTCTGGCGATATGGTTTCTACAAATGAAACCGTAACTATGTTGGTCGCTCTATCAAAAGAGGTAAGTTGGAAGATCGATGGCCCTGAAGTCTTACAGACAGGGGAGACCTCAACCATACAATTGACTATCACGAATATTGGAAACACAATTGTTTCAGGAACCGTTGTCACATCAGTAGCCGAAGATTGGGATGTAGAGTTTGATGGTGCAGATTCAGTAAATCTTCAAGCGGGTCAATCACAAAAGGTTAGATTGGAGATAACTGCAAATCAACCAGGTGATGGAACAGTATCTATTTCAATTTCGGGCACAGATGAAGTTGATGGCTCACAGATAGTTCTTCAAATGTCCAGTAATGGCGAAGTTGTAGGCGCTGAGAGCGAATCGTTCCTTTCCGAATATTGGATATTACTGTTACTAATTCCGGTTATTTTGGGGGCTGTTGCATTCATTATGTTAAAGAAAAGAGATGAAGATTCTATTCCAATAAAGGCCCCAACTGGTAATTTGTTCAAGAAGCCCGAACAACATGAAAATGCAACACCGTGCTTTTCATGCAGGCAGCCGATTTTGTCTATGATGCTTGGATGCCCTTCTTGTGGGGCGAGATATCATTCAGTGTGTAAGGTTACAACTTGCACAAATTGTGGTGCGGAATCGTCTGATTTCGTAAATGTGGAATGATTCACGAGCATTAGCGCATAGCCTTTTACTGTGACCACTGCGACCGGGGTTCATGGAACCCCGCAGACGAGACACAAAACGTGGTCAGCATCGAGCCAGTATTCTACTGGTTTCACTGCTACTAATTTCACTGGTTCCAGCGATAGCAAATCCTGTTACTGCGGACGATTCAGGTAGGGATGCCAACATCTCACTTTCTGTTACTCCAAGTTCACAAACCGTAAACCCCGGGGAGACTGCGGAATACACAGTTCGCGTATACAATAACGGAGCCAATCCGGTTTCAGTAAATTTAGCATCAACCAATGAGCAAGACTGTACTGGATATTCCACCGCTATAGGTCAAATCGGGCAACCAATTGAATCCGGTTCATATGAAGAAACCTTCCTCAATGTATCACTTGCGCAAAACGCCGAAGGATCGTGTATAACCACCGTCACAGCAAATGCCAATGAACAAGTTACACCTCCAGACCAGCCTGGTGCCCCTGCTCAATCTACTCAAGATGTAGAGACAACAGCGGGTGATGGAGCCGGGTCTGCAGTTTTCGGTGTTGAATTGACAGTTGATAACCCTCACAAGCAGTGGGCGGGCGAGACTACAATCGAATGGGATGTGGAAGTTGAAAATACTGGTCGAGTCCAAGAGACAATCGATCTAACAATCGATACAGTTGGAGGTTCAGGATGTACTTCAGATGGAAGTCTGTCAATCGATGTTGAGCCTAGTCAGGTTCAATTGGATAATGAATCGTCCGAATGGGTAACAGTAACTCTAGAGGTCCCAGATGGGAAATCTAGCGATAAGTACTGCTGGGAAATTGAGGGTATTGTCTCCAACGACCAAAACCCTAACGGTAGTGCATCAGATGTAGAAGGATTTGACCTAAACGTTCCTGAGTTGAAAGAATGTGATTTAACTCTATCAAAGACTAGTATGAGCATAGAGCCAGGAGAGACTGGAACTTTAGTAGCCACTTTCACCAATGAAGGAAATACCGATTGGTCTGTGAATGTTGGATTTGCAGGAAGCCATTCGATGTGGGCTAGTGTTGATGGAGCATCTAGTGGAATGCTGCCATACAATGGTGGAAATGGTGAGAAAGAGTTCACAATCGAAGTCACTCCAGATGATTCGATTGAGGCTAATTCACAAAAGTCAATTACAATTCAAGGAAAGGATGGAAACACTGCAAAATGTAATGCGGAAGTTTCGATTACAGTTGGGCAATCTCGAGGCGCATCAATGTCTTTAGGTAACACAGCATTGTACAATATTGAACCAGGCCAGAATGCTTCAACCACTCTAACAGTAACTAACCAAGGCAATGGGCCTGATACTTTCCGAGTATCAGCTTCAGCCCCTCCTTCCGGCTGGTCTGTATCTCTTGAGTCATCGACAATATCTACACAATCAAGGCACAGTAATGAAAAATCAGGAACCATTGATATCTCGATTTCATTACCAAACGATGCTCTAGCAACTGAAGAGGTAACGATTACTTTCTCCGTCATGCCAACTTCGAGTGGGGGCTCTTACGACACCCAAGAATTGAAAATAACAGTCAAGGCAGTACATGGAATGAGTGGAGATGCTCCTGCTGAAGACCAAACAGGTCGCTCCGACACTACCGTTCAATTCCCTCTAACCATTACCAATGATGGAAACACACTGGACAGATTCCGCTTCTCTGTAATATCTCAGACCGCTCAGCCGGGTTGGGGTAAGCATTTCGAAACATCCGATGGTACAATTGTCACTGAAGTCGATATCGATGCAAGAACTACCGTTACAATGTACCTTGTAGTTTCCATTGATGGAGAAGAAGAATTAGAGAGTTCAAGATTGACAGTTAGAGTCACAAATCTTGGAGATAACAATAATGGCGATGATGATAATGACAATGTCCCTGACAACCAATTAGAATTTATCTTCAGAGCAATCCTTTCCGATAGGGACTTTGCAATGGATGTAATTATCATGAATTCACCAGATGACTTAACCCGTAATGCAATGCTAATATTGCCGCCAGGTGGCTCACAAACATTCCATCTCAAGTTAATGAATACCGGGGATATGACTGATGAAGCACTCTTTGATTTCACAGGATTATCTGGTACTGCAACACGTACTTTAACATTCAGAGGTGTGCCAATCGACGGCCCACTCTCGGTGCCTAAAGGGTGGGGCGCTTACAACGAATCAACGGGAACTTTCTACTTTGATGGAGGCTTACCACTAATCGGATCAAACGAAGACAAGATTTTCGAGAAGATAGTCGCAAACGGTTTGGTAGATTCTCATTCACCTGCTCCGTATTATGCAATTATTTTGCTAGAGGTTGGAGTTAGTTCAGGGGCAGAAAATGGTGATGGCGGTCTATTGGAAATAGTGGCCACTTCTGTATCCAATGCAGCCAATAGAAGCGGTAAAATCACTCTTTCATTATCTGTGGAGACCGTTCTTGATGTTGAAATGGAACTTATGGGTGGTGTTGAGAAAGACATTATCTTTGGAGAGATTGGAAACTCTGCTAATTTCGAAGTCCTATTGACCAATTCAGGAAATGTTGAATCAGAGTTCAAAGTATTTTCAAGCGGAGGTTTACGCGGTTGGAATGTAATTCTCAGTTTTGAATCTGGCTCTACCTGTGCTGATAACGGCGACCACCTACTCTGCACTCTAGATGAAGGGGAGTCTGTGAGGATTTATGCGAAAGTAAACCCACCTAGCGGCGATAATACTGAAGTTGAAGACTCATTCACATTTACACTTTCAACCGAACCATCAGATATTGGTTTGGTCGGTAGGGAGAACCTTGAATTGACCGTCAATGGCCAGCCTGAAGAGTTTGCATTCAATTCTTTGATAACTCCAAACGTTTTGATGTCAATGGCAGCATTAGTGCTTATTGGATTCGCATATCTCGCTTTACGTCGTCGTAACTGACCCCTACGGGGTCATTGGCTATACAGCCGTTCACTCGCGTGGGCGTGAGACAACGCTTATGGATGGTTGTCGTTTGGCCTTCAATAGAGAGTGACAACGCTCTCGGTTGGTGGCATAGTTGGTCGGAGCAGAAACGGTTACTGGTACCTACCTTTCAATGGCTATCATGACGCTCATTGGAATCGGGATGCCACTGGGTGCTTTTATCACTCAGTACTTCGTTATGCCTAAGGTAGATCCTGCTCGTCCGCACATGACAAAATCATGGTTAATGGAAGGATATGAGAAAGACCACAGCCTATATCCTCGCCGTCTTTCAACTTACGAATGTGGTTCTGAGCCCGTTGGCGATGCAATGATTCAATTCCACTTCCAATA
This sequence comes from Candidatus Poseidoniaceae archaeon, assembly GCA_949373075.1. GTDB lineage: Archaea > Thermoplasmatota > Poseidoniia > Poseidoniales > Poseidoniaceae > MGIIa-K1. The sequence continues at coordinate 8,327 of CASIBX010000001.1, read as the reverse complement.
TTATTGGTATGCAATTATTTTCTTAGTTTTCGATGTAGCTTTCATGTTCATGGCATTGGGAGGCCTGTTGGCTATGGATGCCACCCAGACTACTTCGGGAAGTTCATCGATAGACCTAGTTGGCACGGAGATGATTGTTTTGTCAATTTTCTTTGCTACGATGGTTCTGGGAGTTTGGCACGTATTCCGTAAGCGAGGCCGCATTTACATCTGAGGTGACAAAATGAGTGATACCGGAGAGAATTACACTACTTTCAACAGTAGGGCGTTGGTTGAAGTTGTCGGTGACGTTACCGATGAGGCCCTCAAAGCGACTAAAATCAAACAATTACTCAGTGTTCTTGCAGGTCGATTTTTTAATTGGGCTGGGAGAAAATCATTGTTCACACTCCATCTTGGAATCAAGTGCTGTGCAATTGAAATGGCTGCTGCTGCAACGCCTAGGTTTGATGGAGACCGTTTCGGAGTACTATTCCGTTCAAGTCCTCGCCAATCAGATGTTCTTCTTGTCAACGGACCAATCTCCAAGAAGTTTGCAGACCCCATAGTTCGTCTATGGGAGCAAATGCCAGAGCCAAAATATTGTATCGCTATGGGCGAATGTGCAATTTCCGGAGGGCCTTACTACCAATCTTACAACATTTTGGAAGGGGTGGACACAGTAATTCCAGTCGACGTTTATGTTCCCGGATGCCCGCCTCGCCCTGAAACTTTAATCGATGGATTCGGTAAACTCCGTGAGAAAATTATCCGAATAGGTGGTGCTCCATCTACTGGCCGTGACGGTGACAAGCCAATTATTGTAGGAGATGATTGAAGTGGGAACTACCGTTACAATAGAACAGAATGCAGAAGCTGCAAAGGCTTGTGTGGAATCTATTACCTCTCGTTTTAGTGATGCTGGAGTAACCGCAGAGGCTGTTGCACAGACCTCTGGTAAGAAGTATGAATTCGTTAGAATCATATGTTCTCCTAGTCAGTTGAGAGGCATTGCTAAGTTCTTGAAACTCGAAATGGGCGTAAATTATTGTGCCATGGTCACAGGAACTCACTTCCCTGAAGGAAGTGCAGATAGGGGCTGGGAAGTGGCATATCACTTGAACCGATGGCCTATCGCTAATGTTGAAGCTCATACAATGACAGTTCTCAAAGGAGAGGACCTCAAAGGAGACGACATCCCTATGGGGTTCGAGATATTCATACCTCTACCATCTGGAAACTCACCATCTGTGCCCACAATCCAAGATATTTGGGAAGGGGCAGATTGGAATGAAAAAGAAACATGGGATTTGGTGGGAATTGACTTCGAAGGACACATCAATATGCACCGTGTTCTAAATCCTCACGATTCTCCAGTTGGATTCCATCCTTTGCAACGCCAACATAAGATTCGCTATCATGATTTCAATGAGATGTATGACGACCCTCAAGGGTTCGGTAGAAAACCGGTCGATGAGGGCCGGGTAAAGTGAGGTGGCAACATGGCAGAAATGTGGATTACAATGGGGCCTCAGCACCCAATGACTCACGGTCTGTGGACTCTACGAGTCAAGATCGATGGAGAAACCGTCACGGACACCGAAGCAGAATTGGGTTACATCCATCGCGGTGTTGAGAAGATTTGCGAAGCAAGAGATTTCACTCAAATCACACCTTACTGTGACCGTCTTTGCTATGTCAGTGCAATGACTTGGGCCCATTCTTACGTAATGGCTGCAGAAGACCTTTTGGAAGCAGAAGTTCCTGAAAGGGCAGAATATATTCGCTTGATGGCAGCAGAAGTTCAGAGACTTGCAAGTCACTTGATGTGGCTTGGAGCGTTTGGCCCAGATATTGGAAATCTAACTTTAATGACCTGGTGTTTGAGAGACCGTGAGATGTTCCTTGACCTATTACAGGAATTGGGCGGTTCTAGAATGCACTACAATTATCCACGAATTGGTGGAGTAAAGAGGGACATTCCAATCGGTTGGGCCAACAGGCTGAAGGCCAAAGTAAAACTCTTTGAAAATCGAATTAATGAGTATGAGATGCTTTTGGACGAATCAACAATCTGGTTGGTTAGACTTCAAGGAGTTGGATATGCTACTGCAGAAGACCAACTTGATGCCGGAGTTTCAGGACCTAATATTCGTGCAGCCGGAGTAAATACTGATACACGATGGACCAACCCATATTCTGTTTATGACCAAGTCGATTGGGAACCAGCAGTTGAGAAACCTACAAGTGTAAAAGGGGCAGATTGCTATGACCGTTATCGAGTTCGCATGGAAGAGATGCGCCAATCTTGCCGCATGCTTCTAGATGCTATCGAGAAGATTCCAGGCGGAGCAAATACTCATTACCAGCCTGGAGATGAAATGATTCTAACCAAGGCGCCTACCCGTGCACCTGAAGGCGCAACCGGGTACAGCACTTACGAATGTACCCGGGGGGTTTCCAATTTCTACATCCAGGGTGGTGGCGATAGCCGAGGTAAGAATCCGTATAGATTGTCTATACGTTCTCCAATGTTCATTACAATTCCTTATGTTGCTAAAACCATGATTGGTTACAAGGTTGCAGACATACCTGCAATCATGGGTAGTTTCGACCCATGTATAGGAGAGACCGACCGTTGAGGTGATTGTCATGGATGATTGGTTAGGGCTTCACGACTTCATTTACTACCGCACCCGCGAGGGCGCAAATATGCTATTTGATGATACATTCCTTGAATCATCAGCCAACGATATTGCATTCTTGGTTTACACCCTTTCTACATGTTTGATAGTATTCGGTGGCATCATGTTATCGATGTTCATGATTTTGTGGATTGAAAGAAAATTCTATGCGCGTGTAAATGACCGCCGTGGTGCCACTACAGCACTTCGCTCTCTTTGGGTTGGAGAGAATGGAGTAACTGCCGGTGAATGGTGGAATATGATTCCGTACGGCTTAGGTAAGCCGATTGGCGCCATTAATGGTTGGTTAAACAAAGTCGCTGGTAACGGTGGACACAAGCACGAAATGGTCAACAGAGTAGGCAACCGTTCTTGGTACGGCGTAACTATTTTCCCAGGTTTCTTCCAGAACATTGCGGACGGAATGAAATTCCTTACTAAGGAACACATGGTTCCTTCTAGAGCAGACAAAATCATCTTTGAATTGGCACCATTCCTTGTCATCTCATCTACAATTATGATTCTAGGAATGATTCCACTATCGAGTGGAATCTATGGGGCAAATCCAGAACTGTCAGTATTATTTGCATTCGCAATCTTCGGAATCGCTCCTCTAGGTGTATTCTTTGCAGGCTGGTCTTCTAACAACAAGTACACTCTTCTTGGAGGAATCAGAAGCGCTGCACAGTTGACTGCATATGAGATTCCATTACTACTTTCAATCCTAGGTGTCTGTATCATGGCGGGTTCATTCAACTTCCTTGAGATAGTCCATTTCCAGCATTCTTCGGGAACATGGTTGTTCTTCCTAATGCCACTTGGTGGAGTATTATTTTTGGTTAGTATGATCGCCGAAGTAGAAAGAATCCCATTCGACATGCCTGAAGCTGAAGCTGAATTGGTTGAAGGTTGGTGGACTGAATATGGCGGCATGAGGTTCGGACTTCTATTCGCTGCAGAATACATGCGTGTTTACGCAGCAAGTATCCTGTTCGCTCACTTCTTCTTGGGAGGATGGCACGCTCCGTTTGCTGGAACTATTGGCTCAATCCCTTACCTCGGTGGGGCTTGGTTAGCGATACCTGGTGTGATTTGGACCCTGCTAAAGGCTTGGTTTATTTTCACTGTAGTATTCGTTTGGGCAAGAACTGCGCTACCAAGAATTAGGACTGACCAGATTCTAGAATTTGGTTGGAGAATGTTGCTACCGTTAGCAGTTATTCAAGTCATACTTTCACTCGTATACCGCTTGTTCTTCTTTGATGCCGGCGCAATGTCTGATACAATTGCTGGCGGATGGACTTGGGACCTTACAGTCCTAGGATTCAATATTCCTTGGGGATTACCTATCTTGACAACATTGTTCTGGATCGGTGTATTCACTGTACTAATGAAAGACGAGAATATCGAAGAGAATGAAGAGCGTATGTATCACATTCGAACGATGACTCCTGCGGGAACGCACATCGCAGGACAGGAGTGAGGTGAGAATATGGCAGCACATCCACATGGCAAGCCCAACTTTAGAAACCTATTTTGGTACCCGTTTAAGATAACTGGATTGACCGTTCTTAGAACCTATGCGTTCATCGGTCGTAGATTCTCCAGTGGCTATCACAATACAACTCATCCAGAGTTTTTAGATGACGGAGCTATCGCTCGCGCTGAGAAAACAAAACATCTCAATGACATTACTGCACACCACTATACTCCGGACCGCGCAGGTACTGACTTGACACCTACTATCTGGAAACCTCAAACTGTGAGTTATCCATATGAGCGAATCGAAGAGATCGAACCTTGGCTATTCGTTCCAGGTAATTACAACGGGAGAATAGGCGTTATTTGGGAAACATGTACTGCTTGTAAGATGTGTGTAAACGTCTGTCCAAACTCTTGTTTACACATGACTACCGAATTACGTGTCGATGTCTTAGACAGTGCTGAAGGAGAATGGGAAGGATATGGAGCTGAACTTGAAGTTGGAAAGTTCGCTGCAATCGAAAAACCAGAAGTGCTTGCTTCAATGGATACCTTCAATTTAGCAACTGCTCATGAAGACGCTCCACAGGAGTGGAGATTCGGTGAAGTTCTAGATCTGACTGGAGACAGTGCAAGAATGCGCTGGAATGACAGCGGCGAAGAAGACATCGTTTCTTTAGAAACATTGTACCCGGCGGATGACCAAATCGTCTCAGGAAGAATCGACTTAGGCCGATGTATGTTCTGTGGACTTTGTATGGAAGCATGTAATTTCACATCATTCTTCATGACCAACGAATATGATGGTATGTCTGGATTTAGCAGGCAAGAACTTTGGATGGATGCTAGTAGAACTAGAGTTCTAATTGGAGACCACCAAGAAGCAGTCGATGCTGAATTGGCTAAGAGAGCTAGCAAAGAGCGCGACAAGAGAGCCAAGAAAGCGGCAAAAGCTGCTGCTGCAGGGGAGGCCTGATTATGGATTTAGCATCCTACTTGGAGATAGGCCTGTTCTTTCTTATGAGCACCATTGTCATAGGTGGCGCTCTTGGCCTGATCTACATGCAAAGAGTTGCACATTCAATGATGTGTTTGATATTTTGTTTCATAGGAGTTGCAGGAGTTTTCATTCTAATGGGTGCTGAATTCTTAGCAGTAATTCAAATTCTAGTTTATCTGGCTAGCGTAATGCTGGTCGTTCTGTTTGGTATAATGCTGACTAGGCGTCAAATCTTGGAGGAGGATTTCGAATGAGACTTCTTTCTATCTTAGCCAGAGTTGGCCTTGTATTCTTAGGTGCAGTAATTATTTCTGCAGTCTCCGCAGATGTCGTTTGGGAGGATTCTTCTGATGAAGTGCTTACTACTAGTGACTTAGCATCTGCATTGTTTGGAGATTGGGCATTACCGCTAATGGCTCTTGGTTTCCTTATGGCCATGGCTATGGTCGGAGCAGCATATCTTGTTCGTGATGAACGCTTAATCAATCTAGAGTGGGAACTCAATGGAGGTGAAAAGCAATGATCGATCCAGCATGGGTTTCAGGCTTAGCCGCAATTTTGTTCATTATCGGTCTTTGGGGCGCATTTAGCCGTAAGAATGCAATCGTCGTTTTGATGTGTATCGAATTGATGCTAAATGCAGTCAATCTACAATTTGTTGCTGCTGCTAGTCATTGGGGCGATGTAACCGGATGGGTTTACGCAGTTTTCGCAATTGCAATTGCAGCAGGAGAAGTCGCTATAGGACTGGCGATTTTCCTCTCAATGTATGGACAGCATGAGACGATTTCTCTCGATGAGGTAAATCTTCTAAAGAACTGAGGTGATATCATGAGTGAGTCTGGAATCATCGATTATGCGGTACTTATCCCTCTGCTACCTATGTTAGCATTCCCGGTCATACTGTTCCTTGGTAAGATATTCAACGGAACTCCGACCTGGGTCAAGAATGTCAAGGAAGGAGGAATAATTGCTCTTACAGTAATGGGAGCAAGTTTACTTCTTGCTTTGTTAGTAATCAAAGAACACATGCACCATGTTGGTACTGCTAACATCTTCACTTGGTTTGAATCATCTTGGTGGAACCCTGAAACAGGGGCTATTACCACCAAAGTATTCGGTGTAGGTGTCCACATAGACCATCTAACAGTTATGCTGCTATTCGTTGCAGCATTCCTTTGTTTCTTGATTAATATCTTCTCGATTGGGTACATGAATACTGATAAAATCAACGATAATAGAAACCATCGTTTCTATGCAGAATTCGTATTATTCTGTAGTGGAATGTTGGGTATGGTTCTTGCAGATTCATTCCTTTGGCTATTCATATTCTGGGAGTTAATGGGTCTTTGTTCATACCTTCTAATCGGTTTCTACTGGGAACGCCCGAGTGCTGCTTACGCTGCAAAGAAAGCTTTCCTAACCACCCGTGTGGGTGACGTATTCCTAGTAATCGGCCTAGTAATGCTGTGGAATTTATTCGACGGCCATCTCGATTACGCATATGTATTCAATGAGGCAAATATTGCTGCTGTTGACCCAGGTAAACTGCAGATCGCATTAGGAATGATGTTCATTGGTGCTGTTGGTAAATCTGCACAATTCCCACTTCACGTATGGCTACCGGATGCTATGGAAGGGCCTACTCCAGTTTCTGCTCTTATTCACGCTGCAACAATGGTTAACGCAGGATTGTATCTAGTTGCAAGGATGTTCCCATTCTTTAGTGGAGCAGAATTAGGATCACTATCCACTCTAGCAATCATAATCGCTTGTATCGGTGGAATAACCGCTGTTATGGCTGCATTGATCGCTTTCGTACAGATGGACCTGAAGAAAGTCCTAGCATACTCAACAATGAGTCAATTAGCATACATCTTCACAGGTCTAGGTTCCGCTCTATGGTTTGCAAATAACGGATATGAGGAATTGGCAGCATTCGCTATGGGTGCTTCTTTATTCCATCTATTCAATCACGCAATGGCCAAAGGAATGCTCTTCATGGCATCAGGGTCGGTGATTCACGAAATGCACCATGCACACCACGAAGTCGCTCACCACGGCCATGATGATGACCATGATGGCCACCACGATGACCACTTCGATGCGCAATCTATGGAAAACATGGGTGGCTTAGCAAGTAGAATGCCAATCACTGCTACCGCTATGTTCTTTGGTAGCATGTCAATTATTGGAATTCCATTTATTGGTGGATTCTGGTCTAAGGAAGGAATCATTTCTAGTGCATGGCAAGTCGCAGTGGAAGAACCAATTTTCTTCCTCCCTGCAACGTTGATACTAATCGGTGCAGGCATGACTGGATTCTATATGTCTAGAATGTGGTTCATGACATTCGCAGGTAAGCCAAAGACCGAAGTTGCTGAGAAAGTACACGAGCAAACCGCTTGGATTCCAATCCCTCTAGTTATCTTGACATTCATGACTCTTAGTGCATTCATCCTAGCAGGCATGCACGTAGGTAACTGGTTGGGTAACTTTGAGACCGGTCATTATTCTAGTTTCATAGGCGGAATTGGCTCTGAAATGAAACATGTGTTCCTAAATGATGAACCATACTTGATGGTGATAACATATATTGCAATTGGACTGTCCTTAATTGTTGGTCCATCGCTTGCTATGTCTCTTTACGGTGGAAGTCTGGATGATGGACAGAAGGCAAAACCTTGGATGCAGTGGGCGATTTCCCTATCTGCTAAAGTCAACAGCAAATCCAATTTCGATAACAGCGCATGGGCAAATTCAAGCCTGTCTGAATCTCTGCACAAGAGACTTCACTTCGACGATATTTATGACGCTGCAATGTTAAAAATCGTAGTAGGATTTGCAAACCTATCCGCCCTCTTCGATTCTAAGGTAATAGATGGTGTAATCAAAACGATTGAATCCACTAGCCAAGAAGTATCTAGAAGGGTTCGTTCACTGACCACTGGAAGTGCTAGAGATTACATTATGATGGCTGCTTTAGGAACACTGGTCATCTTCATGTTACTATGGGGGGTGGCTTGATTGAGCGGTAGTCAAACAATGGATATCAAAAACAAGGAGTTCATGTTAGTCGGTGGCTTACTGGTTGTAGTTGCTGGCCTGATGGCTTTCTTCCCTTCACTTGGTGATTCGGATACCACTGTTGATTGGATCAGTATACCATTAGTAGGATTCCC